>NZ_JBWKCA010000009.1:0-332367 GCF_056436715.1 Streptomyces sp. NPDC043176
CTCAAGCCCCGGCCCGGGGAGCACCTGCTCAAACCGATCCGGCAGCTCATCGAGTCGGTCAACGACACCCTCAAGGGCCAGCTCGACCTCGAACGCCACGGAGCCAGGACCCCCGCCGGAGTCCTGGCCCGCGTCGGACAACGCATCCTCGCCCTGACCGCAGTCATCTGGCACAACCGGACCAACGGAACACCGCTGACCAGGTCACTTACCGCCTACGACCACTGACCAACTTCGGACTTACTCGTCTAGTCCCGCCGCATCCTTGCCGCACGCGCGACCGCGACCACGGCCTTCTCGAGGGCGTACTCGGGATCGTCGCCGCCGCCCTTCACGCCGGCGTCGGCCTCGGCGACGGCGCGGAGGGCGAGGGAGACGCCGTCGGGGGTCCAGCCGCGCATCTGCTGGCGGACGCGGTCGATCTTCCAGGGCGGCATGCCCAGCTCGCGGGCGAGGTCGGCGGGGCGGCCGCCGCGGGCCGAGGAGAGCTTGCCGATCGCACGGACGCCCTGGGCGAGCGCGCTGGTGATGAGGACGGGCGCGACGCCGGTGGACAGGGACCAGCGCAGGGCTTCGAGGGCCTCCGCCGCCCGCCCCTCGACGGCGCGGTCGGCGACGTTGAAGGAGGAGGCCTCGGCGCGGCCGGTGTAGTACCGCCCGACGACGGCCTCGTCGATGGTGCCGTCGACGTCGGCGGTCAGCTGCGCGACCGCCGACGCGAGCTCGCGCAGGTCGCTGCCGATGGAGTCGACCAGGGCCTGGCAGGCCTCGGGAGTGGCCGAACGCCCGAGCGCCCGGAACTCCTGCCGCACGAACGTCAGCCGCTCCGCCGGCTTCGTCGTCTTGGGGCAGGCCACCTCCCGCGCACCGGCCTTCCGCGCGGCCTCGAGCAGGGCCTTGCCCTTGACGCCGCCCGCGTGGAGCAGGACGAGGGAGATGTCCTCGACGGGGTCGCCGAGGTAGGCCTTGACGTCCTTGACGGTGTCGGCGGAGAGGTCCTGCGCGTTCCGCACGATCAGCACCTTGCGCTCGGCGAAGAGCGACGGGCTGGTGAGCTCGACGAGCGCACCTGGCTGGAGCTGGTCGGACGTGAGGTCACGGACGTCCGTGTCGGCGTCGACGGCGCGGGCGGCCGCCACCACCTCCTGGACGACACGGTCGAGGAGCAGGTCCTCCTGGCCCACCGCGAGCGTCACGGGGCCGAGGAGGTCGTCGGGGGAAGTCTTTCTGGTGGCCATCGCGATCCAGCATCCCACGGGCCACTGACACCCCGTTCCGGGCGGCACGCGAGAATGGCGGGGTGAGTGGACGACACGTACTCGTACTTCCCGACCGCGACGCCGCAGAGGAGGTCGCCGGGGAGCTTCCCGACCGTTTCGGCGTCGCCGAGGAACCCCAGCTCGTACGGGACTCCCTCGCCGGGGAGGACGACGCCGAGGACGCCCAGTGGCTCGTCGTCGTGGAGGACCCGGACGGCCGGCTCGACCCGTCGGCCCTGGACGCGCTGGCGGCCGAGTACGAGGGCTGGCTCGAAGCCCCGTGACCCCCTGACCCGGTGGGGTCGGCGGTGCCCGCGGCCCCTCCAGCGGACGCGCCCCTGGGCCCGGGAACGCGCCCGGCCCGGTCGCGCGCACCCCTCGGCTCTCCCCCGGGACTCTTCGGCTCCCCCTTGGAACAGCTCAGCCCGGTCCGGCTCTTCCCCGGGACGGGCCGGCTCCCCCTCTGCACTCTTCGGCTCCCCTCGGGGCGGGTCCGGCCCTCCCTCGGGACGGTTCGGCCCTCCCTCGGGACGGTTCAGTTCCTCTTCGGGACGATCTGGATGTCGAGGTCGATGCTGATGCTGGACCCGACGGCCGCGATCCCTCGCGCGAGCAGCGTCTGCCAGGTGAGGGTGAAGTCCTCCCGGTGGAGTTCGGTGCTGGCGCGGCAGGCGCCCCGCGTCTCGCCCTCCAGGCCGTTGCCGAGGCCCAGGTACTGGGTGTCGAGGGTGACCGTGCGGCTCACTCCGTGCAGGGTGAGGGCCCCGGTGACCGCCCACCGGCTGCCGCCCCGGTGCGCGAAGCGCTCGCTGAAGAACTCCAGCGTCGGGTAGGCGCCGACGTCGAGGAAGTCGCCCGACCGCAGGTGGTCGTCACGCATCTGGACCCCGGTGTCGATGGAGGCCGCGTCGATGACGACGTGCATCGCCGAGTTCTCCATGCGGTCGGCGATCCGCACCGCGCCCGCGAAGCCGTTGAACCGGCCGTGGATCCGGGCAAGGCCGATGTGCCGTGCCGTGAAGCCGATCTGCGAGTGCACCGGGTCGATCTCCCAGTCGCCCGGCGCGGGGAGCCGGGGCTGCGGGGCGACCTGGAGCAGGACGTCGCCGAGGCCGGTGTGGCCGCCCTCGGCGACGACGGCGGAGCCGTGGTGCGGCGTGTAGCCCTCGGCGGTGACGGCCAGCCGGTACTCGCCCGCCGGCACGGTCGCCAGCGCCGTGCCGTACGGGTCGGTCTCCCCGGCCAGCACCTTGCGGCCCGCGGTGTCGCTGACGACGAACTCGGCCTGGCGGACGGGCTCGTGCACGGGGTCGAGCACCCGGCAGCTCAGTACCCCCGCCGAGGCGGGGACCGCGATGCCGGCCAGCGGGCCGCCCCTCGCGGCGCCCGCCGCACGCTTCCCGAAGAGACGGTCGAACATCCTTCACGCACCCCCGTGCGACTCGTTCACTGTGCAACGAATTCGCATTCGATCACCGTTGGGGAGTTCGAGGCAAACGAGGCAAGTGTTACCGAGGGTCCGAATTGGGGGTTCCGCTTTCGGGTCCGGTCCCTACCCCGTTCTCGGGCCCGGTGGCCGCCCCGCCCTCGGTTCCGGGTGCCGCCCCGCGTACGACCGGCAGCACGTCGAGCGCGATGCCGAACAGGTCCCGGTACGCCTCCCGCACCTCCGCCTCTCCGTCCAGCTCACGCTCTTCCCGCTCACCGTGGGCGCGAGTGATCAGCTTCCGGCCGCTGAGCGTGATCCGGCCGTCCTCCGTCAGCAGGGAGCAGATGAGGGACCGCGTGAAGTGCGAGTCGGGCGAGGTCTGGTGGTACCAGGACCCCGCCGTGAAATCGGCCGGCTCACGCGGCCGGGGCTCCAGCCGGTACTGCGGCTTGCCGTCCCGCAGGACGTCCAGGTCGCCGTCGGCGGCCGCCGTGATCCGGAAGACTCCGCCCGGATCCTCCTGGTCGGCACGTTCGTCGAAGGCCAGCGGGAAGTGGCTGTGGTCGCCGAACCCCACGTCGGCCAGCCATCGTTCCCCCTCCGCGGTCTCCACCAGCAGCGCCATGTGGTCGTACGGGATGCCCGGCTTCCCCTCCGCCCCGATGACCCGTGCCTGGAGCAGTGCCGTCCGGTATCCGAGGCCCCGGAGCAGGACGGCGAACGCGGTGTTGACCTCGTAGCAGAAGCCGCCCCTCCGGGCACCGACCACCTTGTCGAGCAGCGCCTTCTCGTCCAGGACGATGTCCTCGCCGAGATGGATCGACAGGTTCTCGAAGGGCACGGCCCGCAGGTGCCGCAGGTGCAGCTCGCGCAGCGCGGCGGCGTCCGCCCTCGCCGGCCGCTCCGCACCGATGCGCCGCAGGTAGGCGTCGACGGCGGCCGCCCCCGGCACGAAGGGCTCGGCCGGGGCGACCGGAACGGGCGGGACGGACTCCGCCTCCGACGGCGAGGTCGATGCCACCGCTGACGCCGAGGTCGAGGTCGATGGTGTGGTCGGGGTAGGGGTAGGGGTCGATGGTGTGGTCGAGGTCGAAGTCGGGGTCGGGGTCGACGGTGTGGTCATACCGGCAGTCTGCCGGTCTACGGTCCGCCGCTACCCGGCAACCACCGACTCCGCCTCCCTCTCGGGCAGTTCACGCATGCGCGGCAGCGGTGACGGCAGCAGCCACAGCACGGCGAGCACGGCTCCGGCGGTCGCGATCCAGAGCGTCGGACGCAGCCCGATCGCGGAACCGAGCACGCCGCCGGCGACCGCGCCGAGCGGACGGAAGCCGTGGTTGAGCGTCCGGTACGCGCCCATGACCCGCGCCCGCACGGCGTCGGGTATCAGGGCCATCTGGAGGGATCCCCCGGCGACGTCCGCGATCATCACCCCGATACAGGAGAGGAACTCCGCGGCGAACATGACGGCCACCACCAGCGGAAGCGGTCCTCCGGCCAGCGGTATCAGCAGCAGCGGCAGGGTGAATCCGAGGAAGCCGGCGACGAGCGAGCCTCCGATGCCGATCCGCCGGACGACCGATCCCGCGAACGCCGCACCGAGCAGACCGCCCACCGCCCCGGCGGCGAGGATCAGGCCGAGCAGTCCCGCGCCGATGCCGAGTTCGGCGGTCGCGTAGAGCACGAAGAGGGTGTGGAACATGTAGTTGAAGAACTGGAGGGTGCCGGAGGCGGCGAAGAGCGCGCGCATCGACGGCTCCCGCAGGACCCAGCGCAGCCCCTCCGTGAAGTGCCCCTTGACCACGGGGGCCGGTGGAGGTTCCACGGGCTTGATCCGGGCCAGGTAACCGGCCGAGACCAGGTAGGTGAGCGCGTCCGCGACGAGGGCGAACGGCGCGGTGAGCACCTGCACGAGGATGCCCCCGATCCCGGGCCCGGCGAGCCAGGACATCGAACGGCTGCCGTTGACCAGCGCGTTCGCCTGGACGTACCGCTCGCTGGGGACGAGCGCCACGAGCAGCGTGGCGTTGCAGACCTCGAAGAGCACGGTGAGCGCCCCGATCCCGAAGGCCACCGCGTACAGCTGACCGAGCGTCAACGCGTCCAGCGCGTAGGCCACGGGGAGGGTCAGCACCAGCGCCGCCCGGCCCATGTCGGCCGCGATCATGGCACGTCTGCGTTGCGCCTGGCGGTCGGCCCAGGCGCCGAGCGGCAGGTTGAACAGGAGGGTGGGCAGGAGTTCGGCGGTCTTGAGCCACCCCATCGCGGCGGCGTCGGCACCGAGGATCAGGACGGCGGCCAGGGGGATGGCGATGAGTGAGATCTGGTCTCCGGTGAGGGAGACGGTCTGACCGGTCCAGTAGCGGCGGAAGGCACGCTCGCGCAGCAGTGCCGGTACGCGTTCCACGAGGGCCATCTCGCTCACTCCTCTTCGGTGTCGGGGATGTCCTGGTCCAGGTAGGCGATGCGCAGGATGCTGACCGGCCGGGCGCCTTCGGGCCTGAGGGACGGGTCGGACGCGCGGCCCTCGTAGGGCCGGAGCAGGGCGTCGACGCGCTCTCCGAGGTCGGCCAGCTCCTCGGGGGTGAGGTGGAGCAGGGAGTCGCCGAACTGCTCGGCCTCCCGCCACTCCCTCGGCAGCCGGTGACGGTTCTCCATGGCCCGGGTCACCCGCTCGAAGTAGCTCTCGGCGACCGCGGCGCTCAGCGCGTCGGCGGCCTCCGCGACGCTCGCGTCCTCGCTGTACTCGGGCCACTCCGTGTACCGCGCCGTGGCCCGCCAGGGCTTCTCCCGCCCCCGCCCGCCCGGCGCCTCCTCCACGAGCCCGTACTTGGCGAGTATGCGCAGGTGGTAGGAGCAGCTGGCCACGGATTCGCCGGTCAGCTCGGCGGCCCGGGTGGCGGTGAAGGGTCCGCTGCTGCGCAGCAGCCCCACGAGGGACATCCGCAGGGGATGGGCGTAGGCCCGCAGGGCGCGGGGGTCGGTCAGACGGATACTGCGGGGCTGCTCGCCCTCAGGCCGCGGGTCACTGGTCTCCGGCATGATGAAAAGATATCTTTAGAAAGACTTCTTTACAAGGATCTCTTTACATAGGCTTCCTCGCGAGGCTCACCACCCCTTCGGCACGGCCACGAGGCCCCTCCCCGCCCCCACCACCGCGATCGCCCCGTCCCGGTCCGTCCGGAGCACTCTCGCCCCACCCGCCCGCAGCGCCGCCAGAGTCCGGGGCGAGGGATGCCCGTACGGGTTGTCCCGGCCCGCCGACACCAGCGCGAGCCGCGGCCGTACCGCCCGCATCAGCCCCGGGTCCTGGTGCGCGGACCCGTGGTGCGCGACCTTGAGCACGTCCACCGGCTCCAGACCGGGATGGGCCCGCGACAGCTCCGCCTGCGCCGGTGGCTCCAGGTCCCCGAGCAGCAGCACACTCACCCCGTTCCGCGTACGGACGAGCAGCGTGACGCTGGAGTCGTTCGGCCCACCGGAGCCCACCGGTCCCCCGGCAGCCGCACCGGTGTCCGCCGGCGGCCAGAGCACCCGCCACTCCAGGGCGCCGACCCGGCGCTCCTCCCCCGGGGCCGCCCGGATCACGGGCACCCGCGCGGCCGCCGCCGTCCGCCGCACGAACGCCACCTGGGCCGGCGGCTCTTCGAGCGCCGTGGTCTGGATGGCCCCCACCGACCTCCCCCGCAGCACACCCGCCAGCCCCGCCACGTGGTCCGCGTGGAAGTGGGTGAGCACCAGCAACGGCACCCGTCTCACGCCGAGTTCCCGCAGGCACCGATCCACCGGTACGGGGTCGGGACCGGCGTCCACCACCACGGCGGCGTCCCCGCCCGCCGCGAGCACCGTCGCGTCCCCCTGGCCCACCTGGCACATCGCGAACACCCATCCCGGCGGTGGCCAACCGGTGACCCAGCGGGTCAGCGGCGCCGGTCGCGCCACCACGACCAGAAGCAGCGCCGCAAGAAGCACGGCGACCGGCCCCCGGTGCGGCAGCCTGCGCGCCCCGAGCACGACCAGGGCCGTGAGCAGCGCGAGGCCGAGTCCGCCCCACCAGCCGCCGGACCAGGTCAGTTCCGCACCCGGCAGCGCGGCTCCCGCGCGGGCGACCCAGGCGATCCACCCGGCCGGCCATCCCGCCGCCCAGGCCAGGGCTTCCGCGCCCCCCGCCCACAGCGGCGCGAGGACGAGCGTGGCGAATCCGAGCACCGTCGCGGGCGCGACCGCGAGTTCGGCGAACAGGTTCGCCGGAATCGCGACCAGGCTCAGCCGGGCGGCGAACACCACCACGACGGGAGCGCACACCGCCTGCGCGGCCAGCGCCGCTGCCAGCGCCTCCGCGAGGCGGCCCGGCACCCTCCGCCGCCGCAGCGCCTCGCTCCACCGCGGGGCGACCGTCAGCAGGGACCCGGTGGCCAGGACCGAGAGCAGGAAACCGTAACTCCGCGCGAGCCAGGGGTCGTAGAGCACCAGGACGAGCACGGCGGCGGCCAGCGCGGGAATCAGCGATCGCCGGCGGCCGGTGCCGATCGCGAGCAGCACGACGAATCCGCAGGCCGCAGCGCGCAGCACACTCGGATCGGGCCGGCAGACCACCACGAAGGCCAGGGTCAGCACCCCTCCGGCCACCGCGGTGGCCCGCAACGACATGCCGAGCCGCGGCGCCAGTCCGCCCCGCTCCACCTGGTGCGCCCGCCCGGGACGCCCGACGAGCAGCAGCAGGACGATCGAGAGGTTGCTTCCTGAGACCGCCAGGAGGTGGGTGAGGTCGGCGGTTTCGAAGGCGTCCCGCAGGTCGGGCCCGACGCGGGAGGTGTCCCCGACGACCAGCCCCGGCAGCAGGGCCCGGGCGTCCGGGGCAAGGCCGTCCGTCGCCCTCCGCAGCCCGGCGCGCAGGTCTCCCGCCAGTCGCTGCGGCGCGCTCGGCGGGGCCACGATCCGCGGCGGCCCCGCCCCGTCGGCCTTCAGCACCGCGGCGAACGGCTCCCCGGCGCGCAGCGGTGGCGCGAGCCGCCCGCCGACGCGCAGCCGGGTGGAGGGAAGGAGCCCCAGCCATTCCTCCCGCCCCTCGCCCGGGGGCACGATCACCAGCACCGGCGCGCGGGTCCGGTGGACCGATCCGTCCGACCGCTCGACCCTCGTCACCTCGCCGTCCAGGACGACCGACACCGGAGCCATCGCGTTGCCCCGCACCCGGGGCCGGGTGAGGCGCGGATCGGAGGTCACCGTCACCTCCGTCCACACCCGGGCGTACTCCCCCGCCGCGGCCGGTACGGGCCCGCGCCGCAGATCCGCCGCGTGCAGCCCCGCCGAGGTCGCCCCGGCCGCCGCGCACAACAGCACCCCGGCGCACGCGGTCGCCCACAACCGCCACCCGGGCGAACCCCGGCTCGCACCCGCCCCCCGCACCTCACCCAGCCCCCCGACGGCCCGCCCGACGACTCCCTCCCCGCAGGCGCGTTCCCCGATGGCTCGCTCTCCTACAGCGTCAGCGCCTCCCCCGATGGCTCGCCCCGCCACGGCGCCTCCCCCGGCGCCACGCCCCACAACAGCGCGTCCCTCGACGGCTCGGCCCCCCACGGCGCGTTCCTCGGCAGCCCGCTCCCCGGCAGCCCCCGTACCCCCGGCGCCACGCCCGATCCGCCGGGCCACCGCGGGCACCGACAGAAGCGCGGCACCCAGCAGACAGACCGTGACGCCCGCCACCGTCCACCACCCGGCGATGCCCACGGCACACGCGGCCGCCGCCCAGGTGGCCACCGCGAGCGGAACGAGCCGGAGGTCGATCGGCCCTTCGTCCCACGGCTGCCTGTCACGCCTCCTCATGGCCGCACCAGCGGTTCGAGGTCGGCGAACCGACGCTCGCCGATGCCGTTGACCTCCCGCAGCTCCGTGACCGACCGGAAGCCGCCGTGCTCGACGCGGTGGTCGACGATGTGCTGGGCGAGGACCGGCCCGACGCCGGGGAGCGTGTCGAGCTGCTCCACCGTGGCCGTGCTGAGGCTCAACGGCGCCCCGGGCCCGACACCGCCGCTCGCGCTCCCGCCGGCCGCTCCGACGCCACCGGACGGCATCCCCGGCACACCGACGAGCACCTGCTCGCCGTCGAACAGGACACGGGCCCGGTTGAGCCCGGTCATATCGGCTCCGGGACGCACCCCACCGGCGGCGTGGAGCGCGTCCGCCACCCGCGAACCCGCCGGGAGGGTCAGAACGCCCGGCCTGAGCACCTTCCCCGCCACGTCGACGACCACCTTCGCCCCGGACGGCGCCGCTCCTTCCCTCGGCCGCGACGCCGGCCCCGCCCGCACCCCGGGTACGGCGTCCAGAGCGGGGGCGGAGGCCGGGCGCGCGGCGCGGACGAGCTCGGGAGCGCGCACCGCTTCCGGCCGCCCGGCCCAGAAGTACCCACCCGCGACGCCCGCGGCCACGACGAGGAACACGGTCAGGGCGGCCAGCGTCCTCGGTTCGAGACCGCACCTCGTCCGCGCCCAGACCGGGGTCCGATCGCGGACGGCCGCCGCCAGCCGCGCCCGCGCCCCGGGCGGCGAGCCGCGCTCCTGCGCCGCCGGTTCCTCCCCTGCCTCCAGCGGCTCCCCCGTCTCCGGTCCCCCGCGGGCGGCGGACGGCACCGGCCCCGCGGTCCTCGGGAACATGGCCTCCCCCCGCTGCCGCACGGCGGCGCCGGACACCCCGGCGACCCGCCTCACCCGGGCGCGCCTCCGGGCCCGTCCGGGAGACGTGCCGTGTCCGGCCAGGCGGCTCCGCCCGTCCGAGCCCGGCGGCCGACCGGGCCCGCTCGTGGAAGTACCCGCGGAACCCAGGGTCCCGGGGGCGGTCGATGCGATGCGTGTGCGAAGAGTCATGCTCGTGACCGTAGGAGTCACGGCCCCGCCGTGCGGGGGACGCCTCTGTTCCGTGGACAGGGCGGCCTCTGTGGACAACTCCGTCACTCTTCCGAGGGACGGAGGGCCTCAGCCCACAGGGAGCCCCACCGCTCCGGAGGTCTCAGCGATGCGGAGGGACCCCACGCCCGAGGGCCTCAGCGCGGCGGGGCCGACCGCCCCTCCGGAGGCTCAGCGCGGCGAGACGACCACCGCGAGGAGTCCGGGGCCGGTGTGCGCGCCGATGACCGCACCCACCTCACTGACCTGAAGCTCTTCGACGCCCGGTACGCGCTCCCTGAGCCGGTCGGCGAGGGCGGCGGCGCGCTCGGGGGCGGAGAGGTGGTGCACGGCGATGTCGACGGCGCTGGAGCCGGCGCGCTCGACGGCGATCTCCTCCAGGCGTGCGATGGCCTTCGACGCCGTCCGCACCTTCTCCCGGAGTTCGATGCGTCCGCCGTCGAGTTCGAGGAGCGGCTTGACCGCGAGGGCGGATCCGAGGAGTGCCTGCGCGGTGCCGATGCGCCCGCCCCTGCGCAGGTAGTCCAGGGTGTCGACGTAGAAGTAGGCGGAGGTTCCCGCGGCTCGTTTCTCGGCCGCGGCGACCGCCTCGTCGAGGGAGCCGCCCGACTCGGCGACCCGTGCCGCGGCCAGGGCGCAGAAGCCCAGTGCCATGCCCATCATGCGGGTGTCGACCACGCGCACGGGAACGGGCGCGCCCTTGGCGGCGAGCACGGCGGCGTCGTGGGTTCCGGAGACCTCGGCGGAGAGGTGGAGGGAGACGATGCCCGTCGCCCCGGCCGCGGCCGCCGCGCGGTACGCGGCCGCGAACACCTCGGGGCTCGGGCGCGACGTGGTGACGGGCCGCCTCTTCTGCAGGGCCTCGGCGAGGGCCACGGCCGAGATCTCGGTGCCCTCCTCGAGGGCTCGGTCGCCGATGACGACGGTCAGCGGGACCGTGGTGATCGCGTGCCGCTCCCTCGTCTGGCGTGGCAGATAGGCCGTGGAATCGGTGACGATCGCGACATGCCGGGACATGAGCGGGAGGTTACCCGCCGGGGCCGCCGCACGGCAGCCCGACCCCCCTCGCGCGCGCCCTGCCGTTCAGTCCTGGCTCACGCACCCGGCGCAGCGCCACGATGCGTCCAGGCAGCGCGGGCCGCCGTCGCTCACGACGCCGGCAAAGTGCCGCGCCGCGTCCGGGCACCGCAGACCGTCGTCGCTCACGACGCCCGGCACAGCGCCACGCGCCGCGTCCGGGCACCGCGGACCCTCGTCACTCACCGCGCCCGGCCCGGGGCCCTCCGCGTCCGGGCACGCGGCCGTCGTTCCGTCAGGTGGTGGTCTCCGGCCGGGAGGTCTTCTCCCAGGGGTAGGCGGTCCGACGGGGGTCGGGCGCCGTGATCGCGGACCGCTCTCCGCCGTGGGCCGCGCCGGGGGTCTGCCCGGACGCCGTCCCAGGAGCCCCGTGGGGCGTGGCGCCGGGAGCGGCTTCCGGCGCGGCTTCCGGGCTGGTCCAGTGGCGCAGGGCGCCCGCCTCGACGTCGATCTGGGCGCTGAGCGTCGACAGGTCGTCCTCGGCGAACTTGAGGGCGCGGTCCCGCGCGGCGCGCCGCAGCGCGTCGGCCGAGCCGGTGATCCGCTCGGTGCGCGCGGTGAGTTCGGGGAGCTGCCCGGCGACGTACGCCCGGTCCGGCTCCCGCTCGAGGCGCTTGAGGTCGCCGTCCAGTTCGAGGCCGTGCGCGCTGAGCCGGTGGAAGAGTTCGAGGGACTCCTTCAGCGAGGCGTCCTCGACGGCACCCGTCTGGAGCGCCTCCTGGGTGGCCCTCATCGAGGTGCGCAGCGAGAGCCGCAGCCGGGCCAGCTCGCCCGCGACCCCGCCCTGGCCGAGGCTCTTGGCCCGCAGCGTGGTGTCCTCGACCGTGCGTCGGGCCTGGTCGAGGGTGCGGTCGACGCCGCGCTTGGCGGCCTTCGCGACCTTCACGGTGACGAACACCCCGAGTGCCACGAAGGCGAAGAAGAGCAGCGCCATGATCGTGATAATCGTGGCTTCCATATGTGCCCCTCCGGCATCCGTCGAATCCCCACGGCTGTGGTTCCTCCACCGTAAACGGAAGAGGCAGGCCGCGGGTTCCATCGGAACCCCCAACCTGCCCGTAGGGGAAACCCCTATGTGCCGTCGGCCGGCGACTGCCTCGCCGGCCGACGGCCCTCCACTAGCCGGCGACGATGTTGACCAGCTTCGGCGCGCGCACGATCACCTTGCGGATCTGCGCGCCGCCCAGCGCCCCGACCACGTGCGGGTCGGCCAGCGCCAGCGCCTCCAGCTCCGCGTCCGTGATCGACGGGGAGACCTCCAGGCGGGCCTTGACCTTGCCCTTGATCTGCACGACGCAGGTCACGGTCTCGTCGACGACGTACGCCGGGTCGGCGACCGGGAAGTCCTGGTGGACGACCGAGTCGGCGTGGCCCAGCCGGCGCCACAGCTCCTCGGAGATGTGCGGGGCCAGCGGGGCGACCAGCAGCACCAGCTGCTCGGCGACCGACCGGGAGAGCGCACCGCCGGACTTCGTCAGGTGGTTGTTCAGCTCGGTGATCTTGGCGATGGCGGTGTTGAAGCGCATGGCCGCCATGTCCTGCGAGACGCCGTCGATCGCCTTGTGCAGGGCGCGCAGCGTGTCCTCGTCGGGCGCGGCGTCGACGACGGTGACCTCGCCGGTCGCCTCGTCGACGATGTTGCGCCACAGGCGCTGCAGCAGCCGGTACTGGCCGACGACGGCGCGCGTGTCCCAGGGGCGCGAGACGTCCAGGGGGCCCATCGCCATCTCGTACAGGCGCAGCGTGTCGGCGCCGTACTCGGAGCAGATCTCGTCGGGCGTGACCGCGTTCTTCAGGGACTTGCCCATCTTGCCCAGGACGCGGCTGACCTTCTCGCCCTGGTACCAGAAGCCGCCGTCGCGCTCCTCGACCTCGGCCGCCGGTACGGCGATGCCGCGCGCGTCGCGGTAGACGAAGGCCTGGATCATGCCCTGGTTGTAGAGCTTGTGGAACGGCTCGGCCGAGGAGACGTGGCCCAGGTCGAACAGCACCTTGGACCAGAAGCGCGCGTACAGCAGGTGCAGCACGGCGTGCTCGGCGCCGCCGACGTACAGGTCGACGCCACCGGTCGGCATGCCCTCGCGCGGGCCCATCCAGTACTGCTCGACGGCGGGGTCGACCAGCTTCTCGGAGTTGTGCGGGTCCAGGTAGCGCAGCTCGTACCAGCAGGAGCCGGCCCAGTTGGGCATGGTGTTGGTCTCGCGGCGGTAGCGGCGCGGACCGGTGCCGTCGCCCAGGTCCAGGGTGACGTTGACCCAGTCCTCGTTGCGGGAGAGCGGGGTCTCCGGCCGGGTGTCGGCGTCGTCCGGGTCGAAGGTGCGCGGCGAGTAGTCCTCGACCTCGGGCAGCTCCAGCGGCAGCATCGACTCGGGCAGGGAGTGGGCGACGCCGTCCTCGTCGTAGACGATCGGGAAGGGCTCGCCCCAGTACCGCTGGCGGCTGAACAGCCAGTCGCGCAGGCGGAAGTTGACGGTGCCCTCGCCGATGCCGCGGTCGGCCAGCCAGGCGGTGATCTTCGCCTTGGCGTCGACGACGCCCAGGCCGTCCAGGGAGATGGCGTCGTTGGCGGAGTTGACCAGCTTCGCCTCGTAGGAGGCGAAGGCGTCGTCCCAGGTCGCCGGGTCGGTGCCGCGGCCGTCGCTGGGCTCGACGACGCAGCGCATCGGCAGCTCGAAGGCGCGCGCGAAGGCGAAGTCGCGGGTGTCGTGCGCCGGGACGGCCATGATGGCGCCGGTGCCGTAGCCCATCAGGACGTAGTCGGCGATGAAGACGGGGACCTGCTCGCCGCTGACCGGGTTGGTCGCGTACGCGCCGGTGAAGACGCCGGTCTTGTCCTTGGCCTCGGCCTGGCGCTCGACGTCGGACTTGGAGGCGGCCTGCTTGCGGTAGGCGTCGACGGCCTCGGACGGGGTGGCGTGTCCGCCGGTCCACACGTCGTGGGTGCCCTCGGGCCAGGTCGCCGGGACGATCTTCTCGACCAGGTCGTGCTCGGGTGCCAGGACCATGTAGGTGGCGCCGAACAGGGTGTCCTGGCGGGTGGTGAAGACGGTGATCGCGCCGGTGTCGCCGACCTGGAAGTCGACGCGGGCGCCCTCGGACCGGCCGATCCAGTTCCGCTGCTGCAGCTTGATGGCCTCGGGCCAGTCCAGCCCGTCCAGGTCGTCCAGCAGGCGGTCCGCGTAGGCGGTGATCCGCATGTTCCACTGACGCAGCTTGGACTTGAAGACGGGGAAGTTGCCGCGCTCGGAGCGTCCGTCGGCGGTGACCTCCTCGTTGGCCAGGACCGTGCCCAGGCCGGGACACCAGTTGACGGGGGCCTCGGAGGCGTACGCCAGGCGGTACTCGCCCAGGACGTCGGAGCGCTCGGCGGCGCTCAGCTCGCTCCACGCGCGCGTGGAGCCGGGGACCTCACGGGTGCCGTTCTCGAACTGCTCGATCAGCTCGGCGATCGGACGGGCCTTCTCGGCCTCGTCGTCGTACCAGGAGTTGAAGATCTGCAGGAAGATCCACTGGGTCCACTTGTAGTACTCCGGGTCGATCGTGGCGAACGACCGGCGCTTGTCGTGGCCCAGGCCCAGCCGGCGCAGCTGGACCTTCATGTTCTCCATGTTGGCCTCGGTGGACACACGCGGGTGCGTGCCCGTCTGCACGGCGTACTGCTCGGCCGGCAGGCCGAAGGCGTCGAAGCCCAGGGTGTGCAGGACGTTGTGCCCCGTCATGCGCGCGTGGCGGGCGAAGACGTCGGTGGCGATGTAGCCGAGCGGGTGGCCGACGTGCAGGCCCGCACCCGAGGGGTACGGGAACATGTCCATGATGAACTTCTTGGGCCGGGCGGCGACCGCGGGGTCGCCCGCCAGGTCACCGGTGGGGTTCGGCGCCTCGTAGGTGCCCTCGGCGTCCCAGAAGTCCTGCCAGCGTGCCTCGATGTCGGCGGCCATGGCTGCCGTGTAGCGATGCGGAGCCGCCGTCTCGGCGGCCGTATTGATCTCGGTCATGGTCCTTGAAGCTCCATCGATCGTCTCTGCCCACGGCCACTGACTGCCGAAATGAAAAATCCCCTCGCACAGGAGGGGATGCCGCGCCGACTCCGACGGATTGTCTGTCGTCCGCCGGGACTGGTCAGCGCGGCTCGGTAAGCAGGAGGCGTACGGCACGCATGGCGCCAGGGTACCGCAGGGCCCGGACGGGCCGCACCGGCGTTCCGGGGAGCACGGAGGTGAGGGGGTGACAGGACGGCGAGAGAAAGACGACAGGCAGACGACGAGAAAGCGGGCCACCCTGTCCGGGTGACCCGCTTTCCTTTCTGTGGAGCTAAGGAGAATTGAACTCCTGACCTCCTGCATGCCATGCAGGCGCTCTACCAACTGAGCTATAGCCCCTTGCTGTTTCCCGTCTCCGTTTCGGTTTCCCTCGCGGCGACAGACAGAACATTAACCGGCCCCCGGCCAGATCTCCAAATCGATTCCCCGGGCCCTTCTGACCAGGCGGGTAGGGTCGCCGACTGTGTCCGTCTCCGTGCTCTCGAAAACCCGCGTCCGGCCCTGGCCCCTGGCCACCGCCGCGACGGTCTGCCTGCTCTCGTTCGCGGCCTTCTGGGTGGCGCAACGCCTCGCCCACGTGAACATGCTCGACGTGATGGTCTACCGGGCCGAGGGCGAGACGGTCCGGGCCGGCGGCGATCTCTACGCGATGCGCGCCACCTCGGCGAACCTCGGCATGACCTACCCGCCCTTCGCGGCCCTGCTGTTCGTCCCCCTGACGCTCGTGAGCGTGCCGCTGATGCGGACGCTCAGCACCGCGGGCAACCTGCTCCTGGTCGTCGCCCTGGTGCAGCTCTCGCTCCAGCTGGTCCGCCCGTCGCTGTCCCGTACGGACCTGTGGCGTACGACGCTCTGGGTCGCCGCGGTGGTGGTCTGGTGCGAGCCGGTGTGGACGACGCTGCGGTACGGCCAGATCAACCTGCTGATAGCGGTGGCGGTGCTCTGGGACCTCACGCGCCGCGAGGGCAGCCGCTGGGCCGGGCTGGGCATCGGCCTGGCGACCGCCGTGAAGCTCACACCAGGACTGTTCGTGGTCCTGCTGCTCGCCGCCGGCCTGCTGCTGTGGCGCCGTGACCGGGTCTGGAACCAGTGGCTGCGCACGGCGGTCACGGCGACCGGGGCGTTCCTGGGCACCACGCTCGCCGTGGCGCTGGTGCTGCCGGCGGACTCGAAGCGGTTCTGGACGGAGACGCTGTTCGAGACGGGCCGGGTCGGTTTCGCCGAGGAGACCGGCAACCAGTCCATCCGCGGCGTCCTGGCCCGCCTGATGCACACCGACGACCCCGGCATGTGGTGGGCGGTGGCCGCGGCCCTCCTGGGCGGCGTGGCGATGGTCCTCGCGGTGCGGGCCGCGGTGCGCGGCGACAAGGCCGTCGCCGTGGTGGTCTGCGCGTTCACGGCGCTGATGATCAGCCCGATCTCGTGGTCCCACCACTGGGTCTGGTGCGTGCCGCTGCTCATCCTGCTCGCGGACCGCACCACGCGCGTGTGGCCGGTGACGGGGGCGGTCGCCCTCGTCTTCGCCTCGTTCGCGCTGTGGTGGGTGCCGCACGACCCGGGCCGCCCCGAACTGGACCAGAACGCGGGCCAGATGCTGCTGTCGGCGGTCTACCCGCTGACGACGACGGTGCTCCTCGTGGGGTACGCGCTGACGCTGCGGCGTCAGGCCGTGGCGAAGGAGTAGAACCGCTTGAGGGTGCAGTGCTCGTCCAGGAGCCGACCGTAGATCGGTTCGCCCTCCAGCTCGCGGTACGTCTCGATCGGGTCGCCTTTTATGATCAGCGCTCGCGCGCACTCCTCGCACCAGTACTGGAATCCGGTGTTGACGGGGTCCATGTCGCGCACGATGGGCGTGCCGCTGCCGCACCAGTCGCACTTCCGCCTGTGTGCACCCATCGATCAGCTCCAGCCGTGGCCGCAGGCCGTGCACCCACAGGACGCCCCGCCTTTGTCGCCGAGCACTTGGGTCACCCTCCCGTCCGGAGCCTCGTCCCCCTCCGGCCGTCCGATTCTGCCATGGCCCCGCAAGAGGGTCGGCGTGCTCGGCGCGGGAGCGCCGCCGAGGCGGCGCCCACGACCGAGGCGGCGGCCAGGGCGAGGGCCGTCGCCCACAGCGCGTCGGCGGAATTCTGTGCTCCGGGGCCTGCGAGTCGGCCGAGGAAGAGCGTGCCGAAGGTGGCGATCCCGATGAGCTGGCCGAGTTGTGTGACGGTGGCGAGCAGACCGCTGGCGTCGGCCGCGTCCTCGGCCCGTACGGTGGCCAGCGCGCCGGTCAGGGCCGGGCTGAAGGCCAGCGAGATGCCCGCTCCCAGCGCTCCCAGGGCCGGGTAGAGCCCCCAGCCGCCCGCTGTGCCGTCCCCGAGCAGCCCGCCGATGGCGAGGACGGCTGCGGCCGCGAGCAGGAATCCGCCCGGGACGAGGGCGCGCCGCAGCCGGGCCGGCCAGCGCCGCCAGGTCAGCCCGACGGCGCCGAAGACCACGGCGGCGGGGCCGAACGTGAGTCCGGCGCGCAGCGCGCTGTGGCCGAGACCGCCCTGGAGGTGCAGCGTCAGGGTGAACAGGAAGCCGGCATTGACGCCCATCGCCACGGTGATCCACAGGACGGCCCGCCCCATGCCGGGGACGCGCAGGACCCGCGGGGCGATGAGCGGTGCCCCGCCGCGCCGCGCCAGCGCCGTCTCGTAGGCACCGAAGGCCGCCAGGAGCGCCAGGGAGCCGCCGAGCGAGAGCCAGGACCACAGCGGCCAGTCCTGCTCCTGGCCGAGGACCAGGGGGACGGTCAGCAGGGACACGGCGCCCGCGAGCAGGAGCAGGCCCGGCAGGTCGAGGCCACGCGCCCGCGTGGACCCGGTGTGGCCGTCGCGCGGCAGGAACCGGCTGCCGAGGACGAGCAGGACGAGCCCGATGGGGACGTTGACGAGGAAGACCGGGCGCCAGCCGGTGCCGAAGAGGTCGGCGCTCACCAGGACACCGCCGACGACCTGTCCGGCCGCCGCGCCGGTGGCCAGCACGGCGGAGTAGGCGCTGAGGGCGCGGACCCGCTGCTCGCCGGCGAAGTTGCGCTGGATGAGGCTGAGCACCTGCGGGATCATCAGGGCCGAGCCGGCGCCCTGCACGAGCCGGAAGGCGATCAGCTGGACGGTTCCCGCGGCGAGTCCGCAGGCGAGGGAGGCCGCGGTGAAGAGCGCGAGGCCCACGAGGTACATGCGGCGGTGCCCGAGCAGGTCGCCCAGTCGCGCTCCGGTGATGAGAAACACCGCGTAGGCGATGGTGTATCCGGCGATGACGAGCTGGAGCGCGGCCCCGGACGCCGCGAGTTCGGCACGGATGGTGGGGGCGGCGACGTTGACGATGAAGACGTCGAGGAGCGCCATGAACTGGGCGGCCAGCACCACGCCGAGCAGTACTCCGGGGCGGTTGTCGGTGCCACGGTCTTTACTGAGGGTGGGCCGTGTCGTGGTCGAGGACATGCGACGAGCATGGCGGCGATCCGATACGGGTAACGAGAGCCCGCTGATGCTGGTACCGACAGCACCTGGCAGCGGCGGCACGGGGACTCGACCATGGGGGGCGTGACGATCGTGGCAGCACCGACACAGCGGCGCCGGCGGCCGGAACTGGCCGCGTTCCTGCGCAGCCGCCGGGCCAGGGTGACACCGGAGGACGTCGGCATGCCGCCGGGCCTCCGCCGCCGCACACCGGGGCTGCGCCGGGAGGAGGTCGCCCAGCTCTCCGGGGTCGGCGTGACCTGGTACACCTGGCTGGAACAGGGCCGTCCCATCAACGCCTCGGCGCAGGTGCTCGACGCGGTGGCGCGCACGCTCCGGCTCGACCGGCCCGAGCGCGAGCACCTGTACCACCTCGCCGAGGTGCCGTACGCCCCCGACCGGGCGGCCCCGGACTCGGAGGTGGTCAGCCCGGAGATCCAGGGCATCCTCGACGCCCTGGACCCGCATCCCGCGG
Organism: Streptomyces sp. NPDC043176; assembly: GCF_056436715.1. Classification (NCBI taxonomy): domain Bacteria; kingdom Bacillati; phylum Actinomycetota; class Actinomycetes; order Kitasatosporales; family Streptomycetaceae; genus Streptomyces; species Streptomyces sp. NPDC043176. The sequence continues at coordinate 18,674 of NZ_JBWKCA010000009.1, forward strand.
TGCTCTACAACGCGCGGTACGACGTGCTCGCGACCAACACCATGTACGAGCGGCTCCTGATGCAGGACCGGCAGGGCATGGACACCGGCCCGTTCGGCATACGCAACGTCCTGTGGGCGCTCTTCAGCGTCCCGGACCCGCGGTGTCCCGTGGTCGACCGGAAGCGGGAGCTGCCGCTGATGGTGGCCCAGCTGCGCGGCGCGTACGGACGCCATGTGGGCGAGCCCGCCTGGGAGGAGTTCGTACGGCGCCTCGCGGAGGCCAGCCCCGAGTTCGCCCGGCTCTGGCGGAGCGGTGACGTGGTCCCGCCGGGGACCCGGGTGAAGACCTTCCGTCACGAGCGGTTGGGCGAGGTCCGGTTGACCTCGGTCTCCCTCTCCGTCAACGGGATGCCGGAGTGCCGGATCGTGGCCTACACGCCGAACGACGAGGAGAGCCGTCACCGGATCGACGCCCTGCACGCGGAGACGTGACGGCGAGGATGCGTCAGGGCGGTGCGCACGCCGGGAAGGTGGGCCCGGCGGGAGACGCGCACGCCGGGAAGGTGGGCCCGGCGGGAGACGCACGCGTGTCGGGAGGGCGGACCCGGCGGGCGGGGTGCACGACCGGCAGCAGACCAGGCGGGAAGGGACGCGCGACGGGAAGGGGGCACAACGACGAATCCCGCCCCCTGGTGGGGACGGGATTCGGTGACTGTGGAGCTAAGGAGAATTGAACTCCTGACCTCCTGCATGCCATGCAGGCGCTCTACCAACTGAGCTATAGCCCCTCGTGTTCTTCCGTTCCTCGCGCTGTGCGCTCCGAACAAGAAGAACTCTAGCCTGTGACCTGCCGGAAAGTGAAATCCGAGTCCGGCAGGCCCGGCCACGGTCTCAGTCGTCGTCGCCGAGGACCGGCTCGGGCAGCGTGCCGGCGTTGTGTTCCGTCAGGCGCCACCCGCGCGCGCCCTCGCCGAGGACCGACCAGCAGCAGTTGGAGAGGCCGCCCAGGCTCTCCCAGTGGCGGGCCTCCAGGCCGAGGAGCCGGCCGATGGTGGTGCGGATCGTGCCACCGTGGCTCACCACGACGAGGGTGCCGTCCTCGGGCAGCTTGTCCGCGTGCCCCAGGACCACCGGGGCGGCCCGGTCGGCCACCTCGGTCTCCAGCTCGCCGCCGCCCCGGCGCACGGGCTCCCCGCGCTTCCAGGCGGCGTACTGCTCGCCGTACCGCGCCACGATCTCGTGGTGCGTCAGCCCCTGCCACTCCCCCGCGTACGTCTCGCGCAGCGCGGAGTCGTGGACGACGGTGTGGCCGGTGAGCCCGGCGAGCTCGGCGGCGGTGGCCGCCGCGCGCTTCAGGTCGGAGGCCACGATGGCGTCCGGCTTCAGCGCGGCGAGCAGGCGGGCGGCTCGGCGCGCCTGGGCGACGCCGGTCTCCGTCAGCTCGATGTCCGTCGAGCCCTGGAAGCGGCGCTCCAGGTTCCAGGAGGTCTGGCCGTGCCGCCAGAGGACGATGCGGCGGCCGCTGCCGCCCTCGGTGGTGCTCAGCTCAGCTCACCGTCCACTTCGTCGGGCAGGCCGGCGGCGTGGTCGGAGAGGTCGACACCGGTCAGGGCGGCGTGCTCGGCGCCCTTGCCCCGGGTCTTCTGCGCGTCCTCGGGCAGCGACAGCTGGGGGCAGTCCTTCCACAGCCGCTCCAGGGCGTAGAAGACTCGCTCCTCGCTGTGCTGGACGTGGACGACGATGTCGACGTAGTCCAGGAGGATCCAGCGCGCGTCGCGGTCGCCCTCACGGCGGACCGGCTTGGCGCCGAGGTCCTTGTTCAGGCGCTCCTCGATCTCGTCGACGATCGACTTGACCTGGCGGTCGTTGGGCGCGGAGGCGAGCAGGAAGGCGTCGGTGATCGACAGCACGTCGCTGACGTCGTACGCGATGATGTCGTGCGCGAGTCGGTCGGCGGCCGCCTGGGCGGCGGCGTTGACGAGCTCGATGGAACGGTCCGTGGCGGTCACAAGCAGGCTTTCGTCGGCGGTCCAGTACCCCTCCAGGGTCTCACGGACCGCCGACGGCCCCGCCAACGATTTCCGGAGCGCCGCTACGAGGCCCCGGGGACCTTGTAGTCCTGGCCGAGGATCACGGTCACCGCGGCGGCTCCCACGGGCTTGCCCCTGGTGACCGAGCCGGCCGGCAGGCCGAGCGTCTTGGCCACCTCGACGGCGGTCGGCTTCTGCGCGTCGTCGCCGTAGACGACCTGCGACTTCTCCTGTGTGTCCCCGGTGCTGCCGCCCACGAAGGCGTAGCCGCCGTTGATCAGGACCACCCTGGCGGCCTCGGTGGCCTTCTTGCCGGATCCGTCCCGCAGCGAGACCCGGGGCACGTCGCCGGCCTCGGGAGCGGTGACCTTTCCGCCGAGGATGTCCTTCACCACACTGTCGCTCGCGCCCTCGGCCAGCGTCCCGTCCTGCCCGACCGGGAGCAGGGCGGTCCTGTAGTCGCCGATCTTGGCGTGTTCGGCGAGCTTGGCGAGGGAGGCGGCGAGGTCCTTCTCCGGGAGGGAGGGGTCGAGGATCTGCTGCAGGGTCTCGACGGTGACCAGGGCGACCTCGGGGTCGGAGGAGATCTTGCGCAGCACCCCGTACATGACCTGACCGAAGCGCTGGAGCTGCTTGGCCTCGGCCTCGCCGGGCGCCCGGTAGGTGGCGTAGGCGACGGCGGCCCGGCCGTTCAGCGTCTGCTTCTCGCCCTTCCTGACGAGCGGCTCGGCGCCCTTCTTCGGGTCGGGCACGTCCGTGTCGGTGTCGGTCTCGATGCTGCTGACGGCCTCGACGAGGTTCTCCAGGAACGGGGTGTCCAGCCGCCAGGTGCCGGTGATCCTCGTCCCGAGGAGGTTGTCGATCGCCTCGCGGGTGCCGCCGGACCCGTCGTCCTCGACCGACTTGCCGAGGGTGGTCGCGGCTCCCTCGTCGTCGGCGACGACGACGGAGTTGGGGAGCAGGATCGTGGTGCCCTGGCGGGTGGTCGTGTTGTCGACCAGGAGGGCGGTGGAGGTGCCGCCGCTCTTGAGGTCGTGGAGGTGGACGACGATCGTGTCGCGCTTCTGCGGACCGGTCGCGGTGCTCCCCTTCTGCTCCGGGGCGGACGTCCCGGGGAGCAGACCGGCGGACCAGAGGTAGCCGACGCCGCCGACGACGGCGAGCGCGAGGACGACGACGAGCGCGATGATCCGGTTGCGGCCGCGGCGCCTGGCCTCCTCTCGCCGCTCCGAGCGGCTCTCGGTGAACTTCAGCCAGTCGATGACGTCTTCGGAGTCCTCGTCGGGCTCCTCGATGAAGGAGAACTGCTCGGTGTGGTACTGCCGGTCGTCGTCGCCCTGCCGTGCCGGCGCGGGGCGCTCGGGGGCGGGCCGCTGCCCGGGGACGCCGGCCGGGGCCGCGACCGGGGCGGTCGGCGGTTCGGGGGCGACGGGGGCGGTCTGCGCCGGGGCGGGCTCGGCCTGGGCGGCCCACTGCTGTCCGGTGTCGTAGGACTGCGGGTAGGCGTAGCCCTGCCCGCCGTACGGGTCGTACTGCGGCTGCTGGGCCTGGGGCTGCGGTGCCTGCGGCTGCTGTTGGGCGTACGGGTCGTAGCCGTAGGCCTGCTGCGGCTGCTGCGGCGCCTGCTGCTGGTGACCGCCGTACGGGTCGTAGTGCTGTGCGGGCTGCTGGTACACCGGCTGCCCGTACTCGTCGTAGCCGATGATCTGCGGCTGCTGCGGATGGTACGGGTCGTACGGATGCTGCTGGTCGTTCACCGGTGCCCCTCCCCGAAGCTCACTTGCCGCGGTACAGCTGGCGCTTGTCGATGTAGCGCACCACGCCGTCCGGAACCAGGTACCAGACCGGATCGCCCTGCGCGACCCTCGCCCGGCAGTCGGTGGAGGAGATGGCGAGCGCGGGGACCTCGACCAGCGAGACCCCGCCCTTGGGCAGTCCGTCGTCGGTGAGGTCGTGGCCCGGTCGGGTGACACCGATGAAGTGGGCGAGCGAGAAGAGCTCCTCGGCGTCGCGCCAGGTGAGGATCTGCGACAGCGCGTCGGCCCCGGTGATGAAGAAGAGGTCCGAGTCGCTGTTGAGAGAACGCAGGTCCCGCAGGGTGTCGATGGTGTACGTCGCGCCGCCGCGGTCGATGTCGATGCGGCTGACCGAGAACTGCGGGTTGGACGCCGTGGCGATGACGGTCATCAGGTACCGGTCCTCGGCCGCCGAGACCGCCTTGTGGCTCTTCTGCCACGGCTCCCCGGTCGGTACGAACACCACCTCGTCCAGGTGGAACAGGGCGGCCACCTCGCTCGCCGCCACCAGGTGTCCGTGGTGGATCGGGTCGAAGGTTCCGCCCATCACGCCGACTCGGCGCTTCCCGCGCCCGCCAGTAGGCACTTCCTGCTCTCCCATGCGTGCAGAGCCTACTGGCACGGCAGCGGACGCCGGATCAGTGGGCGCCGGATCAGCGGTCGCGGTTGAAGCGGGTGGTGATCCACAGCAGCAGGAGCAGGGCACCGAAGGCGCCGAAGCCGGTGAGGTAGGGGCTGAGGCTTTCGTGGTTGCCGCCGTGCTCGGCGCCCTCGGCGAGAGTGACCAGGTTGGCGGCGGTGCTGTGGAGGCTCATCTTCAGCAGACCTATCGATCGGGGATGGGAGCGGAGACTTCGCGCACATCGTATGCGGGCCGTCCCGACGCGCTCACGCCGACTCAGGCCTTGGCGTCGTGGTCCGTGTCGCCGTCCGTACGGCTCGCGGGTCCGCCGGCCGTGTCGGCGGCGTCCGCGTCGTCGCCGCCGTAGCCGCGCAGCAGGAACCAGGCGAGCAGGGCGCCGCCCACGAGGGAGACGAGCAGCACGATCCGGAGTGTGTTCCCCAGACCTGGTGCGGCGGCGTCCGCGAGCAGGGCGGCTGCGACTTCGACGGTGTCCGGCATGTCGGTCGTGCTCCTAGGTCGTCCGTGGTGCCCGAGTTATCCCCAGGCTCCGGCACACCGTAACGCCAGCGCCTAGTCTGGGTTCAGTCAGGGGGACGAGCACCGACTCGTACGAACAGGGGGCATCCATGACCGAGAACGACCAGGGGAACGTGCCGAGCAGGCAGCGGAAGCGGTTCCCGGGCATCTCCTCGCGGGCCTACGAACATCCGGCCGACCGCTCGGCCCTGGTGGCCCTGCGGAAGCTCAGCGGCTTCGACACGGTCTTCAAGGCGCTCAGCGGCCTGTTGCCCGAGCGCAGCCTTCGACTCCTCTTCCTCTCGGACTCCGTCCGGGTGAGCGACGCCCAGTTCAGTCATCTCAACGACATGCTGCGGGACGCCTGTTACATCCTGGACCTGGAGAAGGTCCCGCCGATGTACGTGGCGCAGGACCCGAAGCCCAACGCCATGTGCATCGGCCTGGACGAGCCGATCATCGTGGTCACCACCGGCCTGGTGGAGCTCCTCGACGAGGAGGAGATGCGGGCGGTCGTCGGCCACGAGGTCGGCCACGCGCTCTCCGGCCACTCCGTGTACCGCACGATCCTGCTCTTCCTCACGGGTCTGGCGGTCAAGGTCGCCTGGATCCCGCTGGGGAACGTGGCGATCATGGCCATCGTGACGGCGCTGCGCGAGTGGTTCCGCAAGTCGGAGCTCTCCGCCGACCGGGCCGGCCTGCTGGTCGGGCAGGACGTGCAGGCCTCGATGCGCGGCCTGATGAAGATCGCCGGCGGCAACCACCTGCACGAGATGAACGTGGACGCGTTCCTCGCCCAGGCCGACGAGTACGAGAAGGCCGGGGACCTGCGGGACTCGGTCCTGAAGATCCTCAACGTGCTGCCGCGCACGCACCCGTTCACCACCGTCCGGGCGGCGGAGCTGAAGAAGTGGTCGGAGAGCCGCGACTTCCAGCGGATCATGGACGGGCACTACCCGAAGCGCTCGGAGGACAAGGACACCTCGGTCACGGACTCCTTCCGGGAGTCGGCCGGGCACTACGCCGAGACGGTGCGGACCAGCAAGGATCCGCTGATGAAGCTGGTCGGGGACATAGCCGGTGGCGCCGGTGACCTGGGCGGCCGGCTGCGCAACCGCTTCGGGGCCGGTCAGGGCCCCGGGAAGCCGGACGCCGGGGACCGGGGCACCGGCGGCGCCCCGGACGGTCAGAGCGAGGGCTGAGCGCTCGGCGCGAGGGCTCCGCAGAGCGAGGGCGCGGCGGGCCGGCCCGTGGCATACGGGTCGGTGACCGCCGGGCCACCACCGGTGTCGGGGACCCGCGCCCCGGCCAGGAGCGGCTTCAGCGAGCCGGTGGCGTCGGTTCCGCAGGCCTGCGGTCCGGCCTCGACGGTGCTGGTCAGCAGCTCGGCCCGGTGCAGGCGCAGGTCGTCGCGGTCGAAGCGGAAGTGCACCTGGCGGTGGACGGTGAAGAGGGACGCCGCGGCGACCGGCCCCGCGCCCTGCACGGCCGGGCGGAGCGCGTAGGTGTACGTGTGGTCGGCGGTCACGTCCAGCGTGTCGGGGCCGGTCTCCTCGAAGCGGAGGGTGCCCTGCACGCGGGTGGCGGGGTCGGCGACGACGGCCTGCCGGGGGTCGAAGCGGACGAGCCAGCCGGCGAGGGCGTGGCGGCCGTCGTCGACGGGTGACTCGATGCTCCGGTCGAACTGTTCCAGCTGGTCGGGGTCGAGCAGCAGCCGGACGGGCCGGACGGTCGACCCGGACAGGACGTCGGGCTCCAGGGAGGAGGCCACCAGGTAGTCCTTGGCGATGCCGAGGGCGGTGACGACCTGGCTCTCGGCGAAGTGGGAGGTGCGTCCGGCGACCGGCAGGTTGATGCCGGCGGCGCCGGTGCGGTATTCGGCAGCCGGGCTGCCCGCGAAGAGCCGGGAGGGCTCGCCGCCCGGGACCGGGCCCAGGGGGGCGAGGGGGACCACCGTGGTCCGCAGGGGCTCGGCCCGCTGGTCGACGGGGGGCAGGTAGGGGTTGCGGACGCCGAGGTAGATGGCGGTGCCGAAGGCGAGGAGGATCAGCAGGACCAGCATGGCCGCCTGGCGGGAACTGCTGCGGCCCTCCCAGGCGGAGGGGCGGTTCCGGACGGCCCGGGCGTGCTCGCCCATCCGCTCCTGGGCGGAGAACTCCTGGAGGCGGGCAGCGCGGACGAACGCCTCGTCGAAGACGACGGATCGGTACTCGTCCTCACCGCCGGGGAACCCCTCGGGTGTCCCCTCAGGCGGGTCGCCACGCCCTGCCATACCTTCAGGGTAGGTCCGCGGGGGCTTCGGTAAACGCCCAGGTACACGACAAGTTCGGAAGAATTCCGCCGTCAGGGTGTACCCGGCGTCGGCGGGGCCGGGCGGCGGCGGCTATTCGGGCGCGGCCGACCGGGCCGCGGGCGCGTGGGCCGCGGGCGGGGCGGGGAGCGGCTTCGGCGTGTCGACGCCGGTGGTGGCCGGCGGCGGGACCTGGTCGTCGCGGTTGTTCGCGGCGCCCCGGTAGACGGCGCTGAAGGCGAGGGCGACCATGCCGATCCCCATCACGAGGGCGAGGAGCCAGGCCACCGGGCGGTGCCAGCGGGCGGAGCCGCGGTAGGGGCGCAGGGCGCCGCCGTGGCGCCCGTAGGGGCTGGCGTCGTCGCCGACGTCGTCGGGCTCGTAGGTGAGGCCTACGGGGTCGTGGGCGTCCTCGTAGGGGTCGTCGTCGCCCGCTCCGACACCGGCGCGGGCGCGGGCCGCCTCGGCCTCCGCGCGGGCCTGGGCGGCGGCGAGGAGCCGCTCCACCGCCGTCGGCTCGTGGATGGTGGCGGCCCGTACGAAGTCCTCGTCGAACACCACGTCGGCGTAGACCTCGTCGGCGCCTCCGCGGTCGACACGGTCCTCGGGGTCCCCGCCGTCCTGGAACGGCTGGCCCCCCACGTCGTCCGGCACGGATTCAGAGTAGACCCGCGAGGTGGTTTTGGGCAGGGAGAGTGCGAACCCTCCCCGCCCGTACCGAAAGGTGGTGTTACCGCACGTGACCGTCACCGGTGACGATGTACTTGGTCGACGTCAGCTCGGGAAGACCCATGGGGCCGCGGGCGTGCAGCTTCTGGGTCGAGATGCCGATCTCGGCGCCGAAGCCGAACTGTCCGCCGTCCGTGAACCGGGTGGAGGTGTTCACGGCGACCGTGGTCGAGTCGACCAGCTGGGTGAAACGGCGGGCGGCGGCCTGCGAGGTGGTCACGATCGCCTCGGTGTGACCGGAGGACCACATCCGGATGTGCTCCACGGCCTTGTCGAGGGAGTCGACGACGGCGGCGGCGATGTCGTACGAGAGGTACTCGGTCTCCCAGTCCTCGGCGGTGGCCGGCACGACGGTGGCCTTGGAGCCCTCGGAGAGGGCGAGGACGCGCTCGTCGGCGTGGACGGTGACGCCGGCCTCGGCGAGGGCGGCGAGGGCCTTGGGCAGGAAGGCCTCGGCGACGTCCCGGTGGACGAGGAGGGTCTCGGCGGCGTTGCAGACGCTGACCCGCGAGGCCTTGGAGTTGAGGAGGATGTCGACGGCCATGTCGAGGTCGGTCTGGGCGTCGACGTAGACGTGGCAGTTGCCGGTGCCGGTCTCGATGACCGGCACGGTGGACTCCTCGACGACCGTCCGGATGAGGGAGGCGCCGCCGCGCGGGATGAGGACGTCGACGAGGCCGCGGGCGCGCATCAGCTCGCGGACGGACTCGCGGGACTCGCCGGGGACGAGCTGGATGGCGTCGGCGGGCAGTCCGGCGCCGCCGACGGCGTCGCGCAGGACGGTCACCAGGGCGGTGTTGGAGGCGTAGGCGGAGGAGGAGCCGCGGAGCAGGACGGCGTTGCCGGACTTGAGGCAGAGCGCGGCGGCGTCGACGGTGACGTTGGGGCGGGCCTCGTAGATGATGCCGACGACGCCGAGCGGCACGCGGACCTGGCGCAGGTCGATGCCGTTGGGGAGGGTCGAGCCGCGGACGACCTCGCCGACGGGGTCGGGCAGGGCGGCGACGTCGCGGACGTCGGCGGCGATGGCCCGGACGCGCTCGGGCGTGAGGGTGAGCCGGTCGATGATGGCCTCGCTGGTCCCGGCTTCGCGGGCCTTGGCGATGTCCTCGGCGTTGGCCTCGACGATCTCGGCGGTGCGCACTTCGAGGGCGTCCGCGATCGCCAGCAGGGCGTCGTCCTTGGCCGCGCGCGGGAGTGGCGCGATTTCGGCGGCGGCGCCACGGGCGCGGTACGCGGCCCGGGCGACCGGGGAGAGGTTGTCGAGGGGCGTGAGCGAGGTCATGTCCGCAGGGTACTGGCACCGCTGCGGACATCCCTCACGTATCCCGCACTCCGAGACATGGCCCGCCATGTGGACGCGCCCCGCTTCCGGGCCGGGGCGCCGGTGCTCAGTAGGGGTGGACGCCGACCGGGGCGGCCGGCGGCGGGCCGTAGCCCTCCGCGATCCGCTGGTGGTAGGTCTCGCGGTCGATGACCTCCAGGCCGACGATCTCCCAGGGCGGCAGTTTGGCGGTCTGCCGGTGCTCGCCCCAGAGGCGCAGGGCGACGGCCGCGGCGTCGTGCAGGTCGCGGGCCTCCTCCCAGTAGCGGATCTCGGCGTGGTCGTTGGCGTAGCGGCTGGTCAGCAGGAAGGGGTGGTCGTGGGCGAGCTGCTCGAGCCCGCGGCGGACCTCCTTCAGCGGCGACTCCACGCCCGAGACGCTGAGGGTGATGTGCCAGAGCTTGGACTCGGGCTGCTCCTTGCCGCGTACCTCACGTGTCTCGCGTGACCCTCGCGTCTCGGTCGTGGTCTCGGTCTTCCTGTCCGTCGACCTGTCCCGTACCTCGTCGAAGTCGGCTCCGGCCTCGACACTGGTCAGGGCGCGTTCGGCAGTCCCGCGGGGCGGTGCCCCAGGGCGCGCTCGTCTCACCGGCGGCCTCCTGTGTGATGCGTGTGGTGCTGTACCCCGCCTTGTCTTACCCCCGAGACAAAGTTGACCAGTCCGAGGCGGCAGATGGGGCGGTTTTGGTAAACGTCCCTTCCGGATGGCCGGACTTTCAGCCGTTTCGGCGTGGTCCGTCGACCGGGCGTGGGACGGTCAGCCGATGACGACGAGGTCGTCGCGGTGCACGACCTCGCGTTCGTACTCGGGTCCGAGGTCCCCGGCCAGTTCGCGGGTGGACCGGCCGAGCATCCGGGGGAGTTCCTTGGCGTCGAAGTTGACGAGGCCGCGGGCGACGGCCCGGCCGGCGGTGTCGCGCAGCTCGACCGGGTCACCGGCGACGAAGTCGCCCTCGACGGCGGCGACACCGGCCGCGAGCAGGGACTTCTTGCCCTCGACCACGGCGCGCACGGCCCCGTCGTCGAGGGTCAGGGAGCCCTGCGGGGTGGAGGCGTGGGCGAGCCAGAGGAGCCGGTCGGCGGAGCGGCGGCCGGTGGCGTGGAAGTAGGTGCCGGTGTCGCGGCCGGCGAGGGCGTCGGCGGCACGGCTGGCGGAGGTGAGGACGACGGGGATGCCGGCGGCGGCGGCGATCCGGGCGGCCTCGACCTTGGTGACCATGCCGCCGGTGCCGACGCCGGCCTTGCCCGCCGCGCCGATCTCGACGTGGGCGATCGACTCGGGACCGGTGACCTGCGCGATCCGGGACGTGCCGGGCTTGGCCGGGTCGCCGTCGTACAGCCCGTCGACGTCGGAGAGGAGGACCAGCAGGTCGGCGCGGACGAGGTGGGCGACGAGCGCGGCGAGCCGGTCGTTGTCGCCGAAGCGGATCTCGTCCGTGGCGACGGTGTCGTTCTCGTTGACGACGGGCAGCGCGCCCATCGCCAGGAGCTGGTCGAGCGTCCGGTAGGCGTTGCGGTAGTGCGCGCGGCGGCTGGTGTCGTCGGTGGTGAGGAGGACCTGGCCGACCCGGACGCCGTAGCGGGCGAAGGAGGCGGTGTAGCGGGCGACGAGGAGGCCCTGGCCGACGCTGGCGGCGGCCTGCTGGCGGGCGAGGTCCTTGGGGCGGCGGGTGAGGCCGAGGGGGGCGAGGCCCGCGGCGATGGCGCCGGAGGAGACGAGGACGATCTCCTTCTCGCCGCCGCTGCGGACCTTGGCGAGTACGTCGACGAGGGCGTCGACGCGGTCGGCGTCGAGGCCTCCGGACGCGGTGGTGAGGGAGGAGGAGCCGACCTTGACGACGATCCTGCGGGCCTCCGTCACGTACTGCCTCGTCACGTCCGTCTGTCCCGTCACCTGCGTTGCCACCTGCGTCGTCCTCACTCGGCCTCGCGGCCTCACCCGGCTGTCCACGGCCGCGCGCTCCCCGCCACGGCTGCCAGGCAATCTACGCGAGCCGGGAGCGCCGCCGCTCGTCCGTTTCGCTTCCTGGACCGGACTCGGCGGGGGCCTGCCGGGCGTTCCGGGGCAGCAGGATCCGCTGGGAGACGAGGTAGGTGAAGGGGATGGCGACGACGGCGGCGACGAGCGGCGCGATCCTGTCGTCCATCCCGGCCCAGGTGACGAGGGCGTAGAGACCGACGCTCTGCACCAGGTAGTTGGTGACGTTGGTGAGCGGGAAGAGGGCGAACTTCTTCCAGGTCGGGCGGGTGCGGTAGGTGAAGTAGGTGTTGAGGAAGAAGGAGCCGACCATGCTGAGGAGGAAGGCGAGGGAGTAGGCGGCGAAGTACGGCATCCACGGGTGGAGCAGCAGGTAGCACCCGAAGAACGTGCCGGTGTTGACCCCGCCGACCAGGGCGAACCGGAGTATCTGGGCGAGGCGCGCGCGGCGCGTCGAAGGCGCCGCCGCGTCGCCCTCGACGGGCGGGTCGCCCCCGTCCGCCGCCATCAGCGCTCCCGGTCCGCGGTCACCACGCGGATCCGCTCGGCGGCGGCGCGTTCGGCCGCCGCGCGGCCGAAGGAGCGGTGGGTCTCCTTGACGAGGAAGTGCGGCCGGCGCTTGGTCTCGTAGTAGATGCGGCCGATGTACTCGCCGATCAGTCCCAGCATCACCATCTGCACGCCTCCGAGTCCCACGATGATCGCCACCAGGGTGACGTAACCGGGGGCGGTGACGCCCTGGGTGAGGGCGGCCGCGGTCACCCAGACCGCGTAGAGGACGGCGAGGCCGCTGAGCGTCATCCCGAGCCAGAGGGCGATGCGCAGGGGGCGGTTGTTGAAGGAGATCAGCCCGTCCATGCCGTAGTTGAGCAGGGAGCTGAACTTCCACTTCGTCTCGCCGCCCTCGCGTGCGGCGTTCTGGTAGTCGAACGTGACGGTGTCGAAGCCGATCCAGGAGAAGAGGCCCTTGGAGAAGCGGTTGTACTCGGGCAGCGACAGCAGCGCGTCGACGGCGGGGCGGGAGAGCAGCCGGAAGTCCCCGACGCCGTCGGTGAGTTCGACGTCGACCCAGCGGTTGACCGCCCGGTAGTACACCCGGCTGAGCGCCGAGCGGAGCTTCTTGTCGCCCTCTCGGGTGCGCCGGGCCATGACCTGGTCGTGGCCCTGGTGGTAGAGGTCGAGCATCCGGGCGAGCAGCTCGGGCGGGTGCTGGAGGTCGGCGTCCATGATGACCACGGCGTCGCCGGTGGACTTGCGGAGGCCCGCGAGCATGGCGGCCTCCTTGCCGAAGTTGCGGCTGAAGGAGGCGTACTGGGTGCGGTGCGGGTGCCGGGCGGCGATCTCGCGCAGCTTGCCCAGCGTTCCGTCGGAGCTGCCGTCGTCCACGTAACAGATCTCGTAGCCGACCGGGAGGGTGTCGAGCACCTGTCGCATCCGGGCGTCGAACCGCTCGACGACGTCCTCCTCGTTGTAGCAGGGGACGACGACGGAAAGCCTGGTCATGGAACGGTCACTCCAGAGGGATGGGCGAGAGTACGTCCTGAAGGACCGCCATCGAGCTCGTCTTCGAGCGGCCCGGCCACGGTACGGAGCGGCGGTGACGACCGTGCGTCGCCCGAGTGACCGCCCCCGGTCGGCATGTCGTCCATGCAGCAAAGCATGCGGGGAAGATATTGATATACGTGGCATTTTCACCCATTCGTCACCCATTAGGACGACGTGCCACGGACCGTGGCCGGCTGGAGCGATGACCGTTGGACAGGACGACCGCCTCGGAGCACGGCGACGCACCGGCGCACGACGACGAAGGGGAGGACGACGGCACGCGCGGGGACGGCCTGCGGCGCGCGGCCTCCGGGGTCGCGCTCGTCGTCGCCGCCGCCTCGGCGGCGCTCCTCGCGGTGGGCGCCTTCCTCGGCCTCTACGTGCGCCCCACCTCCGACGACTGGTGCGCCCTCTGGAAGACCCGGGACATGGGCGTCCTGGGCATCACCGCCGACTTCTACAGCACCCAGAACGGACGCGTCACCAACGCCTTCCTGACCGGCCTGATCTACTCCGGCGACATGCGGGGCCCGAAACTGCTGCCCGCCCTGCTCGTGGTCGCGCTCGTCGGCGGCCTCTTCCTCCTCGGCCGCGCGGCCCTGCGCGCCCTGGGCCTCCCCCGGCCGCGCGCCGCGCTGCTCGCGGCCGCGGCACTGCTCGCGGCCCTGCTGTTCTTCGCCGGCACCCGCTCGTACCAGGTGCTGCTCTGGGCGCCGGCGACCGTCTCCCACACCCTGCCGAGCGTGATCGGGCTCTGGGCCGTCCTCGCGGCCGTCGCCGCCGCGCGCGGCGGTCCGCGGTGGGCCCGGAGCGCGGCGGTGGGATCCGCGCTGGTGACGGGGGTGGCGCTCGGCATGCTCAGCGAGCCCTTCACCCTGGTGGCCGGGCTGCTCGCCGCCACCGCCGGCGTCCTCTGTCTGCCGCGGCTCGGCTGGGCCGGGGACCGGTACGTCTCCACCTGGTGCGCGGCCGCCTGCCTCGGGCTCGGCATCGGTCTCACCCTGCTCTTCACCTCGCCTGGCGCCCGCTGGCGGCGCGCCCAGCACCCCCAGGAACCGCTGTCGCTGGCCGGGCTCGGGGACACCTTCCACGACTGGTGGCGCGTCTGGCAGACGATCGGCGGCCAGGGCGCGTACGCCGGTGCCGTCGCCGTCGGCGCCCTCCTCGGCCTGGCACTGGCCGCGGCCCGGCCGCGCACGGACCGGACGGCGCGGACAGGCCGTACCGAGCGCCCGGGCCCCTCACACCGCGCGGGCGGCCGCGACCGTCCCGCCGGTCTCCCCCCGCGCCGGCTCTTCCTCGTCGTGGTGGTCCTGCCGGTCCCGCTGGTCATGCTCGCCGGCCTGGCCGTCGTCCACGGGCTGCGCAGCGGCTACGGGGACACCGGTTGGACCTACGGCCGCACCTGGACGAACTTCCTGTTCCCGCTGCTGCTCGCCCTCTGCGCGTACGGGGCGTGGGGCGGCCACCTGCTGGGCCGGCGCCTCCTGGCACCCGTCCCGCGCCCCGCGGGACGCGCCGCCGCCCTGGTCGCGGCGGGCGCGGTCGCCCTCGGCAGCGCGGCCGCCCTGGTGCAGCCGGTGCACGAGCTGACCACGACCACGGTGGTGCGGAGCGTCGCCTGGGACCGCCAGAACGCCCGCATCCGGAGCGAGGTCGCGGCGGGCGCCCGGAACGTCGCCTACCAGCCGCTCCTCATCGGCGGCCTCAGCGAGCCCCTGTTCGCCTCCTCGTACGAGCGCGACTGGGCGGCGCGGTGCACGGCCACGTACTACCGCGTGGACCGGATCCACCGGCCCCGGGGACAGGACAGGCCCTGAGGCACGCGGAAGCGGGGTGCCCCCGTGGGGACACCCCGCTGTGCCGGTGGGCCGGCCGCGTCAGCCGGCGGCGCGGGCCGCGCGGTTCGCGCCCCAGCCCTCCCAGGCGGAACTGATCATGGAGCGGACGTCGTGCTGCGCCTTCCAGCCGAGCTCCGACTCGATGCGCTCCGCCGAGGCGACCACGCGCGCCGGGTCGCCGGGGCGACGCGGGGTGACCAGGGGCTCGACGCTGTGACCGGTGATCTCGTTGATCAGGTTCACCATCTCGCGCACCGACACGCCCTCGCCGCGCCCGATGTTCAGGGTCAGCGTGGCCGTCTCGCCGGCCTCGCCCGCCGAGACGAGCGCGCGGGCCGCGGCCAGGTGCGCGTCGGCGATGTCGGCGACGTGGATGTAGTCGCGGATGCAGGTGCCGTCCGGCGTCGGGTAGTCGTCGCCGAAGATGCGCGGGGACTCGCCGGCGTCGAGGCGCTCGAAGACCATCGGCACCAGGTTGAAGACACCGGTGTCGGCGAGCTCGGGGGCGGCGGCGCCCGCCACGTTGAAGTACCGCAGGCAGGCGGTGGACAGGCCGTGGGCCTGGCCGACGGCGCGCGCCATCCACTCGCCGACGAGCTTGGTCTCGCCGTACGGGCTGAGGGGCAGGCACTCGGTGTCCTCGGTGACGAGGTCGACGTCGGGCATGCCGTAGACGGAGGCGGACGAGGAGAAGAGGAAGCTCTTCACGCCCGCGGCGACCGCCGCGTCGAGGATGACCTGGAGGCCCGTCACGTTCTCGTGGTAGTAGAACAGCGGCTTCTCGACGGACTCGCCGACCTGCTTCTTGCCGGCCAGGTGGACGATGCCCTTGATCCGGTGCTCGCGCAGCACCCGGTCGAGGAACGCGCGGTCGAGGACCGTGCCCTGCTCCAGGACGATGCCGTCGGGGATGCGCGCGGGGTTGCCGGTGCTGAGGTCGTCGACCACGACGACGTGCTCGCCGCCCTCGGTCATTGCTTTGACGACGTGGGAACCGATGTAACCGGCGCCGCCGGTGATGAGCCAGGTCATTCGGACAGTGTAGCCACAGCCCCCGAACCGCCCGGGGCGCGCGGAAGCCCCGCCCGGCACGGGGCCGGGCGGGGCTTCCGGACGGGCTGCCCGACGGGAGCTAGCGATCGATCTCCTCGAACGCCGCCTCCCACTGGTCCAGGACGTGCGGCAGTGCCAGGTGCGCGACGTGCTCCCGGCCGGCGCTGCCGTAGCGCTGCCGCAGGGCGTCGTCGTCCATGAGCTCGCCGAGCGCGGCGGCGAGGCCCGGCACGTCGGCCGGCGGCACCAGGGTGCCGGTGACACCGTCCGCGACGAGCTCCCGGACGCCGCCGGAGACGTCGAAGCTCACACAGGGCACACCACAGGCGGCGGCCTCGGCCAGCGCCATCGGGCGGCCCTCCCGCTCGCTGCTGATCGCGACGATCGACAGCTCGCGGTAGGCGGCGGCCATGTCCTTGGCCGTACCCCGGAAGACGACCTGGTCGGTGACGCCGAGGTCGGCGGCGGTCATCCGCAGCTCGCTCTCCAGCGGGCCCTCGCCGAAGAGGTGCAGCTCCCAGCCCTCGCGGCCCTGGTGGGCCTGCGCGAAGGCCTCGATCATCCGGTCGTACCGCTTTATCGGGTCGAGACGGCCGACCGCGCCGATCTTCCGGGTGTCGAGCGGGGCCTTCTCGTCCGGGTAGAACGGCAGCGGGTTCGGCATGACCCGCACGTTCGGCACGCGCTGGTTGACGAACTCGACCGCGTCGCCCTCGGAGAGGACCAGGGTCTGCTCCAGTTCCGGGTAGTGACGCCGGATCAGCGACAGGTTGGCGCTGCGCTTGGCCTGCGCGAAGGACTCGTGGTACTGCCCGATGCCCTTCAGGTGCCGCCACTTCAGCGGCATGATCCAGTCCACCGCCCACGGCGAGCCGAAGACGATGTAGCCGTCCTTCACCTCGGCGAGCTTCCGCTCGATGTCCGCGCGCGCGGCGTCCCGCTCGGCACGGGTCCGCCGGGTCTCGGCGCGGCGCGCCAGGCTGAGCCGGTCGCCGACCGTGCGCACGGGCGCCTTGGGCTCGACGGGGGCCGCGTAGAGCGTCGAGTGCCGGTACGAGCGCTCGGCGTTGTACGGGAAGGGCTCGGGGCTCGGACGGATGCCGATCAGCTCCACCCGGTGACCGCGCTCTCCCATGCCCTGGGCCAGGGTGTGCAGCACCCGCTGGGATCCGCCCATCGAGTCGACGTCGATACCGACGAAGAACACGTTCTTACGGGCAGGAGAGGCCTCAGTCATGGGTGCCGCCTTCGAAAAAAGCGTCGACCACCATCTTGCTGGCGTGGCCGGTCTCGTACGAGCAGAACATTTCCTGGAAGCGCGCGTACCGCTGCGCGTGCCGCTCCTGGACGCCGTCCAGGTCCTGCACGGCGGCCGCGAGGTCCTCGGTGGTCGTCAGCATCGGCCCGGGCGCGATCTCCTCGAGGTCGTAGTACGTGCCCCGGTCACCGCCCCGGTAGGCCTCGTAGTCGTCCGTGTAGAGCAGGATCGGACGGCCGGTGTTGGCGTAGTCGAACATCAGCGACGAGTAGTCCGTGAGGACCGCGTCCGACAGCAGCATCAGGTCGTTGATGTCGGCGAACGTCGACCCGTCGCGGAGGAAGTGACCCAGCTCCGGGGCGATCTTGAACCGGTCGTACGGGTGGGTGCGCACGACGACGACCCACTCGTCGGACAGGTACGGGGCCAGCTCCTCGAAGTCCACCCGGACCGACTGGCCCGTGCGGCGGGCCGCGTCGCGGAACGTCGGGGCGTAGAGCAGCACCTTGCGGTCGGCCGGGATGTGCAGCGCCTCACGGGCGGCGGCGACCCTGGCCTGCTGCTCCGGCTCGGCCCAGCGCACCAGCACGTCGTTGCGCGGGTAGCCGGAGCGGATCAGGTCGGCCGAGACCTCGAAGGCCGGCACGAAGGTCCGCTCGAACTCGGCGCTCGGGCAGACCAGCGCGTCCCAGCGGGCCACGCCCGCCCGGAACGCCTCCTGCTCGGCGGCCGGCGCCTGGCGCAGCGACGGCACGTCGAAGCCCATCGCCTTGAACGTCTGCCCGTGCCACGTCTGCAGGTACCGGGTGCCCTTCGGCTTCGGGTACAGGTACGGCAGGTTGTGGGAGTCCACCCAGTAGGTGGCCCGGGCCAGCGCGCGGCCGTACGCGAAGCTGCCGCGCCGGACGACCGGGACGTCCTTCGGGAACGAGGCACGGTTGCCGGAGTACACCCAGACCACGTCGATCGGGAGGTTCCGGCGCTTGAGCTCCTCGTAGATGTACCGCGGGTTGTCCGCGTAGCCGCGGCCCTCCATCGCCTCGAAGACGGCGAGGCTGCGCTTGCGCGGCAGCTTGGAGACGACGTCGTACGCCGTGGCCTTGCCCTCGTTGCCGACGAGGATCTTCTTGACCTTGCCGACCTTGTCCTTCGCCTTGCGGGCGTAGGGGCCGAGCGGTTCCAGCGTCTTGAGGACGCCGGACCGCTGCCAGGTCACCTCGAGCCGTCCGGCGCCCTTCTGCTCCGCCTTGACGCGCAGGTAGTGGATGCCGAACTTGTGGTACGTCACGGTGGCGCGGAAGTCGGGCTGGTCGTGCTCGGCCAGCAGAACGTCCGTGCGGTGGGCGCCGTCGCGCTCCAGGGCGATCACCGGGTGCCGGCGGGTCGCGACGCCGACCTTGCCGACGGGCACCTTGCGCAGGTCGACCTCGGCCTTGGACACGTACTGCCCGTCGCCGTCGGGACGGAGGACCAGCGGCACGGACAGCGGCTTCTTGTGGGCGGCCAGCTTGACCGTGGCCACGGTGCCGTCGGTGATCAGACCGGACGGGTCGTACGTGCGGACCTCCAGGCACAGCACCGGGCCGCGCATCTTCACGGAGGTCAGCTCGTGGCGGAGGCGTCCGCTGGCGAGGACCTGGCGGCGCATGTGCCACTCGCTGATGTCCAGCTCGCGGCGGCTCGCGTCGTCCGCGGGGGTCTCGGCGCCCCAGTAGGTGGCCTCGCCCTCCTCGGTGATGAAGCGGGGGGCGAGCTGCGGGCGGCCCAGCTGGCGGGCGGCGACCTGGAGCTCCGCCAGGCGGCCGGTGCGCAGCAGGTGGATGCAGACGCGCTCCTCGCGGGAGAGCCGGGCGTAGGTCTCGTCGGAGATCTCGTCCAGGTACGGGTTCACCACGTCGGCGAACTCGGCGATCCACTCCAGGTCGCGGAACGGCAGGTCGCCCAGGTACAGGCGGAAGTCGTGGCGGAGGAACTTGTAGTCCTTCTCCGCCCGCAGCGCGCCGCGGCCGTTCTCCTCGAACCAGGTGTCGATGAGCCGGGCCACGCCGATGCGGTCCGCGACGTTCTGGATCTTGTGCCGGCTGGAGGAGATGGAGACGCTCTCCGGCGCGAGGCGCCAGGTGTACACCGGCCACGGGACGACGGCGAAGGACTCCGCGAGCGAGAAGGCCTGCGCGGAGAACAGCTGGTCCTCGTAGTGGATGCCCTCGGGGAAGGTGAGGGCGTTGTCCCGGATGAAGGAGGTCCGGTAGAGCTTGTTCGTCGACAGGTGGTCGAAGAAGTACTCGGGGCGCTCGGCGATGCCGTTGACGACCCGGCGCTCGGTGAAGAGGTGCGGGTACCAGAGGCCCGTGGTGTTCGTCTCCTCGAAGAGACGGGTCACCTCGCCGGTGACGAAGTCGACACCGGTCTCCTCGGCGACGAGCAGCAGGCTCTTGCAGGCGTGACGCGGCAGCTCGTCGTCGCTGTCCAGGAACATGATGTGCGGGGCCCGCGCGACCTCGACACCACGGTTGCGGGGTGCGCTGCAGCCGCCGCTGTTCTGCTCCAGCCGCACGTAGCGCACGCGCGGGTCGGAGGCCTCCAGAGAACGCGCGACGCGCTCGGTGCCATCGGTCGAACAGTCGTCGGCGATGATCACTTCGAGGTTGTTCAGGGTCTGGTCGAGCACCGACCGGACCGCTCGCGGGAGCCGTTCCTCATCGTTGTAGACGATGATGACGACGCTCACATCAGGGACGTCGCTAGTCGGCATCCAAGTCCTCTCACAAGTGCGTGCGGCGAATCCGGCGCCTTACCGACCCGCCACGGCGCTGCCCGCGCCCTGGGTCACGGCGCGTCGCGGCTTCAGTGGTGTCGGGTGCCGCCACAGCGAGTCCGGTCGGCGCCACCCAGCGACCGGCAAGACTACCGGCGGGATGAATTGTTCCATAATTGCTCCGCCGCACCTTCGGTGATGTTCACCGCATCGCGAGGAGCCTCCTGAATCGCCCCGACAGCACCTGGCGGGCGCCCACGGCACCTCCCGCGAGGCGGAGGACCAGCCCGCGCCGTGCCGAGGCCACCACCTGGACGAGCAGGGGCCGGCCCAGCCGGCCGACGACGACGCCCCGCCGCCCGGCGAACCCCTGCGGCGCCCTCACCTCGGCCCTTCCGGTCGAACCGTCCGCGTAGCGCAGTTCGGCGTGCAGCGACCAGGCGGCGAGCCGGCCGGGGCGGAGCAGCTTCGCGGTCGGCACCCGCACGGTGGCGGTCCAGCCCTCACCGGCGGGCTCCAGCGGCGCCTCGACCGGCAGTTCCGCGGCGGACACCCGTTCGGTGAACTCCACCCTTACGGCGGTGGGGCGCAGCGCGCCGACCCGGCCGTACAGGTCGTGCACCGTCAGGGTCAGCCGGGTCGTCCCGCCGACGGAGACGACGCCGTCCACGGCGACCGGCAGGTCGGCGGGCGTCAGCTCCGCCAGACCCTCCAGCGGTACGTCGGCGGGGGCGGCGGCCAGCACCGGGGTGCCGTCCTCGGCGCGCGGGTACGGGGGGACGAGCCGGGGGCTCGGGGCGGCCAGCTCGACGAACCGGCTCAGCTCGCGGCCCTCGGGCGCGGCGGCCAGGGCCGTGAGCGCACCGTGCAGCCAGCGGGACGGCGCCTGTGCCCCGGCGACGGCGGCGGCGTCGAATCCGGCCAGGTGGGCGCGGGTGGCAGTCCACCAGTCGGCGCGGTAGGCGGCGGTCCGCTGCGGCAGCTCGCGCAGGTACATGGGGAGGTCGTAGTCGAGGAACTTCGTCTGCGCGGCGAGCGCGAGCGCGGGGCGGTCCGCGGCGCGGAACACGTCGACGACGGCGGCGTGCGCGGCGATCCGGTGCTCCCAGTTGGCCAGGGACGCGCGGCGCAGCGAGATCGAGAGGGTCGCGGCCTGACGCCGCACGTGCCACACGTACACCGGCACGTCGGTCACGGCCAGGCGCGGGGCGGCGGCCTGGACACGGGCGCTGAAGACGAAGTCCTCGTAGTGGAAGGCGCCGTCGGGGAAGCGGATCGCGTGCGCGTCGAGGAAGTCGCGGCGGTACAGCTTGTTGACGGAGAGGGTGTCGAGGACGAACTCGGGGTGTTTCTCGATGCCTTCGAGGACGGTGCCCGGGAGCGTCGCGCCCTGGGAGACGTCGTACAGCGAGGGCGCCCACACCGTCTCGCGGCCCTCGGGCAGCTCGCGCCGCACGCAGACGCCGGCGACGACGTCCGCGCGCTGCTCCGCGGCGACGGCGAGCAGCCCGTCGACGGCGCCGGGCATCAGGAGGTCGTCGCTGTCGAGGAACAGGACGTAGGGGTGGACCGCGGCGGCGATGCCGTCGTTGCGGGGCGTGCCGCAGCCGCCGCTGTTCTCCTCGCGGATCAGCGGCCGCACCCGCGGTTCGTCCCCGAATCCGGCGAGCACGCCGGGCGTGTCGTCCCCGGAGGCGTCGTCGACGACGACGACCTCACCGACCGCGTCGCCCTGCGCCAGGGCGGATCGGATCGCGTCGCCGACGCGCGCCGCGTCGTTGTAGGCGATCACGACGACACTGACACGGTCCTGGACCCGCGGGGCGACACTCTCGTTCACCCGAGAATCGTACGGGAGCCCCTTCCCCGGCCGGCCCGCCCCCGAACCACCGGGGACGGGTGCGGGACGACCCGGGCCCCAGCCGCGCCGGGTGGCCGCGCCGGACGCCGTCCGGGCGACCGGCGCACCCCACCCGACCTGCTAGAACGGGTCGAACTCGTCGTACTCGCGCTGGACGTCGTCGCGTGCGGCGTCGCGGTCGCGACGGCGCTGGGCGGCGGGCCGGGGGGCTTCGAGGCGGTGGTCCTCGCCACGGCGGCCGAGCATCTCGGCGCCGGCCATCATCGAGGGCTCCCAGTCGAAGACGACCGCGTTGTCGTCGGCACCGATGGCGACGCCGTCGCCGGCGCGGGCGCCGGCCTTGAGCAGCCGGTCCTCGACGCCGAGGCGGTTGAGGCGGTCGGCGAGGTAGCCGACGGCCTCGTCGTTGTTGAAGTCGGTCTGGCGGACCCAGCGCTCGGGCTTCTCGCCGCGCACCCGGTACACGTCCTCGGCCTCGTCGTAGGTGACGGTGAAGCCCGCGTCGTCGACGGCCTTCGGGCGGATGACGATACGGGTCGCCTCCTCCACGGGCTTGGCCGCGCGCGCCTCGCCGACGATGCCGGCGAGGGCGAAGGAGAGCTCCTTCAGGCCGGTGCGGGCCACGGCGGAGACCTCGAACACCTGGTAGCCGCGCTCTTCGAGCTCCGGGCGGATCATGTCCGCGAGGTCCTGGCCGTCCGGGATGTCGATCTTGTTGAGGACGACGATCCGGGGCCGGTCCTCCAGGCCGCCGTACTGCTTCAGCTCCTCCTCGATGATGTCGAGGTCGGAGACCGGGTCGCGGTCGGACTCCAGCGTCGCCGTGTCGAGGACGTGGACGAGCACCGAGCAGCGCTCGACGTGGCGGAGGAACTCGAGGCCCAGGCCGCGGCCCTGGCTCGCGCCGGGGATCAGGCCGGGGACGTCGGCGATCGTGTAGACGGTCGAGCCGGCGGTGACCACGCCCAGGTTCGGGACGAGCGTCGTGAAGGGGTAGTCGGCGATCTTCGGCTTGGCGGCCGAGAGCACGGAGATGAGCGAGGACTTGCCCGCGCTCGGGTAGCCGACGAGCGCCACGTCGGCGACCGTCTTGAGCTCCAGGACGACGTCGCCCGCCTCGCCGGGCTCGCCGAGGAGCGCGAAGCCGGGGGCCTTGCGGCGGGCGGACGCGAGCGCCGCGTTGCCGAGACCGCCGCGGCCGCCCTGGCCCGCGATGAAGGTGGTGCCCTGGCCGACCAGGTCGGCGAGCACGTTGCCCTGCTTGTCGAGGACGACGGTGCCGTCGGGCACGGGCAGGACCAGGTCCTGGCCGTCCTTGCCGGAGCGGTTGTCGCCGGCGCCGGGCTGGCCGTTGGTGGCCTTGCGGTGCGGAGAGTGGTGGTACTCGAGCAGCGTGGTGACCGCCTGGTCGACGACCAGGATCACGTCACCGCCGCGGCCGCCGTTGCCGCCGTCGGGGCCGCCGAGCGGCTTGAACTTCTCCCGGTGAACGGAGGCGCAGCCGTGGCCTCCGTTACCCGCGGCGACGTGCAACTCGACGCGGTCCACGAAGGTGGTCATGGGTGTGCCTCCAGAGAAATTACGTGCGGAATGTCTATCTAGTAACACGCGAAAGGCGGACCCGCTTCCCGTACGGGAAGTGAGGTCCGCCTCCGCAAAGAGTTCCGATCAGGCGACCGGAACGATGTTCACGACCTTGCGGCCACGGTGGGTGCCGAACTGCACCGCACCGGCCTGCAGGGCGAACAGCGTGTCGTCGCCGCCACGGCCGACGCCCGCGCCCGGGTGGAAGTGGGTGCCACGCTGGCGGACCAGGATCTCACCAGCGTTGACGGCCTGACCGCCGAAGCGCTTCACGCCGAGCCGCTGGGCATTGGAGTCGCGCCCGTTCCGGGTGGACGATGCGCCCTTCTTGTGTGCCATGTCTCAGTCCCTCTTACTTCGCAGCCGCGGGGATACCGGTGACCTTGATCGCCGTGTACTGCTGGCGGTGACCCTGGCGACGGCGGTAGCCGGTCTTGTTCTTGTAGCGCAGGATGTCGATCTTGGCGCCCTTGTGGTGGTCCACGACCTCGGCCGTGACCTTGATACCGGCCAGGACCCACGGGTCGCTGGTCACGGCGTCGCCGTCGACAACGAGCAGGGTCGAGAGCTCGACCGTGTCGCCAACCTTGGCAGTGGAAATCTTGTCAACCTCAACGATGTCGCCGACAGCAACCTTGTGCTGGCGACCACCGCTGCGCACGATGGCGTACACGCGGATCTCTCTCTCACTCGGGATGGAACCTCTGAAGCCAGCCGCTCACACGGGCCCGGGGGCCCGCGGCGTTCCGGAATCGGACGAGCGGCCTCTCCCGACGAGCGGGAGGGATGTGCTCAGAGGCGCGGCGTGCCGATCAGACACGCCGACGGTCTAGGTTACGGGCGGCTGCCACAAGGGGTCAAATTCGCCCGAGCGGGTGGGGGCCGCCCCGTGGAGGGACGGCCCGCACCCGGTGGAGTCAGTCCTGGGCCGGAGCCGTGGTCTTCTCCGCCGCCTTCTTGGCCGGGGCCTTCTTGGCGGTCGTCTTCTTCGCCGCGGTCTTCTTGGTCGCCGCCGTCTTCTTGGTGGCGGCCTTCTTGGCCGTGGCCTTCTTGGCGGCGGTCTTGCGGGCCGCCGTCTTCTTGGCCGGGGCGGCCTCGGTGTCGGCGTCGGCCGGTGCCTCGGCGGCCTCGGCCGGAGCCGAGGTCACCACGACGACGGCTGCCTCCTCGGCGCCCGCGGGCGATCCGGCGGGAGCGGTGGCCTTGCGGACCACCCGGCGACGGGCACGCGGCGCGGCGGCCGCGGGGGCCTCCTCGACGACGGGCTCGGCCACCGGCTCCACGACGGGCTCCGGCTCCGGGGCGGTCTCGGCGACCGGCGCCGGCTCGGCGACGACCTCGGCGACCGGCTCCGCGGTGGAGACGACCGGGGAGGTCGCACGGCGGGTCGCACGCCGGCGGCCGCGCGGGGCCGGGGCGGCGGTCTCCTCGGCCATCGGCTCGGCCGGCGTCTCGGCGACGGGCGCGGGCTCCACGACGGGGGCGGGCTCCACGACCGGCGCCGGGGCGGCGACGGGCTCCGGCTCGTACACGACGTCCTCGGTCTCCACGACCGGCGCCGGGGCGACCGGCGCGGACACCCGGCGGGTGGCGCGGCGACGGCCGCGACCGCGCGTGGCGGCGGCCTCGGCCTCGGCGGCGGAGCCGTACAGCTCCTCGTCCGCGGCGATCGGCTCCGGCAGGGCGACCGGGGCGGCGAGCTCCGCCGCGACCTCGGCCTCGGTCTCGACCTGGGTGTCGGCCTCCGCGGCCTCGACCTGCTCGTGCTCGTGCTCGTGCTCGTGGACGTGCTCGGCACCCCCGCGGCCGCGCTTCTTCGAGCGCTTGCCGCCGCCTCCGCCACCGGCGGTGGCCGGCTGCTCCATGTGCACGATGACGCCGCGGCCGTTGCAGTGGACGCAGGTCTCGGAGAAGGACTCCAGGAGGCCCTGGCCGACCCGCTTGCGGGTCATCTGGACCAGGCCGAGCGAGGTGACCTCGGCCACCTGGTGCTTGGTCCGGTCCCGGCCCAGGCACTCCAGGAGGCGGCGCAGCACCAGGTCGCGGTTGGACTCCAGGACCATGTCGATGAAGTCGATGACGACGATGCCGCCGAGGTCGCGCAGCCGCAGCTGGCGCACGATCTCCTCGGCCGCTTCGAGGTTGTTCCTCGTCACGGTCTCTTCGAGGTTGCCGCCCTGGCCGGTGAACTTGCCGGTGTTGACGTCGACGACGATCATCGCCTCGGTCTTGTCGATCACCAGCGAGCCGCCGGACGGCAGCCAGACCTTGCGGTCCAGCGCCTTCATGAGCTGCTCGTCGATCCGGTAGGTCGCGAAGACGTCGACCTCGCTCGTCCACTTGGACAGGCGGTCGGCCAGGTCGGGAGCGACGTGCGAGACGTACCCGTGGATGGTCTCCCACGCGTCGTCGCCGCTGACGATGACCTTGGAGAAGTCCTCGTTGAAGATGTCGCGGACGACCCGGACGGTCATGTCCGGCTCGCCGTAGAGCAGGCTCGGCGCGGACGTCGAGATCTGGGCGGCCTTCTTCTGGATGTCGGTCCACTGCGCCTGCAGTCGCTCGACGTCACGGCGCAGCTCGTCCTCGCTCGCGCCCTCGGCGGCGGTGCGCACGATGACGCCCGCGTCCTCGGGGACGATCTTCTTGAGGATGGTCTTCAGACGCGCGCGCTCGGTGTCCGGGAGCTTGCGGCTGATGCCGGTCATCGAGCCCTCGGGCACGTACACGAGGTAGCGGCCGGGGAGGGAGACCTGGCTGGTCAGACGGGCGCCCTTGTGGCCGATCGGGTCCTTCGTGACCTGGACGAGGACGGGCTGGCCGGACTTGAGGGCGGTCTCGATGCGGCGCGGACCGTGACCCATGCCGAGCGCCTCGAAGTTGACCTCGCCGGCGTAGAGGACGGCGTTGCGGCCCTTGCCGATGTCGACGAAGGCGGCCTCCATCGACGGCAGGACGTTCTGGACCTTGCCCAGGTAGACGTTGCCGACGTACGAGGTGGCCTGCTCCTTGTTGACGTAGTGCTCGACGAGCACGTTGTCTTCCAGGACGCCGATCTGGGTGCGCTCGCCGTTCTGGCGGACGACCATGACGCGCTCGACGGCCTCGCGGCGGGCGAGGAACTCGGCCTCGGTGATGATCGGGACGCGGCGGCGGCCCTGCTCACGGCCCTCGCGGCGGCGCTGCTTCTTGGCCTCCAGACGGGTCGAGCCCTTGATGGACTGGACCTCGTCCGCGCCGGTGCCGGGCTCGGCCTTCTCGCGGGCCGGGCGGGGCTCGCGGACCTTGACGACCGTACGGACGCCTTCCTCGTCGGCGCCCTCGGCGTCGGCGGCGGCGTCCCCGCTGCGACGGCGGCGACGGCGACGGCGACGGGAGCTGCTGGAGCCACCGGCGAAGCCGTCGGCCTCCTCGGCGTCCTCCTCGCCGTCCTCGATCTCCTCGGCCTCGTCCTCGGCGTGCGGCTCCTCGCCCTCCTCGGCCTCCTCGACCTCGGTGAGCTCACCGCGACGGCGGCGACGGCCACCCCGGCGGCGGCGGCGGGACGGACGGTCGCCGTACTCGTCGGCGTCCTCGGCCTCGTCGGCCTCCTCGACCTCGTCCGCGACGGCCTCGACCTCGGGCTCGTCGGCGACGGTGGCCGGGACGGGCTCGACGGCGACGGGCTCGCCACGGCGGCGGCGACGGCGGCGGGAGCCGCCCTCGGCACGCTCGGCGGGCTCGGGCGCCTCGGCGACCTCGGCCTCGGCCTCGACGACCTCGATCTCCTCGAGCGTCTCGTCCTCCTCCGGCTCCACCGCACCGGCGGCGGCGGCCGCGGCGGCGGTCTCCGGGGTCTGGAACATCGGCTCGGTGAAGACCGGGGCCTGGAAGACGGCGACGGAGGGGCGCGCGGCACGGCGCGGCTCACGGGCCGGTGCCGGCTCGGAGGTGAACTGCGGGGAGGCCGCGCGGCGGCGGCCGCGGCCACGGGTGGCGGCGGTCTCGGCGGCGGCGACCTCGGCCTCGTCGGCGGCGATCTGCGCGACGGCGGACGACGGCAGCGACTCGCCGGCGGCGGTCTCGGTGGCGGTGACCTCGGCGGCGGCCTCGGTGGTCACCTCGGGCGAGGTGGCCTTGCGGGTGGCACGGCGGCGGGTGCGGGCCGGCGGGGCGGCCTCCTCCGCGGGCTCCACGACCGGCTCGGCGGACGGGGCGGCCACGGTCTCCGCGGCCTCTTCGGCGACGGCCGGCGCGCCGGCCGGGGCGGTGGCCTTGCGGGTGGCACGGCGGCGGGTACGGGCCGGCGGGGCGGCCTCCTCCGCGGGCTCCTCGGCGGCGACCGGCGCGGTCTCCGCGGGCTCCTCGGCGGCGGCCGTGGAGGTCACGGGCGAGGTGGCCTTGCGGGTGGCACGGCGACGCGCGGGGCGCGCCGGGGCGGCCTCCTCGGCGACCGGCGCCGCGGTCTCGGCGACGGGGGCGGCGGTCTCGGCCGCGGGGGTCTCCGTGACGGCGGTCTCGGCGACCGCGGTCTCGGCGGCCGGGGCGGTGGCCTTGCGGGTGGCACGGCGGCGGGTACGGGCCGGCGGGGCGGCCTCGGCCTCGGCCGGGGCGGCCTCCACGGCGGGGGCCTCGGTGGCCTCCGGGGTGGTCTCGGCGGTCGCGCCCGTCACCGGCGGACCGGCGGGGCGGGAAGCGGCGCGGCGCCTGCGGCGCGGCGGCAGCTTGTCACCGGGGGCATTGGTGTCTTCGTTGGACTCGAGCATGCGGGCGGTTCTCCCGTCACGCTCCCGGGCGCCGCGCCTTGTTCCGGTCCGGCGGCACGGTCGCGCCTGAGGCGCGGTGCCGCCGTCCGGGGCGCGGGCGCCGCACGGGAGCTGATGTCTGGCTCGCCGGTTCCGTACGCCCTGTGCGGACGGCCTGGCGAAAGTCTCCTGGTCAGTGCGCCGCCCGACCCAGGTGGCTCCCGAGTACCAGGGCTGCGCTACAACGACCGCTCCCTACGCGGTACCCGCACCCGGCGCCGTCGCAGAGGCGGTCGCGGTGGCCGTGGTTGATGCGGCCGTGACTGCCTCGCGGTCGGGCGCGAGCGGGTCGGTCACCGTGCCGGACTCCTCGTCGAAGAGCCCCTGCGCCAGCCTGGTCACCGCTGCGGGGACCGGCGGCGCCAGGTCGGCCACGGCTCGGAGACCGGACAGGACGTCGTCGGGTCGCACGGCAGGTGTCACGTGCCGAACAACCAGCCGCAGTATCGCACAGGCGCTGTCCAGCGGCCTATCACCCTGGGGATCGCCCTGGGGAGCGGCTGCCGTCAGCTCGGTGACCGCGGAGCGGGCGTCGAAGGTGCGGACGCCGTTCTTGGTCTTGCGCTGTACTTCCACCGTCTCGGCCGCGAGAAACGCCTCGACGGCCTTCGACGCGTCGTCGACCGTGACGCCCTCGAGCCGCAGCTCCCACACGGAGGCGGTGAGCCGGTCGGCGAGCCCGGACGTCCGGGCCTCGACGGCGTCGGTGATGTCGAGGCCGGTCGGCAGCGACTCGTCGAGCAGGGCCCGCAGCATCTCGGGGTCGCGCGACTCGGTCAGCGCGATCTCCAGGTACTCGGCCTCGGAGCCCGTACCGGTCGGGGCGGCGTTGGCGTACGACACCTTGGGGTGCGGGGTGAAACCCGCCGAGTACGCCATGGGCACCTCTGCACGGCGCAGCGCACGCTCGAAAGCGCGCTGGAAGTCACGGTGGCTGGTGAACCGGAGGCGGCCGCGCTTGGTGTAGCGCAGTCGGATGCGCTGCACCGCCGGTGCGGGCGGCGGGCCTTCGGGCTGTCGCTTGCCCAGTGGTTCTTCTCCTCGGTGCGGGGCGACGCGGGTGGCGCCGTCCACGAGATGTACGGGTCGCCCTGGGGGTCCCGCCCGGTTCACCCCCGCTTTCGCAGGGAGACCTCGGGGCCGGGCGCCGCGCCGGGCACGTTCGTTGTACTACCCAGAGTACGCGCACGGGCCACCTCCGGTTCCCCGGGCTCGGTCATTCGTGCTCCGCCGACCAGGGCGCGCCAGGCGTCCCGGCGTGCCTCGCGGACGGTGGCGCGGGCCGAGGCGAGCGCGTCCCGCACGGTGACGCGGGTGGACGCCAGCGCCTCCCGCACCGAGGCGCGGGCCGCGGCCAGCGCCTCCCGCACCGCCCGCCCGGTCGCGGCGGCGATCCCGCGCGCCGGGGCCCACACGTTGTCCCGCACCCACCGCCCCGCGGGCCTGGCGACACGCGTCCAGGCCCAGGCGAGGGGCCGTCCGAGCAGGTTCCACGCGACCCACTTGAGCGCCCGCCCGACCGCCCGCGACACGAACCCGGCGACCCTCCAGCACATCCCCAGCGCGTCCCGCGTCTCCCGGCCGACGGGCACGAGGACCCGCGTCCAGAGCCATACGGCGGGGGCGACGATCCCGTACCGGACCATCGGTACGGCCACGTACCGCCAGAGCCCCGTCCACGGCCACACGAAGAGGGCCTTCCCCAGCCACACCGCGGTCACCGCCAGGCCGTGACCGACGCGCGGGAGGAACCACGCGAGGCCCCGTCCGACCTGCCGGAACGACCAGCCGATCCCCCGGCCCAGCGGGCTCAGCACGTACCGGTCGAGCCAGACGGCGGGCACGGCCACGCCGTACCGGAACAGCGGGACGAGGAGGTACCGGAACAGCGCCGCGAGGGGGACGAGCAGCAGCTTCTCCAACAGGAACAGCAGCGCGGCGCCGAGCCGGGTGAGGACCTCCCGGTACAGCCAGGCCGCGGGCAGCGCGATCCCGTACCGGCAGACGGGCACGACCACGTACCGCCACAGCGCCACCCACGGCCACACGAACACGGCCCTGCCCAGCCAGAGCCCGGCCGCGGACAGCCCCCGCCACAGCCACCCGGCCCCGACGCCGATCCCCCGCCCCAGAGCGGCGAGCCCGCGGCCCACCCGGACGAAGAACCACGCCAGGCCGTGCCCGATCCCCGTGAACACCCACGCGAGACCACGGCCCACCCCCGTGAACACCCACGCCAGGCCGCGCCCCGCCGGTGCCAGGGCCCGTCGGTACAGCCATCGGGCGGGCAGTGTCAGCGTGTGGCGGAGGAGCCAGGCCAGGCCGCGGCCCGTCGGGCGCAGGAGTGCGCGGTCGAGGAGGCGGGCGAAGGCGCTGAGGGCGTCCCAGGCCATGCGGACGGGGAGGACGATCACCAGGACGACGATCCGGACGGGGATGCGGATCAGCGCCGGCGGCGGCGACGGGTGCTCCATGCTCATGCCGGAAAGGACGCGACGGCCCGGCGGAGGGTTTCCCCTCGCGCCGGGCCGTCGCCGGAGCGTTACCCGATCGGCCTACTTCACGACCGTCAGCGGCAGCAGCTTCTTGCCGGTGGGGCCGATCTGGATGTGGGTGTCCATCTGCGGGCAGACGCCGCAGTCGAAGCACGGGGTCCAGCGGCAGTCCTCGACCTCGGTCTCGTCGAGCGAGTCCTGCCAGTCCTCCCAGAGCCAGTCCTTGTCGAGACCGGAGTCCAGGTGGTCCCAGGGCAGGACCTCTTCGTAGGTGCGCTCGCGGGTCGTGTACCAGGCGACGTCGACGCCGAAGCCGGGCAGCGTCTTCTCGGCGCAGGACATCCAGCGGTCGTACGAGAAGTGCTCGCGCCAGCCGTCGAAGCGGCCGCCGTCCTCGTAGACCGCGCGGATCACGGCGCCGATGCGGCGGTCGCCGCGCGAGAGGAGGCCCTCGACGATGCCGGGCTTGCCGTCGTGGTAGCGGAAGCCGATGGAGCGGCCGTACTTCTTGTCGCCGCGGATCTTGTCGCGGAGCTTCCGCAGGCGCTCGTCGGTCTCCTCGGCGGAGAGCTGCGGGGCCCACTGGAAGGGGGTGTGCGGCTTGGGGACGAAGCCGCCGATGGAGACGGTGCAGCGGATGTCGTTCTGGCCGGAGACCTTGCGGCCCTCGGCGATCACGTTCATCGCCATGTCGGCGATCTGGAGGACGTCCTCGTCGGTCTCCGTCGGCAGGCCGCACATGAAGTACAGCTTCACCTGGCGCCAGCCGTTGCCGTACGCGGTGGAGACGGTCCGGATCAGGTCCTCCTCCGAGACCATCTTGTTGATGACCTTGCGCATGCGCTCGGAGCCGCCCTCGGGCGCGAAGGTGAGGCCGGAGCGGCGGCCGTTCCTGGTCAGCTCGTTCGCGAGGTCGACGTTGAAGGCGTCCACCCGGGTCGAGGGCAGGGAGAGGCCGACCTTGTCGTCCGTGTAGCGGTCGGCCAGGCCCTTGGCGATCTCACCGATCTCGGTGTGGTCGGCGGAGGAGAGCGAGAGGAGGCCGACCTCCTCGAAGCCCGTCGCCTTGAGGCCCTTCTCGACCATCTCGCCGATGCCGGTGATGCTTCGCTCCCGCACGGGGCGCGTGATCATGCCGGCCTGGCAGAAGCGGCAGCCGCGGGTGCAGCCGCGGAAGATCTCGACGGACATGCGCTCGTGGACGGTCTCCGCGAGCGGCACGAGGGGCTGCTTCGGGTACGGCCACTCGTCGAGGTCCATGACGGTGTGCTTGGAGACGCGCCACGGCACGCCGGACCTGTTCGGCACGACACGGCCGATGCGGCCGTCCGGCAGGTACTCGACGTCGTAGAAGCCCGGGACGTAGACCGAGCCCGTCTTCGCGAGGCGGAAGAGGACCTCCTCGCGCCCGCCCGGCCGGCCCTCCGCCTTCCACGCGCGGATGATCTCGGTCATGTCGAGGACGGCCTGCTCGCCGTCGCCGATGATCGCGGCGTCGATGAAGTCCGCGATCGGCTCGGGGTTGAAGGCGGCGTGGCCGCCGGCGAGCACGATCGGGTGGTCGACGGTCCGGTCCTTCGCCTCCAGCGGGATGCCGGCCAGGTCGAGGGCGGTGAGCATGTTCGTGTAGCCGAGCTCGGTGGAGAAGCTGAGGCCGAACACGTCGAAGGCGCTCACCGGGCGGTGCGAGTCGACCGTGAACTGCGGTACGCCGTGCTCCCGCATCAGCTCTTCGAGGTCCGGCCACACGCTGTACGTGCGCTCGGCCAGGACGCCCTCGCGCTCGTTCAGCACCTCGTAGAGGATCATGACGCCCTGGTTGGGCAGACCGACCTCGTACGCGTCCGGGTACATCAGCGCCCAGCGGACGTCGGCGGACTCCCAGGGCTTGACCGTGGAGTTCAGCTCTCCACCGACGTACTGAATCGGCTTCTGCACGTGCGGGAGCAGAGCTTCGAGCTGCGGGAAGACAGACTCGGCAGCAGACATCTCGAACCTTCGTGAGCTGGCAGGGGGGCGACTCTCAAGCGTACCCCGGTGCTCAGCGGGTCAGCGCCGACCGGAGTCCCGGGGACGAGGCCCGCGCCCAGACCGCCGGCAGCTCGTGTTCGATCGCCGTGGCCGTGGCCTCCTCGTGGCCGTGGAGGAGTCCCCAGGTGAAGGCGGACTCGCCGACGCCGTGGGCCTGGATCCCGAGCTCGCGCAGGACCGTCCGGGCGACGACGGTGTCGTGGTGCTCGCCGAGCAGCGACTGGAGGGCCTTGACACGCTTGCCGAGCCGTCTGGCGGGCTTGCCGAGGGCGGGGCGGGCCGCGTCGGCGGCGTAGCGGGCGCGCTTGGCGGCCTTGCGGGCCTCGTGGAGGGCGAGGTCGCGCTCGTGGCCGGGGTCGAGGGAGAGGGCGTGCTCGACGCGGCGGGCGAGGCGGCGGTGGTCCTTGCGGACGGCGCGGGCGAGGACCTTCCGGGCGTCGCGGTCGGCGGCCTCGCGCAGCGGCGGGGCGGCGAGGAGCGCGTCGAGGGTGTCGAGGAGGGCGAGGTGGCGGGCGGAGTCGAGGGCGGCGAGTACCTGGTGCCGGGCGCTCTTGGTGCGGGCGGCGTCCCGGCGGCGCAGCCGGGCCCGGACCGGACCGAGGACGAGGGCGGGCGGCAGGTCCGCGACGCCGGCGCGCAGGCGGCCGTCGAGTACCTCCTGGTCGCGGGCGACGCCGAGCTCTCCGGCGAGCCACTTCAGTTCGTCGCCGACGGGGTCGGTGACGTCCCGGTCCAGGACCCGGCGGTACGTCTTGAAGGCGCTGCGCAGCCGGCGGCAGGCGACCCGCATCTGGTGGACGGCGTCGGGCAGGTCCCGCCGTACGGCCGGGTCGAGGGCGACGATCGCGTCGACCTGTTCCCGCAGGTAGGCGAGGACGACGGCTGCGGCGCTGCCGGGCCGGCCGGGGACGGCGGGCGGGCGGGGCGGCGCGCCCGTCTCGGTGAGGGCCCTGGCGAGTTTGGACGCGGACCGGGAGGGGTGGATGCCGGCCTTCCCGAGGCGTTTCCCGATGGCGTCGAGGACGGCGGGGTCGGGGCCGTCGGAGCCGTCCGGGCCGTCGGCGAGTTCCACCTCGATCTCGGTCCAGGTGGCCTCGGGGCCGGCGGGCAGCCGTTCGGCGTGGACGGTGTCGACGGAGAGTTCGGCGAGGAGGGTGCCGTCGGCGGCGAGGAGGTGGCGGACGTCGCGGGCGGAGCGGAGGCGTACGACCGGGACGACCGTGCCGGTCCGGACCCGGGAGCGCAGGAGTTCGGCCAGTTCGTCCGGCAGGGTGTCGCTCAGCGGGGCCCTGATCTCGTCGCGGACGCCGGCGGCGACGGGGAACTTGACGTGCCAGCCGGCGTCGCTGCCGCCGGTGCGGCGGCGCAGGGTGACGGAGTCGGCGGCGAGGCGCAGGTCGGGCGTGTCGTAGTAGACGGCGTCCAGTTCCATGACGCCCCGGTCCGCGACCTCGGAGACCCCGCCGGCCTCGGTGAGGTCCGGGAGCGGGGTCTCCCCGGTGGCTTCGTACTTCCGCTCGATCTCGCGCTTCGTCTCGGCCATACGTCGAATCTAGTCGTGTCAGGCCGTCATCGGGCGCTGTACGCGGATCGACTGGAGGAGGCCGATCGCCACCCATACGGCGAACATGGACGAGCCGCCGTAGGAGACGAACGGCAGGGGGAGGCCGGCGACCGGCATGATGCCGAGCGTCATGCCGATGTTCTCGAAGGACTGGAAGGCGAACCAGGCGATGATCCCGGCCGCGACGATCGTGCCGTAGAGCTCGGTGGTCTCGCGGGCGATGCGGCAGGAGCGCCAGAGGATGACGCCGAGGAGTACCAGGATCAGTCCGGCGCCGACGAAGCCGAGCTCCTCCCCCGCGACCGTGAAGACGAAGTCGGTCTGCTGTTCGGGGACGAACTGGCCGGTGGTCTGGGAGCCCTTGAAGAGGCCGGCGCCGAGGAGGCCGCCGGAGCCGATGGCGATCCGGGCCTGGTTGGTGTTGTAGCCGACGCCGGCGGGGTCGAGGTCGGGGTTGGCGAAGGCGGCGAAGCGGTTGATCTGGTACTCGTCGAGCATGCCGAGCGTGGTGACGAGGACGGCGCCGAGGACGCCCGCGCCGATGAGGCCGAGGACCCACCGGTTGGAGGCGCCGGAGGCGAGGAGCACGCCGAGCACGATGACGGCCATGACCATGACCGAGCCGAGGTCGGGCATCAGCATGACGATGCCCATGGGGAGGGCCGCCAGGGTGAGGGCCTTGGCGACCGTGCGGTGGTCGGGATGGAGCTGGTCGCCCGCGTCGACCTTGGCGGCGAGCAGCATCGCCATGACCAGGATGATCGTGATCTTCACGAACTCGCTGGGCTGGAGGGAGAAGCCGCCGCCGACGACGATCCACGCGTGGGCGCCGTTGATGGTGGCGCCGAGCGGGGTGAGGACGGCGAGGATCAGCACGATCGAGACGGTGTAGAGGATCGGCACCGCGCCGCGCAGGGTGCGGTGGCCGAGCCAGATCGTGCCGACCATCAGGGCGAGGCCGATTCCGGTGTTGAGCAGGTGCCGGAAGAGGAAGTAGTACGGGTCGCCGTTGTTGAGCTCGGTGCGGCCGCGGGTGGCGGACCAGACGAGCAGCGACCCGACGCCCGAGAGGGCGAGCGCCGAGAGCAGTATCGGCCAGTCGAGCCGGCGGACCACCGAGTCGCGGGCCGTCAGTTTGGCGAGGGTGCCGCGCTCGGGGGCGTACCGGGAGACGGAGAAGCCGTGGGGTGCGGTCATGGTCCTCAGTCCCTCCAGTTGGCGGGCGGTCCCGCGAGGGCCGGGTCGTCGTCCGGCTTCTTCGTGCCGTCCGGTGCCTTCGGGGGCGCGTTCGGGTCGATCTTCTGGGCCTCGGGGTCGTACGGCTTGATCTTCGGGGCGTCGATGGAGCCGTCGGCCTCGATCCTCGGCAGCGTCTTCTGCGGCTGCGGCAGCAGGGCGCGCTTGAGGTCCTGGTTGCCGGCGTCGTCGAGTCCGTAGAGCGCGTCGTAGATGTTGCGCACGGCGGGGCCCGAGGCGCCGGAGCCGGTACCACCCTGGGAGATCGTCATGACGATCGCGTAGTCCTTGGTGTACGTGGCGAACCAGGAGGTCGTCTGCTTGCCGTAGACCTCCGCGGTGCCCGTCTTGGCGTGCATCGGGATCTTGTCCTGCGGCCAGCCGCCGAACCGCCAGGCGGCGGTGCCGCGGGTGGCGACTCCCGCGAGCGCTTCCTCTATCAACGCCTGGGTCTTGGTGTCCATGGGGAGCTTGCCGTGGGACTTGGGCTTGATCTCGTTGACCTTCTTGCCGTCGGGGCTGACGATCGCCTTGCCGACGGTGGGGTTCCAGAGGGTGCCGCCGTTGGCGATGGCGGCGTAGATGGTGGCCATCTGGATGGGGGTGACGAGGGTGTCGCCCTGGCCGATGGAGTAGTTGACGGAGTCACCGGCGCGCATGAGGTTGCCTTCGAGGCAGTTCTCGTACGAGAGCTGCTGCACGTAGGTGCCGCCGCGCTTGCCGATCTTGCACCAGTAGTCCTTGTTGGCCGCCCAGAAGTCCTGCTTCCACTTCCGGTCGGGGACGCGGCCGGTGACCTCGTTGGGGAGGTCGATGCCGGTCTCGGCGCCGAGGCCGAACTGATGGGCCGTCTTGTAGAACCAGTCCTTGGCGTCCTTCTTCGGCTTCATGCCGCCGTCGTTCAGCCACTGCTGGTGGGAGAGGGCGTAGTAGACGGTGTCGCAGGAGACCTCGAGGGCCTGGCCGAGGGTGATGGAGCCGTGGCCCTGGGACTCGAAGTTCTTGAAGACCTGGCCGCCGATGGAGTACGAGGAGGGGCAGGGGTAGCGCCCGTTGAACTCGTATCCGGCGTTGACGGCGGCGGCCGTCGGGATGACCTTGAAGATGGAGCCGGGGGCGGCCTGTCCCTGGATGGCCCGGTTGAGGAGCGGGAAGTTGGAGTCCTTGCCGGTGAGGGCCGCGTAGTCCTTGGCGGAGATGCCGCCGACCCAGGCGTTGGGGTCGTAGTCGGGCTGCGAGGCCATGGCGACGATCCGCCCGGTCTTCGTCTCCATGACGACGACGGCGCCGGCGTCGGCCTTGTAGTTCTCGTTGGTGTTCCGGTCGTGGACCTTGCGGGCCTCGACCATCGCGTTGTGCAGCTCCCACTCGGCGACCGCCTGCACGCGGGCGTCGATGGAGGTGACGACGTTGGAGCCGGGGACGGCGGGGTCGCTCTTGGCCTGGCCGATGACGCGGCCGAGGTTGTCGACCTCGTAGCGGGTGACGCCTGCCTTGCCGCGCAGTTCCTTGTCGTACGTGCGCTCCAGGCCGGAGCGGCCGACCTGGTCGGAGCGGAGGAACGGCGAGTCGGTGTCCTTGGCCTTCTCGATCTCGGTGTCGGTGACGGGCGAGAGGTAGCCGAGGACCTGGGAGGTGCGGGCCTTGCCGGGGGCCGGGTAGCGGCGTACGGCGGTGGGTTCGGCGGTGATGCCGGGGAAGTCCTCGGCGCGCTCCCGGATCTGGAGGGCCTGCTGGGTGGTGGCCTCGTCGGTGACCGGGATCGGCTGGTAGGGGGATCCGTTCCAGCAGGGCTTGGGGGTCTCGGAGTCGCAGAGCCGGATCTTGTTGATGACGTCGTCGGGCTTCATGTCGAGGACGTCGGCGAGCCGGGTCAGGACGGCCTTGCCCCGGTCCTTCATCTTCATCAGCTCGGTGCGGGACGCGGAGACCACGAGCCGGGTCTCGTTGTCGGCGAGCGGGACGCCGCGGGCGTCGAGGAGCGAGCCGCGGACGGCGGGCTGGACGACCTGCTGGACGTGGTTGTTCTTCGCCTCGTCCGTGTACTCCTTGCCGTTGCGGATCTGGAGGTACCAGAGGCGGCCCCCCAGGGTGAGCAGCAGCGAGAAGACCAGGATCTGGATGACGACGAGCCGGATCTGGACCCGCGGGGTCCGCCCGGTCTCGGGGATGTTGCTCATACTGCGGGTGCCCCCTCGGTCACAGTCGCTTGACTCCCTTGATGCGTCCGGCCCGTGAGGCGCGGCTCCGGGCGGCCTTCACGCGCAGGCCGCCGCGCTGGGTGCCGATCCGCAGGCCGGTGCCGGAGGAGAGCCAGCCGGACGCGACGTCGGCGCCGTTGCCGCCGCCGGCGTCGGCGAGCGGGTCGTTCTCGGCCCGGCGGGCCAGGGCCATGATGAGCGGCACGGTGAACGGCGCGAGGAGCAGGTCGTACACGGCCGCGGTGAACAGCAGGGACCCGAGGCCGACATGGCGGGCCGCGGTGTCGCCGACGAGGGCGCCGACGCCCGCGTAGAGCAGGGTGGAGCCGACGGCCGCGGCGACGACGACGGCCATGGGGCCGGTCGCGGAGGTCAGCCGGCCGTTGTCGGGGCGGGCGAGGCCGACGAGGTAGCCGATGACGCAGAGCACGAGGGCGTAGCGGCCGGCGGCGTGGTCGGCGGGCGGGGCCAGGTCGGCGAGCAGTCCGGCGGTGAAGCCGATGAGGGAGCCGCTGACCGGGCCGTGGACGAGGGCGAGGCCGACGACGGTGAGGAGCACCAGGTCGGGGACGGCGCCGGGGAGTTGGAGGCGGGCGAGGACGGAGACCTGGACGACCAGGGCGACCACGATCAGGGTGGCGGAGAGGAGGATGCGGTTGAACTTCACGGTGTCGCGTCCCCCTGGTCCTGCGGTGCCTGTTGGTTCTGGTCCGGCTTCCGGCCCTGTGGTGTTCCGTCGGCGGCCTGCTGTCCGTCCGGTGGCGGCGGCGTGACCGTGACGGTGACGGTCGGCGCGGGCTTCGGCTTCTGCGGCAGGACCGCGTCGCGGGGGTCGGAGCGGGGGGCCTGGACGACGACGCCGACGATGTCGAGCTTGGTGAAGCCGACGTACGGGCGGACGTAGATGTTGCGGGTCAGGCCGCCGCCCGCGGGGTCGACGCGGACGACCTCGCCGACCGGCACGCCGGGCACGAAGGGCTTGTCGGCGCGCGAGCCGAAGGTGACGAGCCGGTCGCCGGGCTTCACCTTGGCCTTGCCGTTGAGGAGCTGGACGAGGAGGGGGCTGTCGCCCTGGCCGGTGGCGAAGCCGAGTTCGTCGGACTTCTCCATGCGGGTGCCGACGGTGAAGTCGGGGTCGTTGGCGAGGAGCACCGTGGAGGTGGAGGGGCCGACGGTGGTGACGCGGCCGACGAGCCCCGAGCCGTTGAGCACGGTCATGTCCCGCTGGATGCCGTCGCGGGCGCCGACGTCGATGGTGACGGTCCAGGAGAAGCCCTGGGCCGCTCCTATGGCGATGACCTGCGCGCCCTTGATGCCGTACTGCCCCGCGCCCGCCGTCTTGAGCATGCTGTCGAGCTCGCGCAGCCGGTTGCGGTTGCGGTCGTCGCTGCCGAGTTCGGCCTTGAGCTCGGCGTTCTCCTTCTCCAGGGCGGCGATCCGGGTGTGCCGCTCCCCGGAGTCCCGGACCGCGCCTATGGCGTTGCCGATGGGGTCGACGGCCGCCGCCACGCCGTTCTCGACGGGCCCGAAGACCGCGGCCGCGGCCTGCCGGGCACCGTCGACGGGTGACTCCTGACCGCCGCGGATGTCCACCGTGATCAGTGCGAACGCGATGGCGATCAGCAGCACCAGGAGCAGCCGGCTCTCTCGTGTGTCCCTCACGTGCGGCGGCCGTGCCTTTCCTCGTGGTTCGGTTGTTCGGCTGTACGGGTGTTCTCTTGTGGGTGGTACGGGCGGTACGGGTGGTGCCTAGCGGCGGGGCTGGGCGTCCAGGACCTGCTGGAGGGCCTCGAACTCCTCCACGCACTTGCCGGCACCGAGCGCCACCGAGTCCAGCGGGTCCTCGGCGATGTGGATCGGCATGCCGGTCTCGCGGCGGAGCCGTTCGTCGAGGCCGCGCAGCAGGGCGCCGCCACCCGTGAGAACGATGCCGCGGTCCATGACGTCACCGGAGAGCTCCGGCGGGCACTTGTCGAGCGTGGTCTTCACCGCGTCGACGATGGCGTTGACCGGCTCCTCGATGGCCTTGCGGACCTCGGCGGCGGAGATGACCACGGTCTTGGGCAGGCCGGAGACGAGGTCGCGGCCGCGGATCTCGGTGTGCTCGTCCTTGTCGAGGTCGTACGCCGAACCGATGGTGATCTTGATCTGCTCGGCGGTCCGCTCACCGAGGAGGAGCGAGTACTCCTTCTTGATGTGCTGGATGATCGCGTTGTCGAGCTCGTCGCCGGCGACCCGGATCGACTGTGCCGTGACGATTCCGCCGAGGGAGATGACGGCGACCTCGGTGGTGCCGCCGCCGATGTCGACGACCATGTTGCCGGTGGCCTCGTGGACGGGGAGGCCCGAGCCGATGGCCGCCGCCATGGGCTCCTCGATGATGTGCACCTGGCGGGCGCCGGCCTGGGTCGACGCCTCGATGACGGCGCGGCGCTCCACTCCGGTGATGCCGGAGGGCACGCAGACGACGACGCGGGGGCGGGCCAGGTAGCGGCGCTTGTGGATCTTGAGGATGAAGTAGCGGAGCATCCGCTCGGTGATCTCGAAGTCGGCGATGACGCCGTCCTTGAGCGGGCGGACGGCGACGATGTTGCCGGGCGTCCGGCCGATCATCTTCTTC
Source organism: Streptomyces sp. NPDC043176 (assembly GCF_056436715.1). Lineage (NCBI taxonomy): Bacteria > Bacillati > Actinomycetota > Actinomycetes > Kitasatosporales > Streptomycetaceae > Streptomyces > Streptomyces sp. NPDC043176. The sequence continues at coordinate 58,774 of NZ_JBWKCA010000009.1, forward strand.
GCCTCGGCGCCGACCGCCAGGATGCCGCCGGTGTTGGTGTTGATCGCGACGACGGACGGCTCGTTCAGGACGATGCCTCGACCCCTGACGTACACCAGCGTGTTGGCGGTCCCGAGGTCGACAGCCATGTCACGGCCGATGAACGACATTGAGTTCCCCTTGATTTCCCATGGCTGAGAGTGGTGCGGCGATGGAGTTTTCCATCGTAGTGCCGCCCGCGCGGATGCCGCGCGTTGGTCCACCCCTGTAGCTGGTGACGGCAGGACGCGGCGATCCGTTCCCGGGATTGGCGTTCATATGCCTGGAGGCGACCGAAATTCCTTCGGTCGCCCCACAGGGTGCTTCGTTTGGCTGACTGGCAATCAGATCAGACGAGGCCCGGGAAGAAGATCTTCAGCTCACGGAGCGCCGACTCCTCGGAGTCCGAGGCGTGGATCAGGTTCTCACGGACGATGGTGCCGAAGTCACCGCGGATGGAACCGGGCGCGGCGGCGATCGGGTCGGTCGGGCCGGCGAGCTGCCGGACGCCCTCGATGACCCGCTCGCCCTCGACGACGAGCGCGACGACCGGGCCGGAGGACATGAAGCCCATCAGCGGCTCGTAGAACGGCTTGCCCTTGTGCTCGCCGTAGTGCTGCTCGAGGGTGTCCTGATCCAGCTCGCGCAGCTCCAGGGCCGCCAGGGTCCAGCCGGCCTTGCGCTCGATACGGCCGATGATCTCGCCGATCAGACCACGGCGGACGGCGTCGGGCTTGAGCAGGACGAGCGTGCGCTGGCTCACGGGGTGACTCCTTCGGAAAAGCGGTGTGCGGGACCTCCGAGGCTACAGGTCCCGCACGTGCCTCGATTACGCAGCGTCAGGCCCTGCCGAGGCCCCCGCGGCCTGTGCCTCGGCCCACCGCGCCTTGATGTCGTCGATCCGTCGCCCGTAGTGAACGGAGGCCCACCACAGACCGGCGAAGACCGCGCCGAGGAAGAACATGGTCGGCACGACGAAGCCGCTGAGGACCAGACCGATCTGCAGGGCCCAGCCGAGCTGGACTCCGCCGGGACGGGTGACCATCCCGCACAGCAGCACCGAGAAGACCATCGCGATCCCGCAGACCCACCAGACGGTGGACATCGCGAGGCCGTCGTCCTTCATGGCGACGAGCCCGGCGAAGCCGATGACGAAGAACTCGCCGATGAGCGTCGAGGAACAGAGCGTACGCATGGGATTCAGCCCCTCCGCAGCAGCAGCCGGGCGTCGCCGACCGTGAAGATCGAACCGGTGACGAGGACGCCCGCGCCACCGAACTCGGCCTCTTCCTCCGCAAGGGTGATGGCGGTCTCGATGGCGTCGTCGAGCCGGGGCTCGACGACGACCCGGTCCTCGCCGAAGACCTCGACGGCGGTCGCGGCGAGCGCGTCCACGTCGGTGGCCCGCGGAGTGGAGTTCGCCGTGATGACGACCTCCGCGAAGATCGGCTCGAAGGCCTCCAGGAGACCCCTGGCGTCCTTGTCGCCGCTCGTGGAGACCACGCCGATGAGCCGCGAGAAGCCGAAGGCCTCGCTGATGCCCTCCGCCGTGGCCCGCGCGCCGTGGGGGTTGTGCGCGGCGTCCAGGATCACCGTCGGCGAGGAGCGGACGATCTCGAGGCGGCCCGGCGAGGCCACCTGGGCGAAGGCCCGGCGGACCGTGTCCACGTCCAGGGTCCTGGCGTGCTCGGCGCCGATCCCGAAGAAGGCCTCGACGGCCGCGAGCGCCACCGCCGCGTTGTGCGCCTGGTAGGCGCCGTGCAGCGGAAGGAAGACGTTGTCGTACTCGCCGCCCAGGCCGCGCAGGGTGAGGAGCTGGCCGCCCACCGCGACCTCGCGGGAGACGATGCCGAACTCCATGCCCTCGCGGGCGACCGTGGCGTCCGCCTCGACGGCCTTCTTCAGCAGGACCTGTGCCGCGTCCACCGGCTGCTGGGCCAGGATCACGGTCGCGCCCTGCTTGATGATCCCGGACTTCTCGCCGGCGATCTCGCCGGTCGTCCCGCCGAGCCGGTCGGTGTGGTCCAGGTCGATGGGGGTGACGACGGCCACGGAGCCGTCGATCACGTTCGTCGCGTCCCAGGTGCCGCCCATGCCGACCTCGACGACGGCCACGTCGACCGGGGCGTCCGCGAAGGCGGCGTACGCCATTGCGGTGAGGACCTCGAAGAAGGAGAGGCGGTACTCCTCGCGGGCGTCGACCAGCTCCACGTACGGCTTGACGTCCTGGTACGTCTCGATGAACCGCTCGGCGGAGATCGGGGCGCCGTCCAGGCTGATCCGCTCGGTGATGGTCTGCACGTGCGGCGAGGTGTACCGCCCGGTGCGCAGCTCGAAGGCGCCGAGCAGGGCCTCGATCATGCGGGCCGTCGACGTCTTGCCGTTGGTGCCGGTGATGTGGATCGAGGGGTACGCGCGCTGCGGCTCGCCGAGGACGTCCATCAGGGCCGCGATCCGCTTGACCGAGGGCTCCAGCTTGGTCTCGCCCCATCGGGTCGACAGCTCGGTCTCGACCTCGCGGAGTGCCTTGTCGAGCTCCGGGTCCTGGGGGCGGCCGGGCACGGGGTCGCCCTGGGGCGGCCCGCCCTGCGTGCGCAGGGTACGGCTGCCGGCCTCGATCACCGCGAGGTCGGGGTCTCTGTCTGTCTCGGTGTCGACGATGTCGTCGAACTGGTCATTCGGGTCGCTCGGCTCGCTCACGGGGCCCAGTCTACGGAGCGGTACCGACAGGACCGCGGACCCACCCCTTTCGGGACTTTCGGTCCGCCGCCCGCCGGAGCGTGCGTGCCCGGCCGCCACGGGCCGGGCGGGGCCTTCCGGACGCCTCCTAGCGGGTGAGGCCGGTCGGGAGCAGGGCGGTCACCAGGTAGGCGTCGCGCTCCCGGCGGGCCGTGAGGGTGCCGCCCATGCTGGTGACGCGCTCCTCCATGGAGAGGAGGCCGGTGCCGGTGGAGACGGGGGACGGGTCCGGCGGGGTGGCGGGCAGCGGGTTGCGGACCTCGATCCGCAGGTCGGGTCCGTCGACGGTGATCGTGACCGTCACGGGCAGGCCGGGCGCGTGCTTGGCGGCGTTCGTCAGGCACTCCCGGACGACCCGGTGGACGGCCGCCTGCCGGAGCGGGGACAGGGCCTTGGCCTCCTCGGCGACCGTCAGCTCGACGGCGCCGCCCATCCGTTCGCTCTCCGCCGCGAGCGCGGCGAGCCCTTCGAGGCCGGGGGTGGCGGCGTCCCGGTCGGCGCGCCGCACGATCGTCTCGTTGAGCATGAGGTGGGCGCGCCGGGCGGTGTCGGCGAGCTCCTCGAAGTCCTTCTGGTGGCTCTCGCCCCTGGCCCGTACGGCGAGCACCTCGGCCCGCACCGCGAGGACCGTGAGCTCGCGGCCGACGAGGTCGTGGACGTCGCGGCCGACGGAGATCCGCTCCTCCTGGACGGCCTGCCGGGCGACGGCCTCGCGGCGCTGGACCTCCAGGGCGCGGACGAGGTCCTGCCGGTAGGCGGCGATGCCGACGCCCGAGGCGAGGACGCCGATGGGGACGACCAGGCTGAGGAAGTCGCTGAGGGTGTCGCCGTGCGGGGCCGGCCAGCCGGGCGTGAGGAAGAGGCCGTAGGCCACGCCGACGTAGAGCAGGGTCGCGGCGATCGCGGCGCGGCGTCCCCGGAACCGGCCGATCGAGTACAGCGCGAACTGGATCATGGTGAGCTCGTGCAGCCAGCCCATCAGGCCGAGCGCCACGACGTACGGCGCCCACGGCAGCCGCCGCCTCAGTACCAGCGTGGCCGCGCCGGCCGCGAGGACCAGGGTCGCGGTGACCCCGGTGAGGGAGTTGTCGGCGCGGGCGAGACCCGGCACGTCCAGGACCATCAGGCCGAAGGCGCTGAGCGCGGTGACGACGTCGAGGGCGCGGGGCGAGACCGCCCACCGGTCCACGCAACGGCGCAGCGCGGGGACGGCGGGGAGGCGGGGCATGTCCTCCATCATCCCGGGTCCTTCGTCCCGGCGCCGTGGACCCGAAGTCCCGTCTGATGTGACATCGGGCACTTCATCCGATTTGACAGGGTATCAGGGGTGCGGGAAGGGCCCGGAACCGATGACCGGTTCCGGGCCCTTCGCGTCGTACGGATCAGGCCTGCGGCAGGTTCGCCAGCTGGGTCCCGATGCGGGCGATGTCCTCGTCCGCCTTGGCGAGACGGCCCTTGATCTTGTCCACGACGTTGTCGGGGGCCTTGGCCAGGAAGGCCTCGTTCCCGAGCTTGGCCTCGGCCTGGGCCTTCTCCTTCTCCGCGGCCGCGAGGTCCTTGGCGAGGCGCTTGCGCTCGGCGGCGACGTCGATCGTGCCCGACAGGTCGAGCGCGACCGTGGCGCCCGCGATCGGCAGGGAGGCGGTGGCGGAGAAGTCCTCGCCCTCCGGCTGGAGCCGCAGCAGCTGCCGGATGGCCGCCTCGTGCGCGGCGAGGGCGGTGTCGCCGAGCTCCAGACGGGCCGGGACCTTCTGGCCCGGCTGGAGGCCCTGGTCGGCGCGGAAGCGACGGACCTCGGTGACGACCTGCTGGAGGTTCTCGATCTCCGCCTCGGCGGCCTGGTCCCGGAAGCCCGAGTCCTTCGGCCACTCGGCGATGACGAGGGACTCGCCCCCGGTCAGCGTGGTCCACAGGGTCTCGGTGACGAACGGGACGATCGGGTGCAGCAGCCGCAGCATGACGTCCAGGACCTCGCCGAGGACCCGGCCGGAGACCTTGGCCTGCTCCCCGCCCGCGAAGAACGTCGTCTTCGACAGCTCGACGTACCAGTCGAAGACCTCGTCCCACGCGAAGTGGTAGAGCGCGTCGCTGAGCTTCGCGAACTGGTAGTCCTCGTAGTACGCGTCGACCTGGGCCACCGTCGCGTTGAGACGGGACAGGATCCAGCGGTCGGTGGCGGACAGCTGCTCGACCGGGGGCAGTTCGCCCTCGACGGTCGCGCCGTTCATGAGCGCGAAGCGGGTGGCGTTCCAGATCTTGTTGGCGAAGTTGCGGGACGCCTTGACCCAGTCCTCGCCGATCGGGACGTCGACGCCCGGGTTGGCGCCGTTGGCCAGGGTGAAGCGGACGGCGTCGGAGCCGTACTCGTCCATCCAGTCCAGCGGGTTGACCACGTTGCCGAAGGACTTCGACATCTTCTTGCCGTTCTGGTCACGGACCATGCCGTGCAGGGCGATGGTGTGGAACGGCGGGGTGCCGTCCATCGCGTACAGACCGAACATCATCATCCGGGCGACCCAGAAGAAGAGGATGTCGTAGCCGGTGACCAGGACGGAGTTCGGGTAGAACTTCGCCAGGCTCTCCGTCCGCTCGGGCCAGCCGAGCGTGGAGAACGGCCAGAGGCCGGAGGAAAACCAGGTGTCCAGGACGTCCGTGTCCTGGTGCCAGCCCTCGCCCGCCGGCGGCTGCTCGTCCGGTCCGACGCAGACGACCTCGCCGTTCGGGCCGTACCAGACCGGGATGCGGTGGCCCCACCACAGCTGGCGCGAGATGCACCAGTCGTGCAGGTTGTCGACCCAGTCGAAGTACCGCTTCTCCATCTCCTGCGGGTGGATCTTGACCTTGCCGTCGCGGACCGCGTCACCGGCGGCCTGGGCGAGCGGGCCGACCTTGACCCACCACTGCATCGACAGGCGCGGCTCGATGGTGGTCTTGCAGCGCGAGCAGTGGCCGACGGAGTGGACGTACGGACGCTTCTCGGCGACGATCCGGCCCTCGGCGCGCAGCGCGGCGACGATGGCGGAACGCGCCTCCAGGCGGTCCAGGCCCTGGAAGGGGCCGTGGACGGTGATGACCGCGCGCTCGTCCATGACGGCGAGGTTCGGCAGGTTGTGGCGCTGGCCGATCTCGAAGTCGTTCGGGTCGTGCGCCGGGGTCACCTTGACGGCGCCGGTGCCGAACTCGGGGTCGACGTGGGTGTCGGCGACGACCGGGATCGAGCGGTCGGTCAGCGGCAGCTTGATCTGCTTGCCGACCAGGTGCTTGTACCGCTCGTCGTCGGGGTGGACGGCGACGGCCGTGTCACCGAGCATCGTCTCGGCGCGGGTGGTGGCGACGACCAGCGAGTCGTCCCCCTCGCCGTAGCGGATGGAGACGAGCTCGCCCTCGTCGTCCTGGTACTCGACCTCGATGTCGGAGATGGCCGTCAGACAGCGCGGGCACCAGTTGATGATGCGCTCGGCGCGGTAGATCAGCTCGTCGTCGTACAGCTTCTTGAAGATGGTCTGGACGGCCTGGGACAGGCCCTCGTCCATGGTGAAGCGCTCGCGGGACCAGGCGACGCCGTCACCCAGACGCTTCATCTGGCCCGAGATCTGGCCGCCGGACTCGGCCTTCCACTGCCAGACGCGCTCGACGAACGCCTCACGGCCCAGGTCGTGGCGGGACTTGCCCTCCTTGGCGAGCTCGCGCTCGACGACGTTCTGGGTGGCGATGCCGGCGTGGTCCATGCCCGGCTGCCACAGCGTCTCGAAGCCCTGCATGCGCTTGCGGCGGGTGAGGGCGTCGATCAGCGTGTGCTCGAAGGCGTGGCCCAGGTGGAGCGAACCGGTGACGTTCGGCGGCGGGATGACGATCGTGTACGGCGGCTTCTCGCTCTTGGCGTCCGCCTCGAAGTACCCGCGCTCCACCCAGCGCTCGTACAGCGGCCCCTCTACCTCGGCCGGCGCGTACTGGGTCGGCAGTTCGGTGGTGGGCGCTGTCTGCTGCTGAGTGTTCTCGGTCACGGGGCCAGTTTAGGGGTGTCCCGGCCTTGTCCTGAAACGCTTTGGTTCGGTAACGGTGTGGCCCCCGCCGCACTTCCGGGCCAAGGGTTCCGCCAGGATGTTCGGTAGGCATAAACATCCTGTGAGGGGAACCTGTCGATGAGCTACAACCAGCCGGGCCCGTACGGCGGCCAGCCGCCCCAGCAGCCCGGGCCCTACGGCGGCCAGCCGGGCCCCTACGGCCAGCAGCCGCAGCAGCCCGGCCCGTACGGCCAGCCGCAGGCTCCCCAGCCCGGTTACGGATACCCCCAGCAGGCCCCGCAGGGCGTGCCGCCGCAGCAGCCGTACGGCTACCCGCAGCAGCCCCAGCAGCCCGGCCCGTACGGCCAGCAGCCGCAGTACGGCGCCCCCCAGGGCCCCGGCGGCTACGTGCCGCACCCGCCGGCCCCCAAGAAGTCCAAGGCCGGCTGGATCATCGGCGCGGTCGCGGTCGTGACGGCGATCGGCGTGGGCGCGTACTTCCTGCTGGGCGGCGGCGGTTCGTCGGTCGCGGACGACGGCCCCCACAAGCTGATCACGCCGGAGACGGTCCTCGGGGAGTACAAGAAGACCCCCTCCAAGGGAGGTTCCTCCGACAAGGACTCCCTGAAGGAGGCCGAGAAGAACGGCGTCAAGAACGCCAAGGAGGTCGACGCCTCCTGGGACGTGAAGGACCCGTCCAACCCGCTCGGCGGCAAGATGGTCTCCCTCAACGGCCTCTACGGCGAGATCGAGGACCCCGAGAAGGTCGTCGACTCCATCTTCACCTACACCAAGGCCGAGGCGGAGAAGGACAAGAGCGACAAGGACGCGCCCGAGCTGGTCGGCAGCCCGCAGGCGTACGAGCCCGCCGAGCTCGACGGCGCGGTGCTCAAGTGCCAGCAGCTCAAGACGAAGGCGGACCCCTCCGCCAGCATCCCCGCGATGACGATGACGATGTGCGTGTGGGCCGACCACAGCACGGTCGGCATGGTCGTCCCGCTCGACATGGCCTCCATGCTCACGGGCAAGGGCGGCTCCGCCGAGGACGCCGCCGCCACCACCGCCAAGCTCCGCAAGGAAGTCCGCGTCAAGCTCTGATCCGCTGACCGGAAACGAGTGAGGGGGTCCCGCCCGAAGGCGGGACCCCCTCACTCGTTTCGCTCTGCGTCAGGCCGACTTCTCGTGCCTGCCGTCGTTCTTCACGATCCGCGGGACCAGCGTCGGGTTGACGTTGTCGCGGACGACGTCGGCCGTGATGACGACCCGGGCCACGTCCTTGCGGGACGGGACCTCGTACATCACCGACTGGAGGACCTCCTCCATGATGGCGCGCAGGCCGCGCGCGCCGGTGCCGCGGAGGATCGCCTGGTCGGCGATGGCCTCCAGGGCGGGGCGGTCGAAGTCCAGCTCCACGCCGTCGAGTTCGAAGAGGCGCTGGTACTGCTTGACCAGCGCGTTGCGCGGCTCGACGAGGATCTGGAGGAGCGCCTCGCGGTCCAGGTTGTGGACCGAGGTGAGGACGGGGAGGCGGCCGATGAACTCCGGGATCATCCCGAACTTCACCAGGTCCTCCGGCATGACCTCCTGGAACTGGTCGCTCGCCTCGATCTCGCGCTTGGAGCGGATGGTCGCCCCGAAGCCGATGCCCTTGGCGCCCGCCCGCGACTCGATGATCTTCTCCAGGCCGGCGAAGGCGCCGCCCACGATGAAGAGCACGTTCGTCGTGTCGATCTGGATGAACTCCTGGTGCGGGTGCTTCCGGCCGCCCTGCGGCGGTACGGAGGCGGTGGTGCCCTCCAGGATCTTCAGCAGGGCCTGCTGCACGCCCTCGCCGGAGACGTCACGCGTGATCGACGGGTTTTCGCTCTTACGGGCGACCTTGTCGATCTCGTCGATGTAGATGATCCCGGTCTCGGCCTTCTTGACGTCGTAGTCCGCGGCCTGGATCAGCTTGAGCAGGATGTTCTCGACGTCCTCGCCGACATAGCCGGCCTCCGTCAGCGCCGTCGCGTCGGCGATGGCGAACGGGACGTTGAGCATGCGGGCCAGGGTCTGCGCCAGCAGCGTCTTCCCGGAGCCCGTGGGGCCGAGCAGCAGAATGTTGGACTTGGCCAGTTCGATGGCGTCGTCCCGGCCCTGCGCGCCGCCGTTCTCGCCGGCCTGGACGCGCTTGTAGTGGTTGTACACCGCGACCGAGAGGGCCTTCTTCGCGGGCTCCTGCCCGACGACGTACCCCTCGAGGAACTCGTAGATCTCGCGGGGCTTGGGAAGTTCCTCCCAGCGCACCTCGCTCGTCTCCGCGAGTTCTTCCTCGATGATCTCGTTGCAGAGGTCGATGCACTCGTCGCAGATGTACACACCGGGTCCCGCGATGAGCTTCTTCACCTGCTTCTGGCTCTTTCCGCAGAACGAGCACTTGAGCAGGTCGCCGCCATCACCGATGCGTGCCACGAGGTGCTTCCCCTTCGCCTGGGAGCGCCTGGTTCAGCGACTCCTGGTGCCTCATATTCGACGGTACCTTGCCGGGCCCCTCGTTCGGGCCCCCCTTGGCACGGTTCACATGGTCGGGATTCGGCCACACGGGCCGTGCCAGGGGAAGGTCGGGCGTCAGTGTGCCGCGGCGGCCGTGCTCTTACGGGTCGAGACGATCTGGTCGACCAGGCCGTACGCCAGGGCGTCCTCGGCGGTCAGGATCTTGTCGCGCTCGATGTCGTCGCGGATCTTCTCGATCGGCGTCGAGGAGTGCTTGGCCAGCATCTCCTCCAGCTGGCTGCGCATGCGCAGGATCTCGTTGGCCGCGATCTCCAGGTCGGAGAGCTGCTCACGGCCGGTGCCGCCGGAGGGCTGGTGGATCAGCACCCGGGCGTTCGGCAGGGCCATCCGCTTGCCGGGGGTGCCGGCGGCCAGCAGCACGGCCGCGGCGGAGGCCGCCTGGCCCATGCAGACCGTCTGGATGTCCGGCTTCACGAACTGCATCGTGTCGTAGATCGCCGTCAGCGCGGTGAAGGAGCCACCGGGGCTGTTGATGTAGATCGAGATGTCGCGGTCCGGGTCCATCGACTCCAGGCACAGCAGCTGCGCCATGACGTCGTTGGCCGAGGCGTCGTCGATCTGCACGCCGAGGAAGATCACACGCTCCTCGAAGAGCTTCGCGTACGGGTCGTACTCGCGGATGCCCTGCGAGGTGCGCTCGACGAAGCGGGGCACGACGTAGCGGTTGTCCATCGGCGTGCCCGTGTAGAGGCCGCTCGCGGAGAGGTTGTTAAGCATCGGGGTGTTCACCGTCCTGGTGGCGTTCGGCGGGGGGAGGGGGGCTCTTCGGCGGCTGCCGGCGCTCAGGCGCCCGTGCCGCCGCCGCCCGGAACACCCGCGGCGTGCGTGATGATGTCGTCGATGAGGCCGTAGTCCTTGGCCTCCTGCGCGGTGAACCAGCGGTCGCGGTCACCGTCGCGGATGATCGCCTCGACGGTCTGGCCGGAGTGCTGCGCGGTGATCTCGGCCATGCGCTTCTTCGTGCGAAGGAGGTACTCGGCCTGGATCTTGATGTCGGAGGCCGTGCCGCCGATGCCGGCGGAGCCCTGGTGCATCAGGATGTCGGTGTTCGGCAGCGCGAAGCGCTTGCCGGGGGCGCCGGCGGTGAGCAGGAACTGGCCCATGGAGGCCGCCATGCCCATACCGATGGTGACGACGTCGTTCGGGATGAACTGCATGGTGTCGTAGACGGCCATGCCGGCCGTCACGGAGCCACCGGGGCTGTTGATGTACAGGAAGATGTCCTTCTCCGGCTCGGCGGCCAGGAGGAGCATCTGGGCGGTGATCTTGTTGGCGATCTCGTCGTCGACCTGCTGGCCGAGGAAGATGATGCGCTCGCCGAGGAGCCGGTTGTAGACATGGTCGCCGAGGCCGCCACCGATGGACGGCTCACCCGCGGCGTAAGGCTTCAGATTCGTCACGTATCCACCTGCTCGTCTCCGACGGCCCAGGCCGTCTCAGCGTCTCGTTCAGAGGGCACTGCCCTCGTATTCATGGACCCTAACGCGCAGGTAGGACAACACCATCCCGCTTCCCGAACTGTTCGCTGGGAGCGCAAGGTAGTTGGGGGCGTGCAAGGGGGTCCTGGTACGTCCACGGGCCCGGACGCACTGCTGTGCGTACGGGCCCGTGGACGGGGTTCCGCGCCGGGGCGCGGAGCCGCTTACTTGTCCTCGGAGACCTCGGCCTCGCCGGTGACGGCCTCGACGGCCTCGGCGGCGGTCTCGACCTCGTCCTCGTCGTCGGCGAGGTCGACGACCTCACCGTTGGTGTCGACGACCTTGGCGGCCTCGACGACGACCGCGAGGGCCTTGCCGCGGGCGACCTCGCCGACGAGCATCGGCACCTGGCCGCCCTGGGCCACGGCCTGGGCGAACTGGTCGGGGCTCATGCCGGAGGAGGCGGCACGGCGGAACAGGTGCTCGGTGAGCTCCTCGCGGGAGACGTCGAGCTTCTCCTTGTTGACGAGCTCATCGAGGATGAACTGCGTCTTGATGCCCTTCTCGGCCTGCTCCTTGGTCTCGGCCAGGAACTCTTCCTCGGTCTTGCCCTGGATCTCCAGGTACTTCGCGAGGTCGAGGCCCATCTGGCCGAGCTGGTGGTGCTCCAGGTTGTGCTTGCGGGTGTTGATCTCGTCCTCGAGAAGCTTCTCGGGCATCGGGACCTCGACCAGCTTGAGGAGCTCGTCGAGGACGCGCTCCTGGGCCTGGGTGGCCTGGTCGAACTGCTTCATGTTCTCGAGGCGCTTGCGGCTGTCGGCCTTGAGCTCGTCGAGGGTGTCGAACTCCGACGCCATCTGCGCGAACTCGTCGTCGAGCTCGGGGAGCTCACGGGCGGCGACGGTGGTGACCTTGACGGTGACCTCCGCGTCCTTGCCCTCGGCGGAGCCGCCCTTCAGCTGCGAGGTGAAGGTGGCCTCGCCACCGGCCTCCAGGCCCTTGACGGCCTCGTCGATGCCGTCGAGCAGCTCGCCGGAGCCGATGGTGTACGACACGTCGCTGGCGACACCGTCGGGCAGGACCTCGCCGTCGACCTTGGCCTCGAGGTCGATGGTGACGACGTCGCCGTCCTGGGCGGCGCGCTCGACGGGGGAGGTCGAGGCGAAGCGCTCGCGGAGCTGCTCCACGGACTTCTCGACGTCCTCGTCGGTGACCTCGACCGCGTCGACGGTGACCTCGATGCCGGAGTAGTCCGGGATCTCGATCGTCGGGCGGATGTCGACCTCGGCGGTGAAGGCCAGCAGCTCGCCGTCCTTCAGCTCGGTGATGTCGACCTCGGGCTGACCCAGCGGGTTGACCTCGGCCTCGTTGACGGCCTCGGTGTAGAACTTCGGGAGCGCGTCGTTGACGGCCTCCTCCAGCACGGCGCCGCGGCCGAACCGCTGGTCGATCACGCGAGCCGGGATCTTGCCCTTGCGGAAGCCCTTGACCGTGACCTGCTGGTTGATCTTCTTGTACGCCGCGTCGAGGCTGTCCTTGAGCTCCTCGAAGGGCACCTCGACAGTGAGCCGAACCCGGGTCGGGTTCAGGGTCTCCACGGCGCTCTTCACGGTTCGGTCTCCTTGTGGCTGATTCCTGGATTCCACCGATACCGCGTGTGGCGGCTCCGGCGGCTCGGCCCGGTCAGAAAGACACACGGGCACGCAGCTTGCATAGTAACCGCAAGCGGTATGACGCCCACAACGTGATCAAGAACGTGCGAGGTGGGCGCGTGATCGTCATGGTCGGGGTGGCGGGATTTGAACCCACGGCCTTCCGCTCCCAAAGCGGACGCGCTACCAAGCTGCGCCACACCCCGTCGGTGCGACACGTAGGGTACATGGACGGGGACTGTGCGGCGCCCCCCGTTTTCGGAGTGTGCGAAGAACGCCGTCGACCGGCTACCATGCTCCTCGTGCCGCGGTCCTCGTGACCTGCGGCGCGACGCTGTGCGGGTGTAGCTCAATGGTAGAGCACTAGTCTTCCAAACTAGCTACGCGGGTTCGATTCCCGTCACCCGCTCTGAACCGAGAAAACCCCAGGTCACCCTGGGGTTTTCTGCGTTCCGGACCGATCCGGCCCGGTCCGTGCGCGCGACGGGCCCCCGCCGGTCCCGGCGGGGGCCCGTCGTCGCCGCTTCCGGTGGCGCCGGAACGCGGTGTCGTCGTCGGAACGCGAGGGCGTCGTCAGAACTTGATGGAGGCGACCGTCTGCGTTATCGAGTCCAGGAAGCGCTGGATGTCGTCGGCCATGCCGGTGGAGGCGAGGAAGAAGCCGAAGAGGACGGCGACGACGGCCGGACCGCCCTTGAGGTTCCCCCCGCGGATCAGCACCACCAGGATGATTGCCAAGAGCAACACCACAGACAGTGAAATGGCCACAACTGATCACACCCTCGGTCGGTCTCACGTTGCCCACCAGGGAGCCCGTGTCCCGGAACACCCCCCGCTGCCTCCATCGTGCCACCAACCCCCTTGCCCTCGCTGCCGGGTGACGAATCGTCGTGCGGAAGATCACTTCGCCCGGGGAGGGCGGCGGGTCAGACCGGGCGGGAGATGAGGAGGAGGGCGCGGTCGTCGTTGACGTCCTTGGCGACGGCCTCGATGAGGTGCCAGGCGACGCCCTCGAAGCCCTCGACGACGCAGCGGTCGGCCTCGCCGGTGAGGCGGTCGATGCCCTCGGCGATGTCCCGGTCGGCGGCCTCGACGAGGCCGTCGGTGAAGAGCATGAGGACGTCGCCGGGGCGCAGCGAGCCCTTGACCGGGTGGAACTCGGCGCCGTCGTAGACGCCGAGGAGCGGGCCGTCGGCGGCCTTCTCCTCCCAGCGGCCGTTGCCCGCGTGGAGCTGGAGGGCGGGCAGGTGGCCGGCGGAGTAGAGCTCGTAGTCGCCGGACTCCAGGTCGAGGACGAGGTGGATCGAGGTGGCGAAGCCCTCGTCCCAGTTCTGGCGGAGCAGATAGCCGTTGGCCGCGGGGAGGAAGCCGTGCGGCGGCAGCGAGCCGAGGAGGCCGCCGAAGGCACCGGAGAGCAGCAGGGAGCGGGAGGCCGCGTCCATGCCCTTGCCGGAGACGTCGGTGAGCACGACCTCCAGGGTCCGGCCGCCGTGGGTGCGGGCGGCGACGACGAAGTCGCCGGAGAAGGACTGGCCGCCGGCCGGGCGGAGCGCCATCTCGCGGTGCCAGCCCTGCGGGAGGCGCGGCAGGGCGCTCTGCACCCGGATGCGTTCGCGCAGGTCGAAGAGCATGGTGCCGCCGCGCCGCCAGGGCACGCCGACCCGGGCCCGGAACTGGGCGATGAGCAGTCCGAAGAGGCCGCACGCGGCGACGACGAGGACGGTGCCGGGGGTGACCCGGGCGGGGCCCTGGGTGTAGGGGCCGAGGACGACGGACTCGACGATCAGGGCGCCGGCCGCGGTGGCGTACAGCCCCAGCAGGCTGGCGGGGCGCAGCAGCAGTCCGCCGGCCACGATCGGCAGGGCGAGCGCGGTGGGCGCGCACCAGATCGGGTTGAGGATCGTTCCCCAGGCGATGGCCGGGATCAGCAGCATGAGTCCGGCGAAGGCGAGCCAGTCGGCGCCGTCGCCGCGGAAGTAGTCGACGGCGGACTTGCGCAGGGCGACGCGGGCCCGGCGGGCGCGCCTGCGCAGCCGGGCCGCGTACGCGTTCACTCCGGCGCGGTGTCCCATTGGCCTGGACCCTATCCACACGTCCTGTCATCGCGCAGGGGTACCCCGGTGACAATGTGCGTGAAATCGGGTCGCCCCGGGCGTGCGCCGCTGATATCGATGGCATATGACGACTGAACTCCGGGTGCTTGACCCGAACGAGTGGGATCGCTGGTTCGCTGTGCTGGACCTCGCGTTCGGGGGCATTCACGAGCCGCCGGACGCGCGCGCCCTGTGGCGGGACCTGACGGAGTTCGAGCGGTCGCTCGGGGTCTGGGACGGGGACCTGTGCGTGGGGACGGCGGGCGCGTTCTCGTTCCGGCTCACGGTGCCGGGCGGGGCGCTCGTACCGGCGGCGGGCGTGACGATGGTGAGCGTGGCGGGCACGCACCGGCGGCGCGGGATCCTGACCTCGATGATGCGGCGGCAGCTCGACGACGTGCGGGCGGCGGGTGAGCCGCTGGCCGTGCTGACGGCCTCCGAGCCGGCGATCTACGGGCGGTTCGGCTACGGCGCCGCGACGTGGACCGAGCGCGCGGCGGTCGACACGAACCGGGTGCGGCTCTCGCTGCCGGACGGCGTGAACGGGGTGACGCTGCGGCAGGCGGGCCTGACGGAGTCCTCGGCGGTCTGCGAGGAGGTGTACGCCCGGCTGGTGCCGTCGCGGCCCGGGATGCTGGCCCGCCGGCCCGGCTGGGAGCGGCTGCCGCTGCTCGACCCCGAGTCGGAGCGCGAGGGCGCCTCGCCGCGGCTGTGCGTGCTGGCGGAGCGGGACGGGGAGGTCGTGGGCTTCACGCACTACGCGATCAGGCCGAACTGGTCGTTCGCGGGGGCGGACGGCTCCGTGGTGGTGGAGCAGGTGCTGGCGCTCGACCCGGCCGCGGAGGCGGCGCTGTGGCGGTTCCTGTGCTCGGTGGACCTGACGTCGACGGTGCGGATCCAAAGCGGTCCGGTGGACGGCGCGTGGCGGCACCTGGTGTCGGACGTGCGGCGGTGCGAACCGAAGGCGCGGGAGGCGCTGTTCCTGCGGCTCGTGGACGTGGGCGCGGCGCTGGAGGCGCGGACCTACCAGGCGCCGGTGGACGTGGTGTTCGAGGTCGAGGACGCGTTCTGCCCGTGGAACGAGGGGCGTTGGCGGCTGACGGGCGACGCGAAGGGGGCGACCTGCGTGCGGACCGGGGACGCGGCGGAGCTGGCGCTGTCGGTACGGGAGTTGGGGGCGGCGTATCTGGGTGGGACGTCGCTGGTGTCGCTGGCCGCGGCCGGGCGGGTGCGGGAGCTTCGGGAGGGGGCGCTGGTGGAGGCCTCGGTGGCGTTCGGGCACCCTGTCGCGCCCTGGCTGCCGCACGGGTTCTAGGAGTGTCCGGAAAGCGACCCCGCGAGCCCGGCCTGATCCGGCGCGAAGGGCCGGACGGGCCCTAGCGGACCTGGCAGGTGGGGCACCAGAAGAGGTTGCGGGCGGCGAGGTCGGCGGTGCGGATCGCGTCCCGGCAGATGTGGCACGGCTGGTGGGCCCGGCGGTAGACGTAGACCTCGCCGCCGTGGTCGTCGACGCGGGGCGGGCGGCCCATGGCCTCGGGGGTGTGCTCGGGGCGGACGGTGTCGATGCGGTTGAGGCGGACGCCTTCGCGCATGAGCGCGGCGAGGTCGGTCCAGATCGCGTCCCACTCCCCCGGCGTGAGGTCCTTGCCGGCGCGGTAGGGGTCGATGCCGTGCCGGAAGAGGACTTCGGCGCGGTAGACGTTGCCGACGCCGGCGATGACCTTCTGGTCCATGAGGAGGGCGGCGACGGTGGTGCGGGACCTGGCGACGCGGCGCCATGCCCGGCCGGGGTCGTCGCCGGCGCGGAGCGGGTCGGGGCCGAGGCGGTCGTGTATCGCCTGCTTCTCGGCGTCCGTGATGTACGCGCAGGTGGTGGGGCCGCGCAGGTCGACGTAGGCGTCGGGGACGGCGAGCCGCAGCCGGACGGTGTCGGTGGGCGGCGGGGCGGGGGCGTCGCCGAAGTCCACCTTGCCGAAGAGGCCGAGGTGGATGTGGATCCAGCCCATGCCCTCGAAGCCGAGGAAGAGGTGCTTGCCGTGGGCCTCCGCGGTCTCCAGGACGGCGCCGTCGAGCAGGGCCGCCGAGTCGGCGAACCTGCCCTGCGGGCTGGAGACGCGCACGGGCCGGCCGCCGAACCGCTCGCGGTGGTCGGCGGCCAGCCGGTGGATGGTGTGCCCCTCGGGCATCAGGCGGTCGGCTCCTGCGGGTGGTGCGCCGGGATCGGGGGGAGCTCGCCGGTGGTCTCGTACGCGGTGAGCATGTCGATGCGGCGGGTGTGACGCTCGTCACCGGAGTACGGGGTGTTGAGGAAGATCTCGACGAACTTGGTCGCCTCTTCCCGGGTGTGCATCCGGCCGCCGACGGAGATCACGTTGGCGTTGTTGTGCTCGCGGCCGAGGGCGGCGGTCTGCTCGCTCCAGGCGAGGGCGGCGCGGACCCCCTTCACCTTGTTCGCGGCGATCTGCTCGCCGTTGCCGGAGCCGCCGATGACGATGCCCAGGCTGTCCGGGTCCGCGGCCGTCTTCTCGGCGGCACGCAGGCAGAACGGCGGATAGTCGTCGAGGGCGTCGTAGATGTGGGGACCGCAGTCGACGGGCTCGTGGCCGTGGGCCTTGAGCCACTCGACGAGGTGGTTCTTGAGTTCGAAACCGGCGTGGTCGGAACCGATGTAGACGCGCATGATGCCGAGTGTGGCACGCCAGGGCCCGGGTAGCAGGCAGCGGGGTCGGGACCTTCACCCGCCCTGGTACGGACCTTCGACTCTCGCGAGGTCGCCCGCACCACAATCCGGAATGAGGTCTTCCGATCACCCCCGTTCACAGGGTTGAATGCTCGGGCTCGCGACCCGAGCGCCCCCCACACACGAGGAAGCGTCGATGAACACGCAACCGACCCTGCCGAAGGACGGCCAGGAGACCGGCACCACCGGGACCGCGCCCTCCTCCGACGGCCTCAAGGCCGGACTCAAGAACCGCCACCTGTCGATGATCGCCATCGGCGGCGTGATCGGCGCCGGCCTCTTCGTCGGCTCCGGCTCCGGCATCGCCGCGGCCGGCCCCGCGATCCTGCTCTCCTACGCACTCGTCGGCGCCATGGTCGTCTTCGTGATGCGGATGCTCGGCGAGATGGCCGCCGCCCGGCCGTCCTCCGGCTCCTTCTCCGCCTACGCGGACCGGGCCCTCGGCCGCTGGGCCGGCTTCAGCATCGGCTGGCTGTACTGGTTCTTCTGGGTCGTCGTCCTCGCCGTCGAGGCCACCGCCGGCGCCAAGATCCTGGAGAGCTGGGTCCCCGCGGTGCCGCAGTGGGGCTGGGCGCTCATCGTGATGGTGGTGCTGACCGCCACCAACCTCGGCTCGGTCGCCTCCTACGGCGAGTTCGAGTTCTGGTTCGCCGGGATCAAGGTCGTCGCCATCGGCGCCTTCGTCGTCATCGGCATGCTGGCCGTCTTCGGGGTGCTCCCCGGCTCGGACAACCCGGGCGCGGGCTTCGCGCACCTCACCGACAGCGGGGGCTTCTTCCCGATGGGTGCCGGGGCGATCCTCACCGGTGTGCTGATGGTCGTCTTCTCCTTCATGGGCAGCGAGATCGTCACCCTGGCCGCCGGCGAGTCGGAGGACCCGCAGAAGGCCGTCACCAAGGCCACCAACAGCGTCATCTGGCGGATCGGCGTCTTCTACCTGGGCTCGATCTTCATCGTCCTGACCCTGCTGCCGTGGAACGACAAGTCGATCGTCGAGAAGGGCTCGTACGTCGCCGCCCTCGACTCCATCGGCATCGCGAACGCCGGCCAGATCATGAACGTGATCGTCCTCACGGCCGTCCTGTCCTGCTTGAACTCGGGCCTCTACACGGCCTCGCGCATGGCCTTCTCGCTCGGGCAGCGCGGTGACGCGCCCAAGGCCTTCGCCAAGGTCAACAAGCGGGGCGTCCCGACGGCGGCGATCCTCGGCTCGGTCGTCTTCGGCTTCGTCGCGGTCTTCTTCAACTACAAGTGGCCGGACACCGTCTTCGCCTTCCTGCTGAACTCCTCCGGCGCGGTCGCGCTCTTCGTCTGGCTGGTCATCTGCGTGACCCAGCTGCGGATGCGCGGCATCATCCTGCGGGAGTCGCCGGAGAAGCTCGTGGTGCGGATGTGGCTCTTCCCGTACCTGACCTGGGCCACGATCGGCATGATCGTCTTCGTCCTCGGCTACATGCTGTACGACGGCGGCAGCGCCCGCGAGCAGGTCGTCCTCTCGCTCCTGGTGGCCGCCCTGGTGATCGCCGTCGCGCTGGTCCGGCAGAAGTTCGGGAAGCTCTCCGCCGCGCCGGAGACCGAGCTCGAGCGCCTGTGACGCGCTAGCAGCACGCATACGAGGAGGGCCCGTCGTTCCCCGGGGAACGACGGGCCCTCCTCGTGTGTCCGGCGGGGCTCAGCCCTTGCGGCCGACGAGCTTCCAGGCGGCCGGCAGGGCGCCCATGGCGAGGGCGGCCTTGAGGGCGTCGCCGATGAGGAAGGGCGTGAGGCCGGCGGCGACGGCCTGGCCGAGGGTCATGCCGGTGGCGAGGGCCAGGTAGGGGACGCCGACGGCGTAGATGATCGCGGAGCCGAGGGCCATGGCGCCGGCGGTGCGGAGCACCGAGCGGTCGGCGCCGCGGCGGGCGAGGGCGCCGACCACGGTCGAGGCGAGGAGCATGCCGAGGATGTAGCCGAAGGAGGGCATGCCGTAGCCGGAGGTGGCCTGCGCGAACCACGGCACGCCCGCCATGCCGGCCACCGCGTACAGCGCGAGGGCGAGGAAGCCGCGGCGGGCGCCGAGCGCGGTGCCGACGAGCAGGGCGGCGAAGGTCTGGCCGGAGACCGGGACCGGGGAGCCGGGGACCGGGACGGAGATCTGCGCGGCGAGACCGGTCAGGGCGGCGCCGCCGACGACCAGGGCGATGTCGCGGGCACGGCTCGCCGGGATCAGGTCGGCGAGGACGGTGCCCGCCCGGAGGGTACGGGCGGGGGCGGCGGCGGTGCTCATCGGTACTCCGCGAGGGTGAGGGTGGGAGGGACAGGTCGACCGTATGCCAGGGGTGAACGACCGATCACCGTCAGCCGCCCACAAAGGGGCGGTCGCGCACTTCGTGGAGATCGAACAAACCCCGCCGATCATGCGTCGCGCCACGTGACGCTTGTCACTGGGAACTCGTGCGAGGAGGTCCCTTTTGCGCCCAGGGGCGTCCACTGGAGAGACTGTGGAGTCCCCATAAACCGTCAGAGAACACGAGCCCCCGCATGCACGACTCCCTCGCTCCCGAACCGGAGCCCCTCTCCCACGGTCTGAAGCAGCGTCACCTGACGATGCTGGGGCTCGGCGGGGTGATCGGCGCGGGGCTCTTCGTCGGCTCGGGAGCGGGCATCGCCGTCGCCGGACCCGGCATCGTGGTCTCGTACCTGATCGCCGGCGCGCTGGCGATGCTGGTCATGCGGATGCTGGGCGAGATGTCGGCGGCGATGCCCGCGTCGGGGGCCTTCTCGGTCCACGCGGAGCGGGCGCTGGGCCGGTGGGCCGGCTTCTCGGTGGGCTGGCTGTACTGGTTCCTGCTCGTGGTGGTCCTCGCCGTGGAGGCGACGGGCGCGGCGCGGATCGCGAACGGCTGGGCGCCGGGGGTTCCGCAGTGGGCCTGGGTGCTGGTCTTCATGGTCGTGTTCACCGTCGCCAACCTGGCGGCGGTGAGGAACTTCGGCGAGTTCGAGTTCTGGTTCGCGGCGCTCAAGGTCGGCGCGATCGTCCTCTTCCTGGCGCTCGGGGTCCTCGCGATCGTCGGCCTGCTGCCTGATACCGACCCGGTCGGCCTCGCCAACCTGACCGGGCAGGGCGGGTTCCTGCCGAACGGCTGGGCCGGGGTGGTCTCCGGCGTCCTCGCGGTCGTCTTCGCCTTCGGCGGCCTGGAGGTCGTCACGATCGCGGCGGCCGAGTCGGACGACCCGGCGCGCAACGTGGCGCGGGCGGTGCGCAGCGCCGTGTGGCGGATCCTCCTCTTCTACGTCGGCTCGATGCTGGTGATCGTGACCCTGCTGCCGTGGACGTCGATGAAGCCCGGCGAGTCGCCGTACGTGGCGGTCCTGGACGCGATCGGGGTGCCGGGGGCGGGCCAGATCATGAACGTGGTGGTGTTCGTGGCCCTGCTCTCGGCGCTCAACGCGAACCTGTACGGGTCGTCCCGGATGGTGTTCTCGCTCGCGGAGCGCGGGGAGGCGCCGAGGGGGCTGCTCAAGGTGTCGGGCGACGGGTCGGCGGGCGGCGGGGTGCCGCGCCGGGCGGTGCTCGCCTCGGTGGCCTTCGGCTTCGTCTCGGTGCTGCTCAATCTGAAGTGGCCGGATTCCGTCTTCCTCTACATGCTCAACGCGGTGGGCGCGGTGCTGCTCTTCGTCTGGGCGCTGATCGCGGTCTCGCAGCTGCGGCTCCGGCGCCGGATCGAGCGGGAGGCGCCGGAGACGCTGACGCTGCGGATGTGGGGCTTCCCCTGGCTGACGTGGGTGGCGCTGGCCGCGATGGCGGCGGTGCTCGTCCTGATGCTGTGCGACGAGGGGGCGCGGCCGCAGGTGCTGTGGTCGGCGGCGGCGACGGCCGTGGTGCTGGGGGTGGCGTGGGTGCGGGAGCTGCGTACGAAGCGGCCATGATCCTTCACTTTGTGTGAGGATCGTGACCGTATAGCGGACGCGTGTTCCCTCTGAGCGGTGCGCCCGCCCAGACTGTGGACTCCTCCCCGTCTCAGCTAGTGAACAGGGTTCGCCCATGTCTCGGACCACCGCGCCCGCGCCGGCCGACCGCAAGGACGGCGCGACCGCACCCGCCGAGGGCCTCTCGCACGGCCTCAAGCAGCGCCATCTCTCGATGATCGCCCTCGGCGGCGTCATCGGCGCCGGCCTCTTCGTCGGCTCCGGCGCCGGCATCGCCGCCGCCGGTCCTTCGATCGTGATCGCCTACGCCGTCTCCGGTGTCCTCGTGATGCTCGTGATGCGGATGCTCGGCGAGATGTCGGCGGCGAACCCGGCCTCCGGCTCCTTCTCCGTCCACGCCGAGCGGGCCTTCGGATCCTGGGCGGGCTTCACCTCGGGCTGGGCCTTCTGGTTCCTGCTCTGCGTCGCCGTCGGCCTGGAGGGCATCGGCGCGGCGAAGATCATGACGGGCTGGTTCCCGGGCAGTCCCGAGTGGGCCTGGGTGGCGCTGTTCATGCTGGTGTTCACCGTCACCAACCTGGCGGCGGTGAAGAACTTCGGCGAGTTCGAGTTCTGGTTCGCCGCGCTGAAGGTCGGTGCGATCGTCCTCTTCCTCGGCATCGGCGTCCTCGCGATCGTCGGCGTCCTGCCGGGCACGGAGGCTCCGGGGACCGCGAACCTCACCGGGGACGGCGGCTTCTTCCCGCACGGCTCCGAGGGCCTGATCGTGGGTCTGCTGGCATCGGTCTTCGCGTACGGCGGCCTGGAGACGGTCACCATCGCGGCCGCCGAGTCCGAGCACCCGGTGCAGGGCGTCGCCAAGGCCGTCCGTACGGCGATGTGGCGGATCGCGCTCTTCTACATCGGCTCGATGGCGGTCATCGTGACCCTCGTCCCGTGGGACGACAAGGCGGTCGTGGAGAAGGGCCCGTACGTCGCCGCCCTCGACCACCTGGACATCCCGGCGGCCGGCGAGATCATGAACGTCGTGGTGCTGGTCGCCCTGCTGTCGGCGATGAACGCCAACATCTACGGCGCCTCCCGCATGGCGGGCTCGCTCGTGGCGCGCGGCCAGGGCCCGAAGGCGCTCGGCCGCCTCTTCGGCGGCGTCCCCCGCCCGGCCGTGCTGGTCTCCTCGGTCTTCGGCTTCGGCTGCGTGCTGCTGAGCTACTGGCGGCCGGACGACATCTTCGTCTGGCTGCTCAACACGATCGGCGCGATCATCCTGGTCGTCTGGTTCTTCATCGCCGCCTCGCAGCTGGTGCTGCGCCGCCGCACCGAGCGCGAGGCGCCGGAGAAGCTGGTCGTGCGCATGTGGGCGTTCCCCGTCCTGACCTGGGTGGCGCTGGCCGGCATGGCGGCGATCTTCGTCCTGATGGCCCGTGAGGAGGGCACCCGCGTGCAGCTGTACTGGACGGGCGGGCTGACCCTGCTACTGGCCGTCGTCGGCTTCGTGCGACAGAAGGCGGCGGCCGGCCGCTCCGTCTGAGCCCGCCACCGGATCCGCCGCAGGCCCCTGAACCCCCGCGGGTTCAGGGGTTTCGCCATGTCCGGGACACGGGACCCAGGACGAAGGAATGATCAACACCGAGCACACTTGCTGTTAGCCTGCACCTGCACATGGGTTGCAATAAGCTGGAGCAGGCGAAGGGGCCGGGCACATGGCGATCTACACACTTCCGGAGCTGCCGTACGACTACGCGGCGCTGGAGCCGGTGATCAATCCGCAGATCATCGAGCTGCACCACGACAAGCACCACGCCGCCTACGTCAAGGGCGCGAACGACACCCTGGAGCAGCTGGAGGAGGCCCGCGACAAGGACCAGTGGGGCGCGATCAACGGCCTGGAGAAGAACCTCGCGTTCCACCTCTCCGGCCACATCCTCCACTCCATCTACTGGAACAACATGAACAGCCCGAAGGACGGGGGCGGCGGCGAGCCGCTGGCCGCCGACGGCGTCGGCGACCTCGCGGACGCCCTCACCGAGTCCTTCGGCTCCTTCGCCAAGTTCAAGGCCCAGCTGACCAAGGCCTCCGCGACCACCCAGGGCTCCGGCTGGGGCGTCCTCGCGTACGAGCCGATCAGCGGCCGGCTCATCGTCGAGCAGGTCTACGACCACCAGGGCAACGTCGGTCAGGGCTCGGTCCCGATCCTCGTCTTCGACGCCTGGGAGCACGCCTTCTACCTGCAGTACAAGAACCAGAAGGTCGACTTCATCGAGGCCATGTGGCAGGTCGTCGACTGGCAGGACGTGAGCAGGCGCTACCACGCCGCCAAAGCCTCCGTACCGCTGATCTCCTTCTGAGCCCGAGCCCGGAAGGGCTCCCCCGTCGTCCTGCTCGTGATCGTCTTCTCAACCTTCACCGGGCAGGCGGATGAAGGAAGAACCCCCGCGATGACAGGAATCGCGGGGGTTCTTCCGTACCCGGGGTGCGGACCGGTGACTACTCGAAGCTGGGCGCCGCCGTGCGGGTGCGCTTGATCTCGTAGAAGCCCGGCGTCGACGCCACGAGCAGGGTGCCGTCCCAGAGCCGGGCCGCCGCGTCGCCGCGCGGGGTCGGGGTGACGACCGGGCCGAAGAAGGCGACCTCGTCGCCCGTCGGACCCGGCACGGCGATGACGGGGGTGCCGACGTCCTGGCCGACCTTGTCGATGCCCTCCTGGTGGGAGGCGCGCAGCTCGGTGTCGTACGTGTCCTTGTCGGCGTACTCCACCAGGTCCTCGGGCAGGCCCACGTCGGACAGGGCGGCGGCGATCGCCTCGCGGGTCGGGCCCTCGCCGTTGTTGTGGAAGCGGGTGCCGAGCGCCGTGTAGAGCTTGCCGACGACCTCGTCGCCGTGCAGCTGCTGCGCCGCTATGACGACCCGGACCGGGCCCCACGCCTTGGTCTGCAGCATCTCCCGGTACTCCTCCGGGAGCTCGTCGATGCGGTTCTCGTTGAGGACCGCCAGGCTCATGACCTTCCAGCGCACGTCGACGGGGCGGACCCGCTCGACCTCCAGCATCCAGCGGGACGTCATCCAGGCCCACGGGCACAGCGGGTCGAAGTAGAAGTCGGCGGTGGTCCTGCTCTCGGACATGTCACTCCTCGGTACGGCCGTGGGAAGTAGGCGGTGCGCCGAAAGGAGGCAACGCCGGGGACGCGCGACGGCATTCCCGGGCGCCGGGATTCCCGTGTCCTGGCGGACGGCCGCACATGGGAGGATTGCGGCTGTTTCGAACGCGCCACGAAGGAGTGACCGTGCCCGGTGAGAATCTGTCCCGCGACGAGGCCCAGGAGCGGGCCGAGCTGCTGTCCGTCGACGGGTACGAGGTCGTCCTCGACCTCCGCTCGGCCGTCGGCGACTCCGCCGAGGCGGTCCGCACCTTCCGTTCGGAGACGACGATCCGTTTCCGCCGCACCGGCACGAGCGACTCGACCTTCGTCGACCTGATCGCGCCCTCCGTGAACGCGGTCACCCTCAACGGCCGCCCGCTCGACCCGGCGGTCGTCTTCGACGGCTCGCGGATCGCGATCGACGGCCTCGCCGACGAGAACGTCCTCGTCGTCGACGCGCAGTGCGCCTACAGCCGCACCGGCGAGGGCATGCACCGCTTCGTCGACCCGGAGGACGGCGAGGTCTACCTCTACACGCAGTACGAGCCGTCCGACGCCCGCCGGGTGTACGCGAACTTCGAGCAGCCCGACCTCAAGGCGCCGTACCGCTTCGCGGTGACCGCCCCCGAGGGCTGGACGGTCTGGTCGAACGGCGCCGGGGAGCAGGACGCCGACGGCGTGTGGCGGTTCGCCGAGACGGCGCCCATCTCGACGTACATCACCTGTGTCGTGGCCGGCCCGTACCACTACGTGACCGACAGCTACACGCGCGGCGACCTGGAGATCCCGCTCGGCGCGATGTGCCGCAAGTCGCTGGCGAAGCACTTCGACGCGGACGACGTCTTCCTCGTCACCAAGCAGGGCTTCGACTTCTTCCACGACAACTTCGACTTCCCGTACCCCTTCGGGAAGTACGACCAGGCCTTCGTCCCCGAGTACAACCTCGGCGCGATGGAGAACCCGGGCATGGTGACCTTCCGCGAGGAGTACATCTACCGGGGCAAGGTCACCCAGGCCCAGTACGAGAGCCGGGCCAACGTCATCCTGCACGAGATGGCGCACATGTGGTTCGGCGACCTGGTCACCATGGTGTGGTGGGACGACCTGTGGCTGAAGGAGTCGTTCGCCGACTTCATGGGCTCCTTCGTGAACGCCGAGGCCACCCGCTTCACCAACAGCTGGGTGACCTTCGCCAACAACCGCAAGGCCTGGGCGTACCGCGCCGACCAGCTGCCGTCCACGCACCCGATCACGGCCGACATCCGTGACCTGGAGGACGCCAAGCTCAACTTCGACGGCATCACCTACGCCAAGGGCGCGTCGGTCCTCAAGCAGCTCGTCGCGTACGCCGGCCGGGAGGCGTTCCTGGAGGGCGCGCGCCGCTACTTCAAGCGCCACGCCTACGGGAACACGCGGCTCGCCGACCTCCTCGCGATCCTGGAGGAGACCTCCGGCCGCGACATGAGGGCCTGGGCGAAGTCCTGGCTCCAGACCTCCGGCGTGAACACCCTGACGCCGGCCGTCACCTGCGACGCGGAGGGCCGGATCACCGAGCTCGCCGTCGTCCAGGAGGGCGGCGAGCCGCGTCCGCACCGGGCGGCGGTCGGCCTCTACCGGCTGTCCGACGGGGTGCTCGCCCGGTACGCCCGGGCCGAGGTCGACATCACCGGGGCGCGGACCGTCGTCTCCGAGCTCGCCGGCCAGGGGAAGCCCGACCTGGTGCTCGTCAACGACGACGATCTGACGTACTGCAAGATCCGCTTCGACGAGGCCTCGCTCGCCACCGTGCGCGCGCACCTCGGCTCCGTGGCCGACCCGCTGGCCCGTGCCCTGTGCTGGTCCGCGCTGTGGAACCTGACCCGTGACGGGCTGATGCCCGCCCGGGACTTCGTCGCCGTCGCGCTCGCCTTCGCGGGCAGCGAGACCGACATCGGCGTCCTCCAGATGGTGCACGCCTGGACGCGGTCTGCGGTCACCCACTACGCGGCGCCCGCGTGGCGCGAGGAGGGCGGGCGGCTGCTCGCCGACGGCGGGCTGCGGGAGCTGCGGCTGGCCCGGCCGGGCAGCGAACACCAGTTGACCTGGGCGCGGTTCTTCGCGGCGACGGCCTCGTCCGAGGCCGACTTCCAGCTCCTGGCGGGGCTGCTCGACGGCACCGCGAAGATCGACGGCCTCGACGTCGACCAGGAGCTGCGCTGGGCGCTGCTCACCCCGCTCGTCGTGCACGGCCTCGCGGGCGAGGAGCGGATCGACGGGGAACTCGCCCGCGACGACACGGCGACGGGCAAGCGCCACCAGGTCCGCCTCCTCGCCTCGCGGCCCTCGGCGGCGGTCAAGGCGCAGGCCTGGGCGCGGGTCGTCGAGTCGGACACCCTGTCGAACGCGCTGGTCGAGGCGACCATCACGGGCTTCGTCCAGGCCTCGCAGCGCGAGCTGATCGCCCCGTACGGCGAGAAGTACTTCGCCGCGATCGAGCAGCTGTGGGCCGACCGGTCGATCCAGATCGGCATGGACGTCGTCCGTGGCCTGTTCCCGGGTCTCCAGGACGACGGGACGACGCTGGCCGCCGCGGACGGCTGGCTCTCCGCCCACGAGTCGGCCGCGCCGGCCCTGCGCCGCCTCGTCCTCGAGGGGCGCGACGACCTGGCGCGTGCGCTGCGCGCGCAGGAGTGCGACGGGCGCGCGGCGGAGTAGTCGACAGGGGGGTGTCCCGTCGGTCCGCCCGGCGGGACACCCCCTGTGTCCTGGTGGGCGGCGCTCCCTGCGGGCGCCCCTCATCGGCAGTCGAACGCGCGTACTTTAGGGCGGTCTTGTCCCTGAATGTCGACGGGTGTGTAACAGGGGTTAGGGGAGCCTTCGGGAGCGGAAGACCCCCGACATGAACCACAACACCCCCATCACCCCCCTCCCCCTCCCCCTCTCCCCCCGCACCGGGCGGGCCCGACGCCTGGCGTCGGCCGACCAGTTGAGGGCGCAGGGGATGCCCGCCGCCGAAGTGGCCGCGCACTGCCGGCCGGGCGGCTGGCAGCAGCTGCTGCCCGGCGTGTTCCTGCTCCAGCCGGGGCCGCCCACCAGCGAGGACCGCCTGAAGGCCGCTCTCCTCTACGCCCGCAGGACCGGCGCCGTGCCCACCCAGGGACCCGACCCCATGATCACCGGGCTCGCCGCCCTGGCCCTGCACCGCTTCACGTCCGCTCCCCCGCTCACCGCCCTGGATCGGATCGACGTGCTGGTGCCGCGCACCCGGCGGCTGCGGTCGACCGGCTGGGTGCGGGTGGTGCGCGCGCCCGAGGCCCCGGAACCGGTCGAGCTCACGGGCGTTCCCGTCGCGCCGGTCGCCCGCGCCGTCGCCGACGCGGTGTCGGGCCTCTCGGATCCGGAGACGGTACGCCGGCTGCTCACCGAGGCGGTGCGCGGCGGGCACTGCGAACCGGGCTCCGTGGTACGGGAGTTGAACCGGGCCCGGCTGCTGACGCGGCCGCACGTGGTGGACGCGGTGGACACGCTGCTGGCCGAGGGGCGCTCGCTCTCCGAGCAGCGGCTGTACGAGATGGTGCGGGAGTTCGGCCTGCCGGACCCGCTGTGGAACGTGGACCTGCGGCTGCCGGGCGGCCCCCACCTGGGCGGCGTGGACGCCTACTGGCCGGACCAGGCGGTCGCCGTGGAGCTGGACACCCGGGCGCCGCGGCAGGACGACGACGCGCTCCGGTCGGAGTACACGCGCAAGCGCGAGCACCTGGAGCGGCTCGGGATCACGGTCGTCCACCTCACCCCGCGCAAGCTGCGCGAGGCGATGGACCAGCAGGCCGCCGTGGTCCGTACGGCCCTGATGGCCGCGCCGGACCGGCAGCCCTCCGCGTACGTCGTCGTCCTGCCGCGCTGAGCGGCTACCCCTGCGGCGCGGTGCCGCAGAACTCGGCCTCCACGACCGCCTGGGTGTCGCCCGTCCAGTCGGCGTTGAAGTTGCCGGCGAGGGAGTGCTCGCCGTCACGGGTCGCCTGGGCCAGGGAGTTGGAGCCGTGGATGCCGCCGTCGTGGCCCCAGACCTCCGTGCCGCAGCTGAGCTTCTGCTTCATGAGCCCCAGGCCGTAGCCCACGTTCGGGTACTCGGGGGAGACCGCCACGGTGGTGGTCATCTCCTTGAGGCCGTCCTTCGTGAGGAGCCGGCCCTTGAGGAGGGCGCGGTAGAAGGTCTGCAGGTCCTGCGAGTCGGAGATGATCTCGCCGGCCGCGCCCGCGATGCTCGGGTTGAGGTCGGAGACCTCGTGGACCGGGGCGTCGGCGTCCCGGGAGAGCTTGGAGTACGCCGGGCTGCTGGGCTCCGGCATGGCCGTGCGGGTCCCGGGGACGGTGGTGGCGCGGAGCTTGAGCGGCTTGATGATGCGGTTCTCGACGGCCTTGCCGTAGGGGCGGCCGGTGACCTTCTCGATCACCATGCCGGCGAGGACGAAGTTGGTGTTGGAGTAGCTCCAGTCGGTGCCGGGCTCGAACTGCGGCCCGTGGGTCATGGCGACGGAGACCAGCTGCCGCGGAGTCCAGGTGTCGTAGCGGTGCTCCAGGAAGCCGGGGCCGAAGACCCGCTCCTGGAAGGCGGGGTCCTCGGTGTAGCCGTAGA
The DNA here is from genome assembly GCF_056436715.1 of Streptomyces sp. NPDC043176. Classification (NCBI taxonomy): domain Bacteria; kingdom Bacillati; phylum Actinomycetota; class Actinomycetes; order Kitasatosporales; family Streptomycetaceae; genus Streptomyces; species Streptomyces sp. NPDC043176. The sequence continues at coordinate 87,652 of NZ_JBWKCA010000009.1, forward strand.
TGCCGCTGGTGTGGTTGAGCAACTGGCGCACGGTGATCTTCCGTCCGTCGTGGCCGTTGCCCCGGACGACTCCGGGCAGCCACTTCTCCACCGTGTCGTCCAGGTCGATGCGGCCCTCGGCCTGGAGCTGGAGGAGGACGGTGGCGGTGAAGGTCTTGGTGATGGAGCCGACCCGGTAGCGGTCGTTGCCCTTCCGCTCGCCGGCGGTTCCGGTCCACCGGTCGCGCCCGTCACGGGCCTGGGCGACGGCGCCGGGCACGCCGTCGGCGACGGCCGCCCGGAGCGCCCGCTGGGTGGCCGTGTGGTCCTGACGGTGCGCGGGCGTGGCGAGGGCGGGCGTGGCGAGGGCGGTGGCGGCGAGGCCGGCCACGAGGGTGGCGGCGACGACGGTGCGTCCGGCTGACATGCGGTGCTCCCCTGATCGTGTACTGCGTGGTGCTGCGGTCGGGGAAGGGGACCGCGGGTGGGGGCGGGAGGTTGATCCCGCTCCTGACGGTTGAGCCGTTTTCAGCCGTGTGGGGGAGGGGCCCGCGTTCCGCCGGAGGGGTCAGCCGTTCGCCGGGTCGGTGAGGGGCGAGCGGCCCAGGGGCGGCCGGTCGCGCCAGAGCTGGAGACCGATGTCGACGAGTTCGACGCGGTCCAGGGAGGGCACGGAGTCCAGCGGGTGCCAGGCGGCCAGGTCGGTGGAGCCGCCCTGCTCGTTCCGCAGGGCGCCGCCGGTGATCCGTGCCTCGTAGACGATCCGCAGGCCCTGGAAGTCCCCGGGGCCGCCGAGGCGGCGGAGCCAGGACCGCCGGATGGAGTCGATGCCGAGGAGAGCGGTGGGCTCGGCCAGGTAGCCGGTCTCCTCCTCGACCTCGCGGACGACGGTGTGGACGGGGTCCTCCCCGTGGTCCATGCCGCCGCCCGGCAGGGTCCACCGTCTGCCGCCGTCCTTCGCGACCCAGCGGGCGAGGAGGATCTCGTCGCCCCGGACGCACACGGCGTAGGCCGCCACCCGCAAGTCCTGCTGCATGGAACGAGGTTAGAACCAGTACACGGGATACGCCCGCCCCGTGGTGCGGCCCGCCACGAGGCCGACGGCAACCAAAAGGAGGGAGGCGAGCGCGAGAAGGCCGAGAAACGACCAGAAGGACGGGGCCTGGAGGGCCACGATGACGGCCGTGGCCGCCGCGGGCGAGTGCGGGGTCCTGGCCGCCGTCATCACGCCGAGGGCCAGGCCGCCCGCGACGGCGGCGCCCCACAGGCCGGGGCCGGCCACGGCGAGCACCGCGAACCCGGTGAGGGCCGAGAGGAGTTGGCCGCCGACCACCGAGCGCGGCTGGGACAGCGGAAGGGCGGGCGCGCCCGCCACCAGGGCCATGCTCGCCGCCAACGGCGGGATCAGCAGCGGCTGGTGCAGGAGGGTGCCCACGGCGACCAGGAGGAGGAGGGCGGTGACACTGGCGGCGGTCGCGGCGAGGAGGACGGTGGGGCGGGGCCTGGGCGGGGCGGTGGCGCGGGGCGGGGCGGTGGGTGTGGTCGCGGGGGCGGGAGCGGTCGTGGCCACGGGGTCTCCAGGAGTCTCGGGTGTGCCGGGGTGTCAGGGGACGGCCGGGTTGGCCGGGGAGTATTCGGGGGCGGACCAGCGGAGGGGGCTGGCGGACGGGGTGTCGACCGCGCGGTCGACGCGGAAGCGGGTGACGCGGCCCTCGGGGCCGTACTCGGTGTGCGCCAGGCCGGTGAGCTGGAGGGTGGTCCCGGTCTCCCAGTCGAGGAAGAGGAGGCCGGCGCGGCCGTCCGACTCCAGGTTGCCCAGGGTCAGGAACATCGCGTTGCCCGGGTAGTCGCGCCAGCTGAGCTCCCGGGGGGCGTCGACCCGGACGAAGCCGGGCATGCCGCCGCGGTGGCTGGTGTCGACGCCGTCGGGTGCGCTGGTGGCGACGAAGAAGGTGTCGGCGGTACGGACGCGGCGCACCTGGTCGGGGGTGAGCGCGTCGCCGTGGCGCACGGCGCCCCCGTCCGGGCGGCGGGCGGGATCGGAACCGTACAGGTCGCGCTTCTGGAGGTACTTCGGGCAGTTGGAGAAGACCTGCTGGGCCTCGATCGTGAAGCCGCGCGCGCTGGGCCGCGCGATGCCGTTGAGGCGCATGCGGCGGCGGGTGCGGGGGTCGAGGGCGATCGTCCCGACGGGGGTGCCGTCGGCGGTGACCGCGCCCGCCAGCGGGTCGTGGACGGGGATGCCGCCGGCCACGGAGACGGTGTGCGGGCCGGTGGCGCGGGCGAAGCCGGGGTCGCCGGTGAGGAGGCTCGACCAGACGCGGCCGTCGGCGTCGGCGGCGCCGACGGCGAGCATGGGCTGGGCTTCCAGGAAGGCGGCGGCGACGGGACGGATGCCGGGGGTGATGGAGCGGCCTACGTGGTCGGCGAGCTGCCGGACGCCTTCGCGCGCCTGCACGGCGAGGGAGCCGGGGTGGTACGCGGTGGTCACGGGGGGCCTCCTGGGGTGCGGGGTCTCGGGGTGCGGGTGCGGGCCCGGGCGCGGGGGGCGCGTTCCGGTCGCGCCCACCCGTTCCGCCCTGCGGGACGATTGCCCACGACCGGGGCGCGGCTAGAAGAAGCCGCAGGTCGGGGCCGTTGCCGAGGGGGCCTTGGCGTCTTCGAGGCCCTTCGGGACGGAGATCTCGAGGCGGGTGCCGTCGGGGTCGTGGAAGAAGATGCCGCCGGAGGAGGCGCCTTCGCGGTGGGCGACGAGGCCGTCGTGGGCGAAGGTGGCGCCGCGGGCGGTGAGGGCTGCCTCGGCGGCGCGGACGTGGTCGGGGGACTCCGCCTCGAAGGCCAGGTGGTGGAGGCCGGCGCGGCCGGGGGCGTAGGCGCCGTCGGCCTGCTGCCAGAGCGTGAGGACGAGGCTGCCGCCCTGGCCGAGGAAGGCGAAGCGGCTGCCGCCCTCCTCGCCCTCGCCGAGGACGTCGAAGCCGAGGACGTCGCCGTAGAAGGAGAGCGAGCGGTCGAGGTCGGTGACGCTGAGGCCGACGTGGTGGGTGGCGAGTCTGCCGATCGCGGACATGACGGTTCCCTCTCTGCTGCGGCCGCCCCCTTGGGGCTAACCTCTTACTTCGACTTTAGGGGTTAGCTGCGAGAAACGTCAACCGTTCACGTACTCTTGAGGGGTTAGCTCACCGAGGAGGGTGTCCGCCATGACCGTCGTCGACCCGCGGCCGCTCGTCGGCGAACCGCTCTCCCTCGACCTGCTCAACACCCGCTGGAACGAGGAAGGGGTCCGGCAGGACCTGCTCGGCGGGGTCGAGGGGTTCGCGGTCTGGCTCGCCGCCAACCGCCTGGAGCGACGGTTCGCGGCGGACGCCACGACGCTGCGCCACACCCTCGCCGCCCGGGACGCGCTCGCCGGGCTCGTCGACCGCCCCGGCGACCCCGCCGCCACCGCGCGGGTCGACGCGGTCCTCGGCCACGGCCGCATCAGGGCCACGCTCACCACCGCGGGTCCCGGCGAGGAGGCCGAGTTCACGGACCCGTCCTGGGGGCCCGGCTGGACCGCCGCCCGCGACTACCTCGACCTGCTGCGCACGGCCCCCGACCGGATCCGCGCCTGCGCGCACGAGGCGTGCATCCTGCACTTCTTCGACACCTCGCGGAACGGCACCCGCCGCTGGTGCTCGATGGCGGTCTGCGGCAACCGGGCCAAGGCCTCCCGCCACTACGCCCGCACGAAGGAGAACTGACCGCGCGGGCGGTGGACTCGCCCCGCTTGGAACGGTTTCGTCCGCTGTGGCGGATCCCGGGCACTGGCGGGTTTGTGCCGTGACGGCATCACGATCCCTGGCAACTCTCTACAAACCCCGGTCACTTACGAAAGGCTGAGCGGTCATCCGGCACCGAATTCCGGACCCTCTCCTTTCACCAACAGGGATGTAGATGACCACCCCCGAAACTCGGAGCTCCATACCCGGACGCTCGACGACCGGGCACAGGCGCGCGGCACGCATCGCCGCAGCCGCCGGGCTCGTCGCCGCGCTCGTCGCGACCGGCGCCGCGCCCGTGCTCGCCGCCGACGCCCCGGACGCCACTCCCCCGGTCAAGGCCTCGAACCCCGCCGACAAGCTCGGCGCGATCGACGCCCAGCGCCTCACCGAGGCCGAGGTCAGCGGCGAGAAGAACGTCACCGTCCTCGTCGCCACCGCCCCCGGTGCCACCGAGCAGGTCTCCGGCCAGCTCGACGCCGTCCCCGGCGCCTCCGTCGGCAAGCAGCAGGACGCGCTCGGCTACGTCCGCGCCACCCTGCCGACCGCCAAGGCCGCCGCCGCGATCAAGGCCGCCACGGAGCTCTCCTCCGTGCAGTCGATCGACCTCCAGGCCGAGATCCCGCTGGACGACCCGACCCCGGACGCGGGCGCCGCGACCGGTGCCGTCGCCGGCACCACGGTCGCCTCGACCTACCCGGCCCCGGGCCCGAACACCCCGGCGCGGAACCCGTACAACCCGTCCCACGAGACGGGTGCGGTCGACTTCGTCAAGGAGCACCCGAAGGCCGACGGCCGCGGCGTGACCATCGGCATCCTGGACTCCGGCGTGGACCTCGGCCACCCGGCCCTCCAGAAGACCACCACCGGCGAGCGCAAGATCGTCGACTGGGTCACCGCCACCGACCCGCTGACCGAGGGCGACGCCACCTGGCGCGCCCAGATCACCCCGGTCGCCGGCCCCGTCTTCACCGCCGCCACCCAGAGCTGGACGGCCCCGGCGGGCTCGTACCAGTTCAGCCGCTTCTCCGAGACGGCCACCACGGGCGGCGACCCGAAGGGCGACATCAACCGGGACGGCGACACCACCGACGTCTTCGGCATGCTGTACGACCCGGCCGCCGGAACCGTCCGCGTGGACACCGACCAGAACAACGACTTCACGGACAACGCGCCGATGAAGCCGTACAAGGACGGCTACCAGATCGGCTACTTCGGTACCGACAACCCGGCCACCGAGGTCGCCGAGCGCACCCCGTTCGTCGTGGAGATCCGCAAGGACGTCCCGATGGACCCGGCCGGCGGCACCTGGGTCGGCAAGAAGGCCGACTTCGTCAACATCGGTCTCGTCGAGTCCTCGCACGGCACCCACGTCGCCGGCATCACCGCCGCCCACGGCCTCTTCGGCGGCAGGATGAACGGCGCCGCCCCCGGCGCGAAGATCGTCTCCTCGCGCGCGTGCACCTGGTCCGGCGGCTGCACCAACACCGCCCTCACCGAGGGCATGACCGACCTCGTCGTCAACCGCGGCGTCGACATCGTCAACATGTCGATCGGCGGCCTGCCGCAGCAGAACGACGGCGACAACGTCCGCTCGCGCCTCTACACCCGCCTGATCGACCAGTACGGCGTCCAGCTGGTCATCTCGGCCGGCAACGAGGGCCCCGGCATCAACACGATCGGCGACCCCGGCCTGGCCGACAAGGTCATCTCGGTCGGCGCGGCCGTCTCCCAGGCGACCTGGGCCGCCAACTACGGCTCGGCGGTCGAGAAGAAGTACGCCATGTTCCCCTTCTCCTCGCGCGGTCCGCGTGAGGACGGCGGCTTCACCCCGACCATCACCGCCCCCGGCTCGGCCGTGAACACCATCCCGACCTGGCTGCCGGGCGCCGGCGTCGCCGAGTCGGGCTACCAGCTGCCCGCCGGCTACGGCATGCTCAACGGCACCTCGATGTCCTCGCCGCAGGCGGCGGGCGCGAGCGCGCTGCTGATCTCGGCCGCCAAGCAGAAGGGCATCGCGCTCTCCCCGCTCACCCTGCGGACCGCGCTGACCTCGACCGCCAAGCGCATCCCGGGTGTCGCGGCGCACGAGCAGGGCTCGGGCCTCATGGACATCGAGGAGGCCTGGGAGTCGATCAAGGACGGCGCGACCGCGCACGACTACAAGGTCGAGGCCCCGGTCGACACCGTGATCTTCCCGGCCCCGCACACCGGAACCGGCGTGTACGACCGCGAGGGCGGCCTCAAGGTCGGCCAGAAGAAGGTCTACGACGTCACCATCACGCGCACGAGCGGTCCGAACCGGCCGATCGAGCACGAGCTCGACCTCAAGTACAACGACGGCACCTTCCGCATCCTCGGCGACGACGAGATCGACCTGCCGCTGAACAAGCCGGTCACCGTCAAGCTCCAGGCCCGCGCCGCCACCGCCGGTGCGCACAGCGTCATCCTGGAGGCCGACGACGAGCGCACCGAGGGCGTCGACAAGCAGATCCTCGCCACCTCGATCGTCGCGAACGACCTGGTCGCCCCCGGCTACGGCTTCTCCGCCACCGGCTCGGTGCAGCGCAACAGCAGCAAGTCCTACTTCGTCACCGTGCCGCAGGGCGCCAAGACGCTGGAGGTCTCCCTCGCCGGTCTGAAGGAGAAGAGCCAGACCCGCTTCATCTCGATCCACCCCTACGGCGTGGCCATCGAGGACAGCGCCACCACCCAGTGCTACCCGCACTACAACCCGGCCAACACGTGCCGTCCGGACCTGCGGTCCTACCCGAACCCGACCCCGGGCGTCTGGGAGATCGAGGTCGAGTCCCGCCGCACGTCGCCGGACCTGGACAACCCGTACACCCTGGGCGTCTCCGTCCTCGGCGCCGACTTCGACCCGGCCGTGCAGACGGTCCCGGAGGCGAAGATCGGCACCCCGGCCGCGGTCCGGTGGACGGTCACGAACCGCTTCGCGGGCATCACGGGCACGCTCAAGGGCGGCCCGCTCGGCTCGCAGAAGAGCGAGACGCCGACCATCCAGCACCACGAGAAGCACACCAGGACCGTCACCATCGGTGAGGGCGTGGAGCGTCTCGACATCGCCATCGGCAACACGTCCGACAAGGCCGCCGACCTCGACCTGACGGTCACGCTGAACGGCAAGACCGTGGGCCAGTCGGCGGACGGCGACTCCGAGGAGGCCGTCTCCCTGGTGAAGCCGGCCCCGGGCACGTACACCGTCGTGATCGACGGCTACTCGGTCCAGGCCGCGGGCGGCACCACGTACGACTACAAGGACGTGTACTACTCGTCCGCGCTCGGCACCGTGAAGGTCGACGAGTCGAAGCAGGTCGCCCTGGCCAACGGCGCCTCGGCGCCGGTCGCGGCCGAGGTCCTGGTCGCCGGCGCGGCCCCCGAGGGACGTCAGTTCTTCGGCGAGGTCCAGCTGCTCAACGCCCGCGGCACCGTCGCCGGCACCGGCAGCGTCGTGATCGGCACCGTCACCCCGTAGCACCGTACGGGTGAGGGGGCGGGCGCCGGAACCGGCGCCCGCCCCTTTCGCGTCCCGACCCCCGTGCGTGATGCGTCCACGACTCGTCCCGACCCTTGGACAATGGATTGGACAAGGCGGGCGGGGACGAACGCATCATGGACCGGCAGCACCCTGCACACACGTACGGAGGAGTCCCCGTGAAGGTCGGAATCGTCGGAGCCACCGGTCAGGTCGGCACAGTCATGCGGAAGATCCTGGCCGAGCGAAACTTCCCGGTCGACGAGCTGCGGCTCTTCGCGTCCGCCCGTTCCGCCGGCACCGTCGTCGACGGCGTCACGGTCGAGGACGCCTCCACCGCCGACTACACCGGCCTGGACATCGTGCTCTTCTCCGCCGGCGGCGCCACCTCCAAGGCCCTCGCCGAGAAGGTCGCCTCGCAGGGCGCCGTCGTGATCGACAACTCCTCCGCCTGGCGCCGCGACCCCGAGGTCCCGCTGGTGGTCTCCGAGGTCAACCCGCACGCGATCAAGGACCGCCCCAAGGGCATCATCGCCAACCCGAACTGCACCACGATGGCCGCCATGCCGGTCCTCAAGCCGCTCCACCAGGAGGCCGGCCTGACCGCGCTGATCGCCACCACCTACCAGGCCGTGTCCGGCTCGGGCGTGGCCGGTGTCGCCGAGCTGCGCACCCAGGCGTGTGCCGTGGCCGAGAACGCCGACCAGCTGGCGTTCGACGGCGAGGCCGTCGAGTTCCCCGAGCCCGCCGTCTACAAGCGTCCGATCGCCTTCAACGTGGTCCCGCTGGCCGGCTCGATCGTCGAGGACGGCTCCTTCGAGACCGACGAGGAGCAGAAGCTCCGCAACGAGTCCCGCAAGATCCTGGAGATCCCCGAGCTCAAGGTCTCCGGCACCTGCGTGCGCGTCCCGGTCTTCTCCGGCCACTCCCTCCAGGTCAACGTCCGCTTCGAGCGCCCGATCAGCGTCGAGCGCGCCTACGAGCTGCTCAAGGACGCCGAGGGCGTCGTGCTCTCCGAGATCCCGACCCCCCTCCAGGCGGCCGGCAAGGACGCCTCGTACGTCGGGCGCATCCGTGTGGACGAGACCGTCGACAACGGCCTGGCGCTGTTCCTCTCCAACGACAACCTGCGCAAGGGCGCGGCGCTGAACGCCGTGCAGATCGCGGAGCTCGTCGCGGCCGAGCTCAAGGGCTGACCAGGAGCACCCGCTCCCGCCGGAGGGGCGGCTTCCCGTTGCGGGGAGCCGCCCCTCCGGCGTGCCCGGGCGTGCCAGAGTGCCTCCATGACCCAGATACCCAGGGGTGCGAACGTCCCGGTGCCCGCGCAGGCCCTCCATGTCGCGGTCAGCTGGCGGACCGGGTACGAGGTGCCCGACGTGGACGTGTCGGCGCTGCTGCTCGGGGCCGGGGAGCGGGTGCGGGGCGACGCCGACCTGGTCTTCTACAACCACGCCGACCATCCGTCGGGGGCGGTGCGGCACCTGGGGAAGTCGGCGCCCGGCGTGCCCGGCAGCCCGGCCGCGGACTGGCTGTGGCTCGACCTCGCGCGCGTGGAGCCGGACGTGGGGCGCCTGGTGATCGCCGCCTCCGCCGACGGGGGCTCGTTCGGGCAGGTGCCGGCGCTCGACGTGCGGGTCACGGACGCGGCGGGGAGCCCGGTGGCGTACTGCGCGATCGGGGACGCGACGACGGAGACGGCCTTCGTCTTCGGGGAGTTCTACCGACGGGACGGCGGCTGGCGCTTCCGGGCGGTCGGCCAGGGCTACGCCTCGGGACTGGCCGGGCTCGCGACGGACTTCGGCATCGTGGTGGAGTCACCGCCGCCGCCGATCCCGGGTCCCGGCTACGTCCCGCCGCCCGCGCCGCCGGCGCCCGCGGCCCCGCCCGTACCGGTGGCCGACCCGTACGGCGGGGAGTTCCGGCCCGCCGTGTACCAGGGGCGCGGCAAGGAGACCGTGCACTGCGACCCGGCGCTGCCGGCGGGGCACTGGGTGCTCCTGGAGATCGAGTCGTTCCACTCGCTGTCCACCACGATCGAGGCCTGCGACGCGTACGGGCGGGCCGAGGACTTCCTGCTCATGGCGTACGAGGACGACGTCCGCGCCCGGACGGTCGCCCTGGTGCCGCGGGCCCGCCCGCTGACGCTGCGGGTGGAGGCCGACGCGCCCTGGACGCTGCGGGTGCTGCCGCTGTCCCACGCCCGGCGTTTCGACAGCCACGTCGAGGGCGTCGCACACGATCTGGTGATCTACGACGGGCCGCCCGGGGTGCTCGACTTCCTGCACTACGGCGAGTCGAACTTCACGGTCCACCAGCACACCCCGCCGCAGGACCCGCTCTACGACGACGAGGAGCAGGACCTGCTGGTCAACGAAATCGGCGAGGTCCGGGTGAGCGCCCCCGTGCCGGGTCCCGGACTGCTGCGGATCAGCGGCGACGGGCCGTGGAAATGCGCGGTGCGCCGCTGAGGCACCCCGTGGAAGGATGGGCCAAACGTCACGAAACCTAGGAGTTGACCGGGTGCCTGGCACAAACCTGACCCGTGAAGAGGCTCAGCAGCGGGCAGCACTGCTGACCGTGGACGCGTACGAGGTCGAACTCGACCTCTCCGGTGCGCAGGAGGGCGGCACCTACCGGTCCGTCACCACCGTCCGCTTCGATTCCGCCGAGGCCGGTGCCTCGACCTTCATCGACCTCGTCGCGCCCGCCGTGCACGAGGCCGTGCTGAACGGCCACTCGCTCGACGTCGCCGCCGTCTTCCGCGACTCCCGGATCGCGCTCGACCACCTGGTCGCGGGACGCAACGAGCTGAAGGTCGTCGCCGACTGCGCGTACACCAACACCGGTGAGGGTCTGCACCGCTTCGTCGACCCGGTCGACGACCAGGCCTACCTGTACACCCAGTTCGAGGTGCCGGACGCGCGGCGGGTCTTCGCCTCGTTCGAGCAGCCCGACCTGAAGGCGACCTTCCAGTTCACCGTGAAGGCCCCGGCGGGCTGGAAGGTCATCTCGAACTCGCCGACGCCGGAGACGCCGAAGGGCCCCGACTCGAACGTATGGCACTTCGAGCCGACCCCGCGCATCTCGTCGTACATCACGGCGCTGATCGTCGGCCCGTACCACTCGGTGCACTCGTCGTACGAGAAGGACGGCCAGACCGTCCCGCTGGGCATCTACTGCCGTCCGTCGCTGGCCGAGTTCCTGGACGCGGAGCACATCTTCGACGTCACGCGGCAGGGCTTCGACTGGTTCCAGGAGAAGTTCGCGTACGACTACCCGTTCGCCAAGTACGACCAGCTCTTCGTGCCGGAGTTCAACGCGGGCGCGATGGAGAACGCGGGCGCGGTCACCATCCGCGACCAGTACGTCTTCCGCTCGAAGGTGACGGACGCGGCGTACGAGCGGCGCGCCGAGACGATCCTGCACGAGCTCGCCCACATGTGGTTCGGCGACCTCGTGACCATGGAGTGGTGGAACGACCTGTGGCTGAACGAGTCGTTCGCCACCTTCACCTCGGTCGCCTGCCAGGCCTCGGTGCCGGGCACCCGCTGGCCCAACGCCTGGACGACCTTCGCCAACGCGGAGAAGACCTGGGCCTACCGCCAGGACCAGCTGCCGTCGACGCACCCGATCATGGCCGAGATCAACGACCTGGAGGACGTGCTCGTCAACTTCGACGGGATCACGTACGCCAAGGGCGCCTCGGTCCTGAAGCAGCTGGTGGCGTACGTCGGCGAGGACGAGTTCTTCAAGGGCGTCCAGGCGTACTTCCAGGCGCACGCCTTCGGCAACACCCGTCTGTCCGACCTGCTCGGCGCGCTGGAGGAGACCTCCGGCCGTGACCTGAAGACCTGGTCGAAGGCGTGGCTGGAGACGGCCGGCATCAACATCCTCCGCCCGGAGATCGAGACCGACGAGAACGGTTCCATCACCGCGTTCGCCGTCCGCCAGGAGGCCCCCGCGCTGCCCGCCGGCGCCAAGGGCGAGGCCGTCCTGCGGCCGCACCGCATCGCGATCGGCTTCTACGACCTCGACGCGTCCGGCCGGCTCGTCCGCACCGACCGCCTGGAGCTGGACATCGAGGCGGCCGGCCTGACCCCCGTGCCGCAGCTGGTGGGCAAGGCCCGCCCGGCGGTCGTCCTGCTCAATGACGACGACCTGTCGTACGCGAAGGTCCGCCTCGACGAGGTGTCCCTCACCAACGTCACCGCGCACCTCGGCGACTTCGCCGAGTCCCTGCCGCGCGCCCTGTGCTGGGCGTCGGCCTGGGACATGACCCGCGACGGCGAGCTGGCCACCCGCGACTACCTGGGCCTGGTGCTCTCGGGCATCGCCAAGGAGTCCGACATCGGCGTGGTCCAGTCGCTGCAGGGCCAGGTCAAGGCGGCCCTCGACCTGTACGCGGCGCCGGAGTCGCGCGAGGAGCTGCTCGGCACGTGGTCGGAGGCGGCCCGTGAGCACCTGCTCGCGGCGGCGCCCGGCAGCGACCACCAGCTCGCGTGGGCGCGCGCGTTCGCGGCGGCCGCCCGGACCGACGCGCAGGTCGACCTGCTGGCCGCGCTCCTCGACGGCACCGAGACCGTCGAGGGCCTCGCCGTCGACACCGAGCTGCGCTGGGCGTTCGTGCAGCGGCTCGCGGCCGCCGGCCGCTTCGACGAGGCGGAGATCGCCGCCGAGCTGGAGCGCGACCGGACCGCGGCCGGCGAGCGCCACGCGGCGACCGCGCGGGCGGCCCGCCCCACGGAGGCCGCGAAGGCCGAGGCCTGGGCCTCGGTCGTCGAGGACGACAAGCTGGCGAACGCCGTCCAGGAGGCCGTCATCGGCGGCTTCGTCCAGTCCGACCAGCGCGAGCTGCTCGCCCCCTACACGGCGAAGTACTTCGCGTCGATCAAGCGCGTCTCGGAGACCCGCAGCCACGAGATGATCCAGCAGATCGTGGTCGGTCTCTACCCGACCCTCCAGGTCTCCCAGGAGACCCTGGACGCGACGGACGCCTGGATCGCCGAGCACAACCCGGTCCCGGCCCTCCGCCGCATGGTGACCGAGTGCCGCGCCGGTGTCGAGCGTGCCCTGAAGGCGCAGGCGGTGGACGCGGCCGCCGCGAAGTAGCGCCGCGGTGAGCTGAGTACGCGAGAAGGGGCGCCCTCCCCCGTGGAGGGCGCCCCTTCCTCGTACCCGCCGCCGCGCCCTTCCGGGCCACTCGGGTCGGGGCGGCCTCGCCGTGGACACGGAGGCGGGCGGTCCCGCCGTCGGGACGCGGCAGCCCCGGACGGGGGTCCGCCGCATGCTCTCGACGAGGCCGTTCAGCCCTGCTGAACGGTCTCGCGGGCGGCAGCCGCCTGCCGGAACGCGGCGAGGACCCGCGCCACCGCCGGCCCTTCCTCCGCTCCGCGCCGTACGGCCGCGACGACGTGGCGGCGCGGCTGGTCGGCGGAGAGGACGCGCATGACGACTCCGGCGCCGCCCCGGCGCTCGGCCGAGGCCATCCGGGGGACGAGGGCGATGCCCATCCCGGCCTCGACCATGGCGAGGATCGCGGTCCAGCCGGAGGCGCTGTGGGCCTGCTCGGGCACGAAGCCGGCGGCCTCGCAGGCGGCGGTGGTGATCTCGGACCAGGGGCCGGAGCCGCCGAAGATCCAGGGTTCGGCGGCGAGGTCGGCGAGCCGCAGTCCGGGGGCGTCGGCGAGCGGATGGCCGGCCGGCAGGGCGACGTCGAGCGGGTCGGCGAGCAGCGGCACCCTGCTGAACTTGGGGTCGCGGACGGAGGGGGCGTGGGCGGCGAGCGAGAGCGCCAGGTCGACCTGGTCGGCCGCGAGCAGTCCGTACGCCTCCGCCGCCTCGGCCTCCCGGACGCGGACGTCGAGTCCGGGGTGCGCGGGGCGCAGCTGCCGTACGGCGGGGACGACGAGCGCGGGCACGGACGTCGAGAACGCCGCCACCCGCACCTGCCCCGCCTCGCCGCGCAGGTATCCGTCGAGTTCGGCGTCGGCGCGCTCCAGCTGCGCGAACACGGCCTCCGCGTGCCGCAGCACCAGATGGGCGGCGTCGGTGAGCCGGACGCGGCGGCCGTGGGCCTCGAGGAGCCGCACGCCGAGCTGCTTGGAGAGGTTGGTGAGTTGCTGCGACACGGCCGAGGGGGTCATGAGCAGGGCCTCCGCGGTCGCGGTGACGGTGCCGCGGTCGCGGAGGGTGCGGAGGATCCGGAGCTTCTTGATGTCCCACTCGGTCATGGGGCGCAACCTACCGGGCGGAGCTCAGCGCCACCCCGCCCAGGATGAGCGCCATGCACGCGACGCCGAGGGCGCCGAGCCGTTCGCCGAGGAGCGCGTACGACAGGAGGGCGACGCAGACGGGCTGGAGGTAGTAGACGACGCCGGCGCGCGCGGCGCCGATGAGGGCGACGGCCCTGTTCCAGGCGAAGAACGCGACGGCGGAGGAGAGGACCCCGACGTACAGCAGGGGGCCGACGGTCGGGGCGCCGACGGTGAACCCGCCCTGGACCACGAGGGACACGGCGTACGCGGGGGCGAGCATCAGGGCGCCGAGCAGGAAGGTGGTGAAGAGGAAGGCGAGTCCGTCGATCCCCGCGGGCCTGCGCTTGAGGAGGGCGCTGTACGAGGCGAAGGACAGGGCCGCGGCGAACATCCACAGGTCGCCGGCGGCGAGGTCGACGGCGAGCGAGCCCCTGCCGACGAGCAGGACCACGCCGAGGGCGGCGACCAGCATCCCGAGGACGCGCCGGGCGCCGAGGCGTTCGCCGCCGATCCGGGCGTAGACCGCCATGAGCACCGGGGAGGCGGCCATGATCATGCCCATGTTGGAGGCGGAGGTGGTCAGTCCGGCCTGGTGGACCAGCGTGTTGTAGAGGGTGACGCCGAACAGCGAGGCGAGGGCGACGAAGCCGAGGTGCCGGCGGACGGTCCGCCACTGCCGCAGGAACGGGCGGACGGCGAAGGGCGCGACGGCGACCAGGGCGATGATCCAGCGCCAGAAGACGGCCTGGACGGGGGGCACCGTGTCCGCCATGTCCCGGGTGGCGACGAAGCTGCCGGACCAGACGACGGTGGCGAGCAGGGCGAGGAGCACGCCGAGGCCGGCGCCCCGCGCGAGCTTCCTCGCGGGCGCCGGCCTCTCGGTGGCGGTAGTGCCGGTGGTGCCGGTGGTGCCGGGGGTGGTGGTGGCGGGTGTCGGGGTGGTCGGGTGGCGGGCGGTGGTCGGCTTCATGCCGGCTACCGTCGCACCGCCACACCCTCCAGGTCCATCGAAACTTCCTGAGCATTCTTTTCAGTCGAGCTGAACGATGTGACCTGCGGGGCCTTCGGCGCGCGGGGGGTCAGCTGGCCGGCCAGGGTGGCGCCGAAGGCGATCACCATGCCGGCGACCTGCACCGGGCCGAGGGCCTGTCCGAGCGCCGCCCAGCCGATGATCGCCGCGGTGATCGGGGAGAGCGGGCCGAGGAGGGTGGCCGAGGAGGCGCTCAGCCGCTCGATGCCGCGGAACCAGAGGAAGTACGAGATCGCGGTGTTGCCGAAGGCGAGGTAGGCGTAGCCGGCCAGGTGGGTGCCGGTCAGGGCCGGCGGGGCGCCCTCGACCAGGAAGGCGATGGGCAGGATGACCAGGCCGCCGGCGGTGAGCTGCCAGCCGGTGAGCGCGAGGGCGCCGACGCCCTCGGGGCGGCCCCAGCGCTTGGTGAGGACGACGCCGGCGGACATGGAGAGGGCCGAGAGGAGTCCGGCGACCACGCCGAGCGCGTCGAGCGCGGCCCCCGCCTTGAGGACCACCAGGCTGACGCCGAAGGCGGCGGTGATGGCGGTGATCAGGGACTTCGCGGTGGGCTTGTCGCCCAGGAAGAGGGCTGCGAGGCCGACGACGAGGAGCGGGCCGACCGATCCGACGACGGCGGCGACGCCGCCGGGGAGCCGGTACGCGGCGAGGAAGAGGAGCGGGAAGAAGGCACCGATGTTCAGGGCTCCGAGGACCGCCGCCTTCCCCCACCAGGCGCCCTTCGGGAGCTTGCGGGTGAGGGCGAGCAGGAGGAGGCCGGCGGGCAGGGCGCGCATCAGGCCGGTGAAGAGCGGCCGGTCGGGCGGCAGGAACTCCGTGGTGACGTAGTACGTGGAGCCCCAGGAGATCGGGGCGAGGGCGGTGAGCGCGACGACTGCTGCCTTGCGGGACATGACGGTTCCCCCCTGCTGTGGAGTCCTGCGGCGACGCCGGACTGGCTTGGTGGTAATTAACTTACCACTAAGCTACTTACTCGCAAGTGGCTTACTTGCCATCGACTCACGAGGGGGAGGACACTGGGCGCCATGGACACGAACGCCCCCGCCCACGACGCCGTCGACGCCATCACCGACCAGTGGGCGGCCGTCCGCCCCGACCTGGAGACCGCGCCGATGGCGGTCTTCGGCCGGATCTACCGGCTGGCCAACGCCATGCGCGGCCGGGTGGACAAGGCGTACTCGCCCTACGGCATGGCGCTCGGGGAGTTCGACGTGCTCGCCACGCTGCGCAGGTCGGGAGAGCCGTACACGCTCTCGCCGCGCGAACTGACCGCCACGCTGATGATCACGACCGGCGGGATGACGGGCCGTCTGGACAAGCTGGAGAAGGCCGGGCTGCTCACCCGCAGCCCCGACCCGAACGACCGGCGCGGGCTTCGGGTCACCCTCAGCGAGCGCGGCCGGGAACTGGTGGACCAGGCCGTCGCGGCCGGCCTCGCGGAGCAGCGGGCCGCCCTGCGGTCCGCGCTCACCCGGGAGGAGGCGGACCAGCTGGCCGGCCTCCTGCGCAAGCTGCTCGCCACGACCGCCTGAAAAGGGCCTCGACGCATGCGAGGGCGCCGCACGGCATCTCGTACCGTGCGGCGCCCTCGGCGGAGACCGATGAGGCCGTCAGGCCTTCTTGGACTTGTCGAGCACCATCACCAGACCGATGATGACCAGGAACAGCACCAGCGGTGCGGCCACGTAGAGGCCGAGCGTCTCGGCGACACTCAGCTTGGGGGCCGGGTCGTCACCGTCGTCGCGGGTGAGCGCGAGCGCGGGGGACGACATGAGCAGCATCATCAGCGTCGTACCGGCCGCGACGGAGCCGGCGCGCAGAGCGTTCTTCTTGTCCACGGTGCAAACGTAGCGAACACCTAAACGGACCGCGCGCCCGGGGGTGCCGTACGGGCGCTCCCCCACCCGCCGGCCGTGTCGTCGGCCACCGTACGGGTGCGCAGCTCCCGCAGCAGGGCGTGCGCCCGGGGCGAGGCGGCGAACTGCTCCAGGGTGAGCGGCTGGCCGTCCGGGCCGGCGAGCGGCAGCCGCCAGTTGGGGTACTCGTCCCAGGTGCCCGGCAGGTTCTGCGGTCTGCGGTCCCCCACGGCGTCCGGCAGCCACACCCCCACCATCCGGGCCGGGGTGGCGAACAGGAACCGGTGCACGGCCCGGACGGCGGCCTCCTCGTCCCCCCGACCCTCCGGGAGCAGCCCGAGCCGCTGGAACAGGCCGAGCCACTCGGCGGTCTCGGCCGCGTCCGCCGCCCGGTCGCGCTCCGGGTCCCCGTCGACCAGGCCGAGGCGGTGGCGCAGGGCGACGTGGTCGCCGGAGAGCCGGGCGGCGGTGGAGGGCAGGTCGTGGGTGGTGGCCGTGGCGACGCAGTCGCGGCGCCACCGCTCCGGGGGCAGCGGGCGGCCGGTGCCCGCCCAGTCCCGCTCGAACCAGAGCACGGAGGTGCCGAACACCCCGCGCCGGGCCAGTTCCTCCCGTACCCCCGGCTCGACCGTGCCGAGGTCCTCGCCGATGACGAGGGCGCCGGCGCGGTGCGCCTCCAGGACGAGGACGGCGAGCATCGCGTCGGCGTCGTAGCGGACGTAGGTCCCCTCGGTGGGCTCGTGGCCCTCGGGCACCCACCAGAGCCGGAAGAGGCCCATGACGTGGTCGATGCGCAGCGCGCCCGCGTGGCGCAGGAGTTCGCGCAGGAGGCCCCGGTAGGGGGCGTAGCCCGCGGCGGCCAGGGCGTCGGGCCGCCAGGGCGGCAGGCCCCAGTCCTGGCCGCGGGCGTTGAAGGCGTCCGGCGGGGCGCCGACCGACATGCCGGTGGCGAAGGCGTCCTGCTGGGCCCAGGCGTCCGAGCCCTCCGGGTGGACGCCGACGGCCAGGTCGTGGACGAGCCCGATCGCCATCCCGGCCTCGCGGGCGGTCGCGGCGGCGTCGGCCAGCTGCCGGTCCGTCAGCCAGGCGAGCCGGCAGTGGAAGTCGACCCGGGCGGCGAGCTCCGGGTCGGCGCGCACGGCGGACTCCGCGGTGCGCGGTCCGCGCAGCTCCTCGGGCCAGTCGCGCCAGTGGTGGCCGTGCCGCTCGGCCAGGGCCTGGTAGGTGGCGTGGTCCTCCAGGGGGCGGCCGCGGTCGGCGAGGAAGTCGTGGAAGTCGGCGCGCCGGCCCGGCCCGAGTTCCACGCTGCCGACCACGAGCTCCAGGGCCCGCCGCTTGACCTCCCACACCGCGTCGCGGTCGATCAGGGCGCCCTTGCCGAGGACCCGTTCGCGCAGCTCGGCGGCGTCGGCGAGGATCCGGTCGAGTTCCTCGCGGCGCTCGGGGCCCACCAGGGCGTATTCGGGGATCTCCTCGATCCGCAGATGGACGGGGTCCGGGAAGCGGCGGGAGGAGGGGCGGTACGGGGAGGGGTCGGTGGGCGCCCCGGGCACGCCCGCGTGGAGCGGGTTGACCTGGATGAAGCCCGCGCCGTGCGTGCGGCCCGCCCAGCCGGCGAGTTCGCGCAGGTCCCCGAGGTCGCCCATGCCCCAGGAGCGACTGGAGAGCAGCGAGTACAGCTGGACGAGCAGTCCGTACGCGCGCCGCTCGGGCGCGGGCACGCGCGCGGGGCTGACGATCAGGGTGCCGGTGGCGGCGCGTCCGTCGGGTGCCTGCGCGGCGACGGTGTGGACGCCGAGGGGAAGCCGCTCCCAGTCCCGGCCGGTGACGACGGCTCCCTCCTCGGTGGTGACCCGCAGGCGGGTGCCGGGCGGCAGGTCCTCCGGGGGGCGCAGGGGTTCACCGCCGCGCCGGTGGACGAGGGTGGGCGGCAACAGGCGCTCCCGGTCGGCCCGTTCCGCCGCGCCGAGGGCGGCGGCGACCGCCTCCGGTGTGGTCGCGTCGATGCCCAGGGCGCCGAGGACGGCGACCACGGTGGCGTCGGACACGGGCACGGTGACGCCTTCGGACGGGCTGTACGCGGTGGCGACGCCGTGACGGGCGGCGAGACGGGCCAGGGTCACTTCACACTCCGGGGGACTCCGTGCCACCCGCGCTGCCGGGGGCGGTGGGTTCGCTGGTGAGGGGGGCCGCCTCGGTCAGGGGCGGTTCGCTCGTGAGGGGCGCCGCGTCGGGCAGCGGCGGTTCGCTGGTCAGCGGCGCGGCGGTGGGCGCCGCCTGCTGGGGAACGCGTATCCGTCCGAGGTGGCGGGCGGTGGTGGTCACGGGGGTCTCCCGGTTTCGTCTCGACAGGTGGGACCAAGGGGTGCGACTGAGCCCTACCCACCGCACCTCGTTTTACCGGCGGAAAGTGACGAAGTGACGTCACCTCGCCGACGGATCGCCGGGCAAAGGCGACACATCGCCCTCGCGCATTGACACTTCCGTGCGACGGGTGGTGGGCTCGTGACCCACTCGTGACCAAACCGGCGGAGCGGCCGGGCCTGTCCGAAGGGAGAACCCGTGCAGCTCGGGCGCAGGAAGCGGACCGCGACGGCCGTCGCGGCCGCCGTCATCGGCGGCCTCCTGGGCGGCGCCGCGCCGGGGCCGGTGCACGCGGCCCCGGCGGTGCCGGCCGCCCCGGCGACTCCCGCGGGGCCCGCGGCACCGGCCCGGCTCCGGGCCCCGGCGCCTCCCGTGGGCCCGGCGGTTCCGGCCGCCACGCGCGCGGGTGCCGTGGCCGCGGCGGCCCTGCCCGCCGTCTGGCCCCGCCCCCAGTCGCTGACCGGCGGCGGGCCGTCCGTACGCCTCGGGGACGAGGTGACGCTCGTCGCGGACGCCGACGCCGATCCCTACGCCGTCGCCGCCCTGCGCGAGCTGCTGCGGGGCGCCGGAGTGCGGACCGTCCACGCCGGGCTTCCCGGCCGCGGCCCGGTGCTGCGGCTCGCGGGCTCCTCCGGCGAGGCGGCGGAGGCGGCGCTGACGGCCCTGCGCGTGCCCGAGCGGCTGGACCTCCCGCGCGGCGGCTACCGGCTCGCGACCGGCCGCTACGAGGGGCGGGAGACGGTCGTCCTGGACGGGGTCGGCGAGGACGGCCTGTTCCACGCCGTCCAGACGCTGCGGCAGCTCGTCGGCGCCGGCCGGGAGGTGCCCGGCGTCGTCGTCCGCGACTGGCCGGGCACGGCGGAGCGCGGCATCACCGAGGGCTTCTACGGCAGCCCCTGGACCCTCGAACAGCGGCTCGCCCAGCTCGACTTCCTCGGCCGCACCAAGCAGAACCGCTATCTGTACGCGCCCGGTGACGACCCGTACCGCCGGGCGCAGTGGCGCGAGCCCTACCCGGAGGAGCAGCGGCGGGAGTTCCTCGCGCTCGCGGAACGGGCCCGCGCCAACCGGGTGACGCTCGGCTGGGCCGTGGCGCCCGCCCAGTCCATGTGCCTGGCGTCGGCCGGCGACGTGACGGCGCTGACGCGGAAGCTCGACGCCATGTGGGAGCTCGGCGTGCGGGTCTTCCAGCTCCAGTTCCAGGACGCCTCGTACGACGAGTGGCACTGCGACAAGGACGCCGACACCTTCGGGCGGGGCCCCGCGGCCGCGGCCGCCGCACACGCGCGCGTGGCGAACACCGTCGCCCGGCACCTGGCCGGGCGGTACCCGGACGCCGAGCCGCTGACGGTGCTGCCGACGGAGTACTACCAGGACGGCGCGACGGAGTACCGCACGCAGCTCGCCGGGGCGCTCGACGCGGAGGTGCGGGTGGCGTGGACGGGCGTCGGTGTCGTCCCGCGCACGATCACCGGCGGCGAACTGGCCGGGGCGCGGGCGGCCCTGGGCAGCCATCCGCTGGTCACGATGGACAACTACCCGGTCAACGACTACGCGCAGGACCGGCTGTTCCTCGGCCCCGCCACCGGCCGGGACCCGGCCGTGGCCGCCGGTTCCGCCGCCTTCCTGGCCCACGCCATGGAGCAGTCCACGGCCTCCCGGATCCCGCTCTTCACCGCCGCCGACTACGCCTGGAACCCGCGGGGCTACCGGCCCCAGGAGTCCTGGCGGGCCGCCGTCGACGACCTCGCGGGCCCTGATCCGGCGGCCCGTGAGGCGCTGCGGGCGCTGGCCGGGAACGGCGCCTCCTCGATCCTCGACCCCAAGGGCGAATCGGCCTATCTGAAGCCGCTGCTCGCCGCGTTCTGGGCCTCGCGCTCCGCCCCGGACACGCCGGCGGGCACGGCCGCGCGGGAGCGGGCGGCGCGCGGGCTGCGGGCCGCGTTCACCGTGATGCGCCGGGCCCCGGAGCGACTCGCGGCCCTCGGTGGGCCGGGCGGCGCGGGCGAGCCCGGCGGCTCCGCGCTCGGCGACGAGGTGGGCCCGTGGCTCGATCAGCTCGCGCGGTACGGCGAGGCCGGCGAGACGGCGGTCGACATGCTGCTCGCCCAGGCGCACGGCGACGGCGCGGCGGCGTGGCGGGCGCAGCTGGCCCTCGAACCGCTGCGGGAGGCGCTGGGGTCGAGCCGGGTGACGGTCGGCGCGGGGGTGCTCGACCCGTTCCTCGCGCGCGTGGTGGCGGAGTCGGCGGCCTGGACCGGCGCCGACCGGCCCGCCGCGGCGCGGGCCGAGCGCGCTCCCGGCTCGTACACCGTGCGGCTCGACCGGGCGCGGCCCGTCGCCGCCCTGACGGTGATGGCCCGGCCGGGCCGATCGGGAACGGACCCGGGCGCGGGGACGGCGACGGACACGGACGCGCGCGTGGAGGCGTACGTCCCCGGGGAGGGCTGGCGGCCGCTCGGCCCGCTCTCGGCGTCCGGCTGGACCCAGACCGATCTCAAGGGCCTGCGGGCCGAGGCGCTGCGCGTGCGGTGGAGCGGGGGCGGCCGGGACCCCGGCGTGCGCTCGCTGGTGCCGTGGTTCGCGGACGGGCCGCGGGCCGGGCTCGAACTGGCCCGTACGGAGACGGACGCCGAGATCGGCGGCCCGGCGCGGCGGGTGGACGTGGAGTTGTCGGGCCTGCGCGCGGACGAGGTGCGCGGGGCGCTGACGGCGAAGGCCCCGAAGGGCATCGCCGTCCGGCTCCCCAAGGAGGCCGTGGTGGAGCGCGGGGCGCGGACGAGCGTGCCGCTGGAGGTGTCGGTGGGCGCGGACGTGCCGGCCGGCTCGTACCGCGTGCCGGTCTCCTTCGCGGGCGAGGAGCGGGTGCTGACCGTGCGGGCCTTCCCGCGCACGGCCGGTCCCGACCTGGCGCGGACGGCGACGGCGACCTCGTCGGGCGACGAGACCCCGGACTTCCCGGCCGCCTCCGCGGTGGACGGCGATCCGGCGACCCGCTGGTCCTCGCCGGCCGAGGACGGCGCCTGGATGCAGTTGGAGCTGGCCGAGCCGGCGCGGATAGGGCAGGTGGTCCTGCACTGGCAGGACGCGTACGCCTCCCGCTACCGGATCCAGGTGTCGGCCGACGGGCGCGTGTGGCGCACGGCGGCGACCGTCGCGGACGGCGGGGGCGGCCGCGAGTCGGTCCGGATGGACGCGGCGGACACGCGTTTCCTGCGGGTGCAGGGGGAGACGCGGGCGACCCGGTTCGGCTACTCCCTCTGGTCGGTGGAGACCTACGCGGTGGCCCCGCAGAAGCAGGCGGAGCGGCCGCAGAAGGAGGCGGAGCGGCCGGAGGCCGCCGCGGGCGCGACGGAGGAGCGGCCCGCCCCGTGAGGGGAGCGCCGCTCCTGTGCCGCACCCGGCCCCCGGCGCGTACGGGGAAGGTCCCCGCGTACGCGAAAGGCCCGGCTCAACCCGTCGTCAGCGCCCTCACGGGGGCGTCGGCGACGGAGTCGATCCGGGCCATCACGTCCTCTGCGCCGTACGGCTGGAGGTACGGCAGCCAGCGGGGGTCCCGGTGTCCGGTCCCGATGATCCGCCAGGCCAGGCCGGACGGCGGGGCCGGTTGGTGGCGCAGGCGCCAGCCGATCTCGCGCAGGTGCCGGTCGGCCTTGACGTGGTTGCAGCGGCGGCACGCCGCCACGACGTTGTCCCAGGCGTGGGTGCCCCCGCGGCTGCGCGGGATGACGTGGTCGACGCTGGTGGCGACGCCCCCGCAGTACACGCAGCGCCCGCCGTCGCGGGCGAACAGGGCCCTGCGGGTCAAGGGAACGGGCCCCCGGTAGGGGACCCGCACGAAG
Organism: Streptomyces sp. NPDC043176; assembly: GCF_056436715.1. NCBI lineage: Bacteria > Bacillati > Actinomycetota > Actinomycetes > Kitasatosporales > Streptomycetaceae > Streptomyces > Streptomyces sp. NPDC043176. Next base: position 110,231 of record NZ_JBWKCA010000009.1, read on the forward strand.
CGCTTCAGTCGCACCACGCTGGGCGCGGGGAGGACTTGGGTCTCGCTGTGCAGGAAGGCGCCGGACTCCTCGAGGCAGAGAGCCTTGTTCTCCAGTACGAGGACGAGTGCGCGGCGGAGCGGTACGACGCCCAGTGGCTCGTACGACGCGTTGAGGACCAGGACATGCGGCACGGATGCCTCCTATGGCGCCGGCGGCGCGTGGCTCGCGCCGGGACGAACTGCTCTCAGTCTCTCCTCAGGCCTGGTCGGAGCGCCACCACGTTCCGGGATCGGGGTGACGCGCCCGGAGTGTTCTCGACCACATCGGCGACTCCTCCTCTTACCTGTCTCTTACTTGCCCAGGTGAGGTCCGTCTCTCCCTCGAACACGGCAACGGGACCACGTCCGACGCCCCGTTAGTGTGGATGCCCTGCGTACGCGATGCCCTGGAGGTTGCCCCGTGTCCTGGTCCGTCCTAGCGGCTGCCACCGAACCCGAACCCATTCCGGTGACCCTGGACGAGGCCGCGGAGAAGGCGACGAACGCGGCGAGCTGGGTGGAGGAGAACTGGTCCACCTGGCTGAACACCAGCCTGCGCATCCTGCTGATCCTGGTCGTCGCGCTGCTGCTCCGGATGGCCGTCCGCCGCGCCCTGACGAAGCTGATCGAGCGGATGAACCGCTCGGCGCAGGCGGTGGAGGGGACGGCGCTCGGCGGTCTCCTCGTCAACACCGAGCGGCGCCGGCAGCGCTCGGAGGCGATCGGGTCGGTCCTCCGGTCGGTCGCGTCGTTCCTCATCCTGGGCACGGCCGGCCTGATGGTGCTCGGCGCCTTCAAGATCGATCTGGCGCCGCTGCTCGCCTCGGCCGGTGTGGCCGGTGTGGCGATCGGTTTCGGCGCGCGGAACCTGGTGACGGACTTCCTCTCGGGCGTCTTCATGATCCTGGAGGACCAGTACGGCGTCGGCGACTCGGTGGACGCGGGCGTGGCCTCGGGCGAGGTCGTCGAGGTGGGTCTGCGGGTGACCAAGCTGCGCGGGGTGGACGGCGAGATCTGGTACGTGCGCAACGGCGAGATCAAGCGGATAGGGAATCTCAGCCAGGGCTGGGCGACGGCGGGCGTGGACGTGACCGTGCGGCCGACGGAGGACCTGGAGCGGGTGCGGTCGGTGATCACCGAGGCGGCGGAGTCCATGGCGAAGGAGGAGCCGTGGAACGAGCGCCTGTGGGGGCCGGTCGAGGTGCTGGGTCTGAGTGAGGTGCTGCTCGACTCGATGACCGTGCGGGTCTCGGCGAAGACGATGCCGGGGAAGGCGCTGGGCGTGGAGCGCGAGCTGCGCTGGCGCATCAAGCGGGGCCTGGACGAGGCCGGCATCCGGATCGTCGGCGGGGTTCCCGCGCAGGCCGAGGAGATCGTGGGCGACCCGACGGCGGGCATGGCGGCGCCGTCGGCGTTCGCCTCGACGACCTCGCCGCAGTCGGCGGCGGCGACCCCGCTGCCGAAGTCGGACCTCACGAAGTAGCGGCGCGGTATCCCCGCACGCCCCCGCAGGTAACGCTTCGGTTGCCTTCGGGGGCGTCTCGCGTTCCCGGGTATTGACGCCTCCGCGGCGGCCGCCTTACCGTCCTTCCACCAAATAGGAAACTTTCCTAACAGAGCAAGTGGGAGAGCGGGCCGGCCGCCAGGCAGAATGGCCCGACCATCGTGGAAGGGCAGGTGCGGACTCATGGCCGGTACGACCCCGGGAACCCCCGGAACGCCGCGCGTCCTGCGGGCTATGAACGACCGCGCCGCCCTGGACCTGCTCCTCGAACACGGCACGCTCTCGCGGACCCGGATCGGCAAGCTCACCGGCCTGTCCAAGCCGACCGCCTCCCAGCTGCTCGCCCGCCTCGAAGCCGCCGGGCTCGTCGTCGCCACCGGCACCACCGAGGGCCGCCCCGGACCGAACGCCCAGCTCTACGCGGTGAACCCGCGCGCCGCGTACGCCGCCGGACTCGACGTCGACCAGCACCGCGTCCACGCCGCCGTCGCCGACGTCACCGGCGAGATCGTCGGCGAGTACGAGCTCCGCACCCCGGGGCGCTCCAACTCCGGCGTCGTCCGCCAGGTCACCGACGCCCTCGACGGCGCGGTCCGGGCCGCCGGACTCGTCCGCGAGGACGTGCGACGGCTGGTCATCGGCACCCCCGGCGCCTTCGACCCGGCCACCGGACGCCTGCGGTACGCCTCCCACCTGCCCGGCTGGCACTCCCCCACCCTCCTGGAGGAACTGGCCGCCGTCCTGCCCATGCCGTTCGAGTACGAGAACGACGTCAACCTCGTCGCCGTGGCCGAGCAGCGCGTCGGCGCCGCCCGCGGCCACGACGACTTCGTCCTGCTGTGGAACGAGGGGGGCCTCGGCGCCGCCCTCGTCCTCGGCGGCCGGCTGCACCGCGGCTTCACCGGCGGCGCCGGCGAACTCGGCTTCCTCCCCGTGCCCGGCACCCCCCTCGTCCGCCAGGTCACCAAGGCCAACTCGGGTGGCTTCCAGGAACTCGCGGGCATCCAGTCCGTGCCCCGGCTCGCCCGCGCCGCCGGGATCGCGACCCCCGACCACCCCTTCGTACCGGTGGTGGCCGGGCTGCTGTCCCGGGCCGCCGAGACCCACGAGGACGACCCCCGGTCCGCGGAGCTCCTCGACCGCTACGCCGAGCGCCTCGCCACCGGTCTCGCCGCCCTCGTGGCCGTGCTCGACCCCGAACTGATCGTGCTGTCCGGTGACGCCCTCGTCCCCGGCGGCGAACCCCTGCGCGCCCGCGTCCAGTCCGAACTCGCGGACCTCGCCCCCTCCCGGCCGCGACTCGTGCTCTCCGCCGTGCGCCGGAGCCCCGTGCTGCGCGGCGCCCTCGAAAGCGCCCTCGCCACCACACGCGACGAGGTCTTCGACACCTCGCGCTGACCGTCCCCGCCCTCTCCGACACCCCGACCCGCCCCAGGGAGACACCGTCATGCCCGCACGCCCGCGCAGAGCCGCAGCCGCGCTCGCCGCCACCGCCTCGATCGCCCTCTTCGCCTCCGCCTGTACGGGCTCCGCGAACGACGGGGCCTCCGACGACCCCAAGGCCGAGACCACCATCACCTTCTGGCACGGCTGGTCGGCCCCCTCCGAGGTCAAGGCCATCGAGGACAGCGTCGCCCGGTTCGAGAAGAGCCACCCGAACATCAAGGTGAAGCTCGTCGGCGACATCAACGACGAGAAGCTCGGCCAGGCGCTGCGCGCCGGCGGTTCGAACGGGCCGGACGTCGTCGCCTCGTTCACGACCTCCAACGTCGGCAAGTTCTGCGCCTCGGGCGCGCTCGCGGACCTCAAGCCGTTCATCGAGAAGTCGAAGCTGGACCTCGACAAGACCTTCCCGAAGGTCCTCCAGGACTACACCCAGTTCGAGGGCAGGCGCTGCTCGCTGCCGCTGCTCTCCGACGCGTACGGGCTCTACTACAACAAGGACGCGTTCAAGGCGGCCGGCCTCGACCCCGAGGCCCCGCCGAAGACCTGGTCCCAGTTCGCCGAGGTCGCCAAGAAGCTCACCAAGCCCAAGGGCGACTCGTACGAACAGCTCGGCTTCATGCCCAACTACCTGGGCTACGAGACCGTCGTCGAGCACTACATGTCGCAGTGGGACCACGACTACTTCGACGACAAGGGCAAGTCGAACGTCGCCAAGGACCCGGCGTTCGCCGAGATGATGACGTACCAGAAGTCGCTGGTGGACTCCCTCGGCGGGTTCAAGAAGCTCGACACGTACCGCACCACCTTCGGTGACGAGTGGGGCGCCAAGCACCCCTTCCACACCGGCCAGGTCGCCATGCAGCTGGACGGCGAGTGGCGGCTGAACTTCATCAAGGACGCCAAGGTCGGCTTCGAGGTGGGCGTCGCGCCGCTGCCGGTCGCCGACGACGAGGTGGCCGAGTACGGCAAGGGCTACCTCTCCGGCACGATCATGGGCATCGCGCCGCAGAGCAAGAAGCAGAACGCGGCCTGGGAGCTGGTCAAGTACATGACCACGGACACCGACGCCGTGGTGGAGTTCGCCAACGCCATCGGCAACGTGCCCTCCACCCTCGACGCGCTGAAGTCCCCGAACCTGAAGTTCGACGACCGCTTCAAGACCTTCCTGGACATCGCCCGGCACCCGGAGTCCACCACCATGGACGGCGCCGTGAACGGGCCCACCTACCAGGAGACCCTCTCCGCCCTCGCCCACAAGTACGAGAACGGCAAGGTCACGGACCTCAAGAAGGGCCTCGCGGACGCCGCGGCCCAGATCGACCGCGACATCGCCGCGGCGAAGTGACGGCCGGTCCCCCCTCATGAGCACGGACACCCTGCCCGCCAAGGAGGCGGCGGCCCCGGCCCTCTCCTCCCCCGAGGCGCGGAACACCCTGCGGTCGAAGCGCCGGCGGAACACGCTGCGCACCCTGGCGTTCATGTCGCCCTGGCTGATCGGCTTCGGCTTCTTCTTCGCCTATCCGCTGATCTCCACGCTGTACTTCTCGTTCATGCGCTACGACGGTCTCAACGCGCCGACGTGGCGGGGCCTGGAGAACTGGACGTACGTCTTCTCCGACATGCCGAAGTTCTGGCCGGCGATGCAGAACACCCTCTGGCTGGCCGTCGTGATGGTGACCTGCCGGGTCGCCTTCGGCCTCGGCATCGGCATGCTGATCACCAAGATCAAGACGGGGGCCGGCGTCTTCCGCACCCTCTTCTACCTGCCGTACCTGGCCCCGCCGGTGGCCGCCACGCTCGCCTTCGTCTTCCTGCTCAACCCCGGCACCGGCCCGGTCAACTCGTTCCTGGAGGCGGTCGGCATCCCCGCCCCCTCCTGGTTCAACGACGCGGCCTGGGCCAAGCCGGCCCTGACGGTCCTGGCCGTGTGGGGCGTCGGCGACCTCATGGTCATCTTCATGGCCGCCCTGCTCGACGTGCCGAAGGAGCAGTACGAGGCCGCCGAGCTGGACGGCGCGTCCCCCTGGCAGCGGTTCCGGTTCATCACACTGCCGAACATCTCGCCCATCGTGCTCTTCGCGGTCGTCACCGGGATCATCGGCGCGATGCAGTACTACACCCAGCCGATCGTGGCCGCCAAAGTCGCCTCGGGGCGCATGGGCGGATCCGGGGCCGCCTTCCAGCCCGGCTACCCGGACGACTCCACCCTGACCCTGCCGCAGCTGGTCTACAGCCTTGGTTTCAACCAGTTCAACTACGGCGCGGCCTGCGTGGTGGCGCTCGTGCTCTTCGCCTTCTCCATGGCCTTCACCGCGCTGCTGATGCGCCGGCGCGGCGGCCTGATCGGCTCGGGTGACTGACACATGACCACCGCAACCGCACCCGCCCCGCACGGGGCGAGCCCCGCCGAGAAGCGGGCCCGCCGCAGGTCGCTGCTGCACTGGATCGCCGTGCACTCGCTCGGCGTCGCCGCCGCCCTGTTCTTCGTGCTCCCCTTCGTCTTCGTCCTCCTGACGTCCCTGATGAGCGACGACCAGGCCCTCACCAGGGACCTGACGCCGGACTCCTGGCACTGGGACAACTACGTCAAGGTCTTCGAGACGCCGGGCTTCCTCACCTGGTGGAGGAACTCGCTGCTGTACGCGGGACTCGGCACCGCCCTCGTCGTGGTGTCCTCGATCCCCGTGGCGTACGCGCTCGCGAAGTTCCGCTTCCGCGGCCGCCACCTGTCGCTGCTGCTCGTCATCTCGATGATGATGCTGCCGCCGCAGGTCGTGATCATCCCGATGTACCTGTTCTGGGCGAAGCAGATGGACCTCTCGGGGACGCTGTGGCCGCTGATCGTCCCGATGTCGTTCGGCGACGCCTTCGCGATCTTCCTGCTCCGCCAGTTCCTCCTCACGATCCCCGACGAGTACGTCGAGGCCGCCAGGATCGACGGCTGCGGCGAGTTCCGCACGCTCGTCCGGGTCGTGCTGCCGATGGCGAAGCCCGGCATCGCCGCCGTGGCCCTGTTCCAGTTCTTCTACTGCTGGAACGACTACTTCGGGCCGCAGATCTACGCCTCCGAGAACGCGACGGCCTGGACGCTCAGTTACGGCCTGGAGTCCTTCAAGGGCGCGCACCACACCGACTGGAACCTGACCATGGCCGCGACCGTGCTGGTCATGGCCCCCGTGATCCTCGTGTTCTTCTTCGCCCAGAAGGCGTTCGTCGAGGGAGTCACACTGACCGGAGTGAAGGGCTGATACGGAAGATGAAGCTCACTGTCGTGGGGGGCGGTTCCACCTACACCCCCGAACTCATCGACGGCTTCGCGCGGCTGCGCGACACCCTGCCCATCACCGAACTCGTCCTCGTCGACCCGGCCGCGGAGCGGCTCGACCTGGTCGGCGGGCTCGCCCGCCGGATCTTCGCCAGGCAGGACCACGCCGGGAAGATCACCACCACCACCGACCTCGACGCCGGGGTCGAGGGCGCCGACGCCGTCCTGCTCCAGCTGCGGGTCGGCGGGCAGGCCGCCCGCGAACAGGACGAGACCTGGCCGCTGGAGTGCGGCTGCGTCGGCCAGGAGACCACCGGCGCCGGCGGCCTCGCCAAGGCGCTGCGCACGGTCCCGGTCGTCCTGGACATCGCCGAGCGGGTCCGGCGCACCAATCCGGACGCCTGGATCATCGACTTCACCAACCCCGTCGGCATCGTCACGCGCGCGCTGCTCCAGGCCGGGCACAAGGCCGTCGGCCTGTGCAACGTGGCCATCGGCTTCCAGCGGAAGTTCGCCGAGCTCCTCGACGTGACCCCGGCCGACGTCCACCTCGACCACGTCGGGCTCAACCACCTGACCTGGGAGCGGGCCGTCCGGATCGGCGGTCCCGAGGGCGAGGACGTGCTGCCCCGGCTGCTCGCCGGGCACGGCGACGCCGTCGCCGACGACCTGCGGCTGCCCCGCCGTGTCCTGGACCGGCTCGGCGTCGTCCCCTCGTACTACCTGCGCTACTTCTACGCCCACGACGAGGTGGTGCGGGAACTGGGCACCAAGCCCTCGCGGGCCGCCGAGGTCGCGGCGATGGAGCGGGAACTCCTGGAGATGTACGGGGACCCGGCGCTCGACGAGAAGCCGGCCCTGCTCGCCAAGCGCGGCGGCGCCTTCTACTCCGAGGCGGCAGTCGACCTGGCGGCGTCGCTGCTGGGCGGCGGGGGCTCGCCGTACCAGGTGGTGAACACGTACAACAACGGCACGCTGCCGTTCCTGCCGGACGACGCCGTCATCGAGACGCAGGCGGCGGTCGGCGCGCACGGCGCCACGCCGCTGCCGGTGACGCCGGTGGACCCGCTGTACGCCGGCCTGATCGCGAACGTCACGGCCTACGAGGACCTCGCCCTGGAGGCGGCGCTCCGCGGCGGCCGCGACCGGGTGTTCAAGGCGCTGCTCGCACACCCGCTGGTCGGGCAGTACGCGTACGCCGACGGCCTCACCGACCGGCTGATCGCGCACAACCGGGAGCACCTCGCGTGGGCGTGACCGAAACCCTGCTGGCCGTCGACGCCGGCAACAGCAAGACCGACGTCGCCGTCCTCACCGTGGACGGCACGGTCCTCGGCTCGGCGCGCGGCGGCGGCTTCCAGCCGCCCGTGGTCGGGGTGGGGACGGCCGTCGACGGGCTCGCGGAGATCACCGGCCGGGCGTGCGCCGAGGCGGGCGTCCCGGTGGAGTTCGCCCATGTCACGGCCTGTCTCGCCAACGCCGACCTGCCCGTCGAGGAGGAGGCGTTGCAGGCGGAGCTCCTGGCGCGGGGCTGGAGCCCCTCCGTCCGGGTCCACAACGACACCTTCGCCATCCTGCGGGCCGGGCTCGACGAGCCCCGGGGCGTCGCGGTGGTGTGCGGGGCGGGGATCAACTGCGTCGGGATGACCCCCGACGGGCGGACCGCGCGCTTCCCGGCGATCGGGAAGATCTCCGGTGACTGGGGCGGGGGCGGCGGACTCGCCGACGAGGCGCTGTGGTTCGCGGCGCGCGCCGAGGACGGGCGGGGCCTGCCCACCGCCCTCGCCGACGCGCTGCCGGCCCACTTCGGCCTGCAGTCGATGTACGCGCTGATCGAGGCGCTGCACCTGGGAGGGGTCCCGCTGGAGCGGCGGCACGAGCTGACACCGGTGCTGTTCGCGGTCGCGGCCGGGGGCGATCCGGTGGCGATGTCGCTGGTCGACCGGCTGGCCGAGGAGGTCGTCGCCATGTCGTCGGTCGCGCTCCGCCGGCTGGGGCTCCACCACGAGGAGGCGCCGGTGATGCTGGGCGGCAGCGTGCTCGCCGCCCGCCACCCGCAGCTGGAGGAGCGGATCCGCGAACTCCTCGCGGCACGGGCGCCGAAGGCCGTCATCGGCTTCGTGACCGCGCCGCCGGTCCTCGGGGCGGGGCTGCTCGCCCTGGACGAGGCGGGCGCGACGCCGGAGGCGAAGGCCCGCCTGCGGGTGCACTACGGCGCCTGAGGGGCGCGGATGCGGGGTGTCTCGTCGTCACGACGAGGCACCCCGCACGCGTGTTCACTCGTTCGAGGGGTGTCCGAAAGGGAACCGATCCCGGCCGGGCGGCGTATTCAGAGTGAGGGGGTTCGCCTGCTGATGTGCCGGGGGCATGGGGCACGATAGGAACAAGATCGAGTCAATCCCGGTGTGCGGACGGCCCCCTGAGGCCATACTGCTGGCCGGGTGGTCGTCCACCGGAACCGGTCGTACCGGAGCACCGGACGGACCGGCCGACGTCAGCGACCGAGGGGGAGGTCAAGTGACACACCCGCCGAACGCGCCCGCCGCCCCGGCGGCGCGGGGCACGGCGCAGGCGCCCGCGCGCCCGGGCACCGTGCCCGCGCAGCCGGCGTCCGCGCCCGCCACCGCCCCGCCCGCGGGCCGCGGCGCCTGGGCCGTCGGCCGCGAGCGGCTGCGGGTCGCCGCGACGACCGAGCCCGGCCGGCTGCAGATCCTCGGGGCCGTACTCGCGCTGCTCGTCGTGGCGTTCGGCGCGGTCAGCGCCCTGGAGGTGTCCGACCGGGCCTCCGCCGCCGACGACGTCGTCAGCCGCAGCCAGCCGCTGAGCGCCGACGCGGCCGCGATCTACCGCTCCCTCGCCGACGCCGACACCACCGCGGCCAGCGGCTTCCTGGCGGGCACCCTGGAGCCCGCCGAGTCCCGCGCGCGGTACACCCGGGACATCACCACCGCCTCCCGGCTCCTCGTCAAGGCCGCGGCGAACACCGACGGCTCCTCGGAGTCGGCCCACGAGATCGCCACCCTCAACGAGCAGCTCCCCCGCTACACCGGCCTCGTCGAGCGCGCCCGCGCCGCCAACCGGCAGGGCCTGCCGCTCGGCGGCGCCTACCTGAGATACGCCAACCAGCAGATGGCCGGCACACTGCTGCCCGCCGCCGAGCGGCTCTACGCGGCGGAGACGGTACGGCTCCAGCGCGACGACGAGGCGGCCCGCACCTGGCCGTTCCTGTCGCTCGGCCTCGGCCTGCTCGCCCTCGCCGTCCTCCTCTGGGCCCAGCGCCGCAACTACGCCCGTACCCACCGGGTCTTCAACCACGGACTGCTCGCCGCCACCGCCGCCACCACGGTCGTCCTGCTCTGGCTGGTCGCCGGGCACACGGTCACGCGCGGCGGTCTGGAGAGCGCGCGCCTGCACGGGCAGGAGTCCCTCCAGGTCCTCAACACCGCCCGGATCAGCTCGCTCACGGCCCGCGCCAACGAGAACCTGACCCTGGTCGCCCGGGGCGCCGTCCTCACCGAGGACGGCAAGAACGACAAGTACGAGGCCGAGTACACGGCGAGCATGGCCGCCCTGACGGACGCCCTCGCCACGGCACGCGGGCGGGCCGACGACGACGCCGGGCGCGGCCCGGTCGACGAGTCCGCCGAGCACGCCGCCGAGTGGCGGGAGCGCCACAAGGACGCCCGCGCCAAGGACGAGGCCGGCGACTACGAGGGCGCCCTCGGCCGGATCATCGGCGCGCAGGAGTCCACGGGCCGGTCCTTCGACCAGGTCGACGCGGGCCTGGAGCGGGCCCTCGCGCACGAGCAGGCCGAGTTCACCCGCGCCGCCGGGGACGCCAGGGACGCGCTGACGGCGCTGCCGCTCGGCGCGGCGGCGCTCGGGATCCTGGGCGCGGCGGGCGCCCTGCTCGGCATCAACCGCAGACTGTCGGAGTACCGGTGAGAGGGGGCGGGATGCCGAACGGCACGTACCCGCTGGTGCGGCGGGCGGCGCTGCGGCTGCGGGGCTGGGGCGGGGTGGCCGCCATGGCCGTGGCCTGCGGGCTCACCGCCTCGCTCACCCTGCTGCCGCTCGCGCAGGACGGCACCGGCGCGGCACCCGCGCCGTGGACGCCCGGCCCCGGCGTGGGCACCGGCGTCCAGATCAGGACGGACACCTGCGAGCACCCCGAGGCCTCCCTCACCCCCTCGTCGGCGGACGGCCCGTCGATCCGGGCGATCAAGGACCGCGGGAAGCTGATCGTCGGCGTCGACCAGTCCAGTTACCGCTGGGGCTACCGGAACCCGGAGAAGGGCGTCCTGGAGGGCTTCGACATCACGCTCGCCCGGGCCATCGCCAAGGACCTCCTCGGCGACCCGGACGCGATCATCTTCCGCGCGATCCCGACCAACCAGCGGATCGCCGCCCTGGACAGCGGCAAGGTCGACCTCGTCGTGCGCACCATGACGATCAACTGCAAGCGGATCGAGCAGGTCGCCTTCTCCACCGCCTACTTCCAGGCCGGCCAGCAGGTCCTGGCGCCCAAGCTCGCCCAGGACATCACCGGCTACGACGCCTCGCTGCGCGGCAAGCGGGTCTGCACCGCCGAGGGCTCCACGGCCTACGACGCCCTGGAGGAGAACTCCTTCGGCGCGCTCTTCAAGGACGAGGCCGACGGCACCAAGGACGACAAGGACCTGCTGACCGTCCCCAACCAGCTGGACTGCCTGGCCCGCCTCCAGATGGGCGAGGTCGACGCCGTCGTCACCGACAACGCCCTCGCGGCCGGCCAGGCCGCGCAGGACCCGGCGGTCGAGCTGAAGGGCCGGCCGTTCACCAGGGAGTACTACGGGGTGGCGGCCAAGCTGGGCAACGACGACCTGGTCCGCAGGGTCAACCAGGTGCTCGTGGGCTACCGGCAGGGACCCTGGCAGGCCGCGTACGCGGAGTGGCTGGAGAAGGACCTTCCCGGCATCACGGGGCCGCCGGCTCCGCTGTACAAGTAGCGCCGTACGCGCCCCGTAGGGGTCACCCTGCACACGAAGCGGAAGAGGTAAGAGATGGGCGTCACGGGACCCCCCGGGCCGGTGATGGACCGGGACGAGGCGGACCGTGCGCTGGCGCGGCTCGGCGCCGAGCACAAGGCGATCGAGGACTCGCTCCTCGCGCTGCAGGACCACGCCGGCCGCAGGCTGCTCGAAGGGGCGGAGCTGACCGGCACCACCCGGGACCGGTGGGCGGCGACGGAGCGCACCATCACCCTGCTCTGGACGTGCTTCGACGTGTACACCGGGGCCCTCCGGGAGGCCCGTGAGCTGCGTGCGCGGCGCCGCTGGCCCACCCGCGAGGAGCTGGTGGAGCTGACCGACCGGCTGCGCGGCGAGAGCGTCCTGGTCCCCGGCGGCGCGGGCGAGCAGGCGCTGCTCACCGAGCGCTTCAGCCTGGAGGGCCTGGTCCGGCGGATGAACGAGCTGTACGCCGCCTCCCTCGACCTGGTCGTCACCGCCGACGCCGTCTGGTCGGCGCTGCCCGCCCGGATAGACCTGCTCGCCGCCGAGCTGGGCCGGACGCGCTCGCTCGCGCACTCGGTGGGCGTACGGCCCGGGGAGCACCCGGCCGGGGACGAGCTGGCGGAGATCACGGCCGAACTGACCGCGCTGCGGTCCCAGGTGGTGACCGACCCGCTGGCGTTCTGGCGTCCGGCGGCGGGGAGTTCGGCGCCCGGCGGGGGCCGTCCCGACACCGAGCGGTACGACCGGGCGGCGCTGGCCCTGGAGGACATCCGGCGCGAGATCGAGGCCGTCCTGGCCGTCCGGCAGGACTCCGAGGACCGGCTGCTGCGGCTGCGCGACGTGCTCTCCCGGGCCGACCGGACGCTCGCGGAGGCCCGTTCGGCGCGCGGCGAGGTCCTGGCGAAGATCGCCGCCTCCGAGGTGCCGGCCGTCAGCGGGCCGCCGACGGTGCTCCAGGAGCGCCTCGCGGTCGCCGCCGAGTACCGCAGGCACGCCCAGTGGCACCGGCTGTCGCCGCTCCTGGATTCCCTGGAGCGGGAGGCCGAGGACGAACTGCTGCGGGCCCGGGAGTCGTTGACCGCGGTGACGGCGCCGCTCGCGGTCCGGGCCGAGCTGCGCGGCCGGCTCGACGCGTACAAGGCGAAGGTGGCACGGCTCGGCGCGGCGGAGGACCCGCTGCTCGTCGAGCGGTACGACGCGGCCCGCAGGATGCTGTGGAGCGCGCCCTGCGACCTCCGGGTCGCCGAACAGGCCGTCCTGCGCTACCAGCAGGCGGCGGCGGACGTACTGTCCGGCCCGAGAGACGCGGGAGGACGGCAGTGGTGAGCGGGGAGACGGGTGTGGGGAGCTGTCAGCGTCCTTCGTGCGGGGGCTCGTACGAGGACATGGGAGGCGGCGAGCTGTACTGCGACACCTGCGGGCTCGCGCCGGTCGTCGCGCCCGGAGGGCTGATCGGCTCGACGCCGACCGGCATGGCCGTGCCCGGGAGGGGGACGGGCGGTGTCGGCGGGCCTGACTCGGGTTCCTCGCGGAGCGGTTCGCGCGCCTCGTCGCGGGCGTCGTCGCGCTCCTCGACCTCCCGCCGTTCGGTCTCCGGCCGGCTGTCGCGCGCGCTGTCCGGGGCGTCCACGGCACGCTCGGTCTCGGTGCGCAGCTCCGGTTCGTCGTCCGGCCAGTCCGCCCGCAACCGGCTGGGCGCGGGTCTGGTGGCCATTCCCGAGGTGCCGCGGCCCGACCCGCGGGCGGCGGTGATGGAGAACGCCGAGGTTCCCGAGCGGAAGCGTTTCTGCTCGCGTTCCGACTGCGGGGCGCCGGTGGGTCGTTCGCGGGGCGACCGGCCGGGCCGTACCGAGGGCTTCTGCACCAAGTGCGGGCACCCGTACTCCTTCGTGCCCAAGCTGCGCGCCGGGGACATCGTCCACGGCCAGTACGAGGTGGCGGGCTGCCTCGCGCACGGCGGGCTCGGCTGGATCTACCTCGCCGTCGACCGGGCGGTGTCCGACCGGTGGGTCGTCCTCAAGGGCCTGCTCGACACCGGCGACCAGGACGCCATGGCGGCGGCGATCTCCGAGCGCCGCTTCCTCGCCGAGATCGAGCACTCCAACATCGTCCGCATCTACAACTTCGTCGAGCACCTCGACCAGCGCACCGGCTCCCTGGACGGCTACATCGTCATGGAGTACGTCGGCGGCAAGTCGCTCAAGGAGATCGCCAACGACCGGCGCACCCCGGACGGCCGCCGCGACCCGCTGCCGGTCGAGCAGGCCTGCGCGTACGGGATCGAGGCCCTGGAGGCGCTCGGCCACCTGCACAGCCGGAACCTGCTCTACTGCGACTTCAAGGTCGACAACGCCATCCAGACCGAGGACCAGCTGAAGCTCATCGACATGGGCGCGGTCCGGCGGATGGACGACGACGAGTCCGCGATCTACGGCACGGTCGGCTACCAGGCGCCGGAGGTGGCCGAGGTCGGCCCGTCGGTGGCGAGCGACCTGTACACCGTGGCGCGCACGCTCGCGGTGATGACCTTCGACTTCCAGGGCTACACGAACGTCTTCGTGGACTCGCTGCCCGAGCCGGAGCACATCCCGGTCTTCCGGACCTACGAGTCCTTCTACCGCTTCCTGGTCCGCGCCACCGACCCGGACCCGGCCCGCCGCTTCGCCTCCGCGCAGGAGATGGCCGAGCAGCTGACCGGCGTCCTGCGCGAGGTGGTGGCCCTCCAGTCCGGGCGCCCCCGCCCCGCCCTGTCGACCCTGTTCGGCGCCGAGGTCCGGGTCACGGACACCACGCTGTTCGCCGAAATGACCGAGGACGTGTCGCTGCTCGGGGCGCGCCGCGGCCGGCGGGCTCAGACGCCGCCGGTGACGGAGGTCTCCGAGGGGCACGGGATCGGCGGGGCGCTCGCGCCGCTCGACACGCCCGCCACCGCGCTCGCGCTGCCCGTGCCGCGCGTCGACGCCGCCGACCCCAACGCCGGGTTCCTCGCCGGTCTCGCGGCCGCCGCGCCCGGCGAACTGCTCGGGGCGCTCCAGGCCGCGCCGGCGCCCTCCGCCGAGCTGCGGCTGCGCACCCTGCGGGCCCAGCTGGAGCTGGGCGACCTGACGTCCGGGGTCCGGACCCTCGCGGGCCTGGAGGAGCGGGACCCGGACGACTGGAGGGTCGTCTGGTACCGGGGCGTCGCCTCCCTGGTGACCGGTGACCACCAGCAGGCCGCCCTGGCCTTCGACGCGGTGTACGACGCGTTCCCCGGCGAGCCGGCGCCGAAGCTGGCCCTCGGGATCTGCGCCGAGGTCCTCGGCCAGCTGGACAACGCCGCCGAGTACTACCACCTGGTGTGGGCCACCGACCCGAGCTTCGTCAGCGCGGCGTTCGGACTCGCCCGGGTGCGCCTCGCGGCCGGCGACCGCGCCGGGGCCGTCCAGGCGCTGGAGTCCGTACCGGAGGCGTCGATCCACTACACGGCGGCCCGGGTCGCGGCCGTGCGGGCGCGGCTGCGGCGGCGCCCCGCGCACGACCCGCTCGGCGGCGACCTGACGGCTGCCGCCGCGCAGGTCTCGGCGCTCCAGGGCTTCGGTCTGGACGCGGTGCGCCGCGAGCAGTTGTCGACGGAGGTCCTCGGAACGGCCCTCGACTGGGTACTCTCCGGGAGTCCCGGTGCGGCACCGGGCGGCGGCGCGCTGCTGCTCGGAAGTGAACTGGACGAGCGCGGACTGCGCTTCGGCCTCGAACGCTCGTACCGGGTGCTGGCCCGGCTCGCCCAGCAGGGCGACGAGAGGATCGAACTGGTGGAGCGGGCCAACCGCTTCCGTCCCCGGACGTGGGTGTGAGGATGTCCCAGAAGCCGAAGCCGTCGCACGGACTCGCCGCCTGCCCGGGCTGCGCGGAGCCGCTGGACTCGGGTGACCGGTTCTGCGGTGCGTGCGGTTACGACCTCGCGGCCGTGCCGGCCGCCGGGGCCGAGCCGGACCGCCCGACCGTGGCGATCGTCACCCCCGTCGCCTGGCCGGACGCCCCGCCCCGCGACCCCGGTTCGCTCTCGACCATGACCCAGCACCCGGGCGACCTGCCCGGCACCGACTCAGGCGGCCGGGACCTCCCCACCATGGAGGTCCGCACGGACGGCCCGGTGCCCGCGCCCGGGGCGCCGGCCGCACCCGTGTCCGCGACCCGGAGCGGCACCGGGACCGGCGGCGACTTCGAGCTGGCCGCCCCCGATCCCCGTACGGCCGTCCAGGCCGATCCGCCGCCGGCCTTCGCCCAGGCACCGGCCGCGAGCCCCACGCCCGCCGGGGGTCCCACGCCCGCCGGGGGCCCCACGCCCGCCGGGGGCCCCACGCCCGCCGGGGGCCCCACGCCCGCCGCGGGCCCCGCCGCGACCGCCGCGGCCCCCGCCCCGTCGGCCGCGCTCTGCGTGGCCTGCCGGGCCGGCCGGGTGGACACCGACGGCTACTGCGAGAACTGCGGACACGCGCAGCCGCGCGAGCGCGACCACATGGAGCGGGAGACCGGCCCCGTGGCCGCCGTCAGCGACCGGGGGCTGCGCCACCACCGCAACGAGGACGCGTTCGCCGTCTCGACCACCACCCTCCCCGACGGCTCCCCCGCCACCCTCGCCATCGTCTGCGACGGCGTCTCGTCGGCGACCCGGCCCGACGACGCCTCCGCCGCCGCGGCGGCCGCGGCGGACGCCTCGCTGCTCGCCGCGCTGCCCCGTGGCACCCACCCGCAGCAGGCCATGCACGAGGCGATCGTGGCCGCGGCCGAGGCCGTCGACGCGCTGGCGGAGGAGCCCGGTCAGGACGGCGCGGAGCACGACCCGCACCGCCACCGCAACGCCCCGGCCTGCACCATCGTCGGCGCGATCGTGGCCGACGGCCTGCTCGTCGTGGGCTGGGTCGGCGACAGCCGTGCCTACTGGGTGCCGGACGACCGCGGCACCGCGTCCGTCCGGCTGACCGAGGACGACTCGTGGGCCGCCCAGATGGTCGCGGCTGGCCTGATGAACGAGGCCGAGGCGTACGCGGACGAGCGCGCCCACGCGATCACCGGCTGGCTCGGCGCGGACTCGTACGAACTGGAGCCGCACACCGCC
Source organism: Streptomyces sp. NPDC043176 (assembly GCF_056436715.1). Lineage (NCBI taxonomy): Bacteria > Bacillati > Actinomycetota > Actinomycetes > Kitasatosporales > Streptomycetaceae > Streptomyces > Streptomyces sp. NPDC043176. The sequence goes on from NZ_JBWKCA010000009.1 coordinate 126,555, forward strand.
TCGTTCAAGCCCGACCACTCCGGCGTGGTGGTGGTCTGCACGGACGGGCTGTGGAACTACGCGGAGGGCCCCGAGGACATGGCCCGGGTCGTCCCCGCGGACGCGGCGGACCGCCCGCTGCACAGCGCCCGCGTCCTCGTCGGCCACGCCCTGGACGGCGGGGGCCACGACAACATCACGGTCGCGCTCGTGCCGTTCACCGTCACTCCGCAAGGGGCAGGATCGGCCTGAGCGGTCGCCGATTCCCCGTCCCTTCACCGTTGTTGCCCGAGGAGCCCGAACAGATGGCGAACTTCTCCAAGTCGACCGTGCCGCAGTTCTCGGTGGACGTCTACCAGAACGAGTTCCTGCCGGAGGGCGGCCGGGACGTCAGCGCGATCGTCACGGTCACCTCGACCGGGGGCGGCACCGGGGGCGCGGCGGGACCCGGCGGCTTCGGCGGCGCCGGGGGCCTCACGGGCGGCGGCACCGCCGGTGTCGTGATCATGGTCGACTGCTCCGGATCGATGGACTACCCCGCCACCAAGATGCGCGGCGCGCGCGAGGCGACCGCCGCCGCCGTCGACACCCTGCGCGACGGCACCTCCTTCGCCGTCGTCGCCGGCACGCACCTGGCGAAGGAGGTCTACCCCGGGAACGGCGGCCTCGCCGTCGCCGACGACCGGACCCGCGCCGAGGCCAAGGAGGCGCTGCGCCGCCTCTCCGCCGGCGGCGGCACGGCGATCGGCACCTGGCTGCGCCTCGCGGACCGGCTCCTCTCCTCCGCCGAGCTGCCCATCCGGCACGGCATCCTCCTCACCGACGGCCGCAACGAGCACGAGTCCCCGGAGGAGCTGCGGGCCGCTCTGGACGACTGCGCCGGCCGGTTCACCTGCGACGCGCGCGGGGTCGGCACCGACTGGGAGGTCAAGGAGGTCACCGGGATCGCGTCCGCGCTCCTCGGCACCGCCGACATCGTCGCCGACCCGGCCGGTCTCGCCGACGACTTCACGTCGATGATGGAGACCGCGATGGGCAAGGGCGTGGCGGACGTCGCGCTCCGGCTGTGGACGCCGGTCGGGGTCGAGATCATGTTCGTGAAGCAGGTGGCGCCGGCGGTCGAGGACCTCACCGGACGGCGCACCGAGGCCGGACCGCGCGCCGGGGACTACCCGACGGGTTCGTGGGGCGACGAGTCCCGCGACTACCACGTCAGCGTGCGGGTGCCGCGGGCGGCGGTCGGGCAGGAGATGCTCGCGGCCCGCGTCTCGCTGATCGCCCCCGACCCGGCGGGCGGCGACCCGCGACCCCTGTCTCAAGGGCTGGTACGGGCGGTGTGGACGGACGACCTCGCCATGTCGACGTCGATCAATCCGCAGGTCGCTCACTACACGGGCCAGGCGGAGCTCGCGGACGTCATCCAGCAGGGTCTCGATGCCCGCAAATCGGGCGATCGCGACGGCGCGACGGCCAAACTGGGCCGCGCCGTGCAGCTCGCGGCGGCCTCCGGCAACGCGGATACGGCGAAACTCCTTTCGAAGGTGGTCGACGTCGTCGACGCGGCGACCGGTACTGTGCGTTTGAAGGCGAAGGTCGCGGAAGCGGACGAGATGACACTCGAGACCCGCTCCACCAAGACCGTTCGCGTCAAGAGGTAGCCCGGCCACCGGGCCGGACGACGAGAGGGGGAAGCACCGACATGCCGACCTGCCCGAACGGACACCAGTCGGTCTCCGACGACTGGTGCGAGGTCTGCGGCCATCGCATGGCCGGGGCGGGCGCGCCTGCGGGTGCCGTACCGCCGCCTCCCCCGCCGCCGCCGCCCGCGTACGGATATCCCGGCCCCGGCCAGGCCCCGCCCGGCCCGCCGCCGGGCGCCCCCGGCGGCTTCGACGGCTCTGGCGCTCCCGGCGGCCAGGGCGGTCCGGGTACGCACGGCGGCTTCGACGGTCCGGGCGCCCCCGGCGGCTTCGACGGCCCCGGCGCCCACGGCGGTCCTGGTGCGCATGGCCGCCCCGGTGCCCCCGGCGGCTTCGACGGTCGCGGCGGCTTCGACGGTCCCGGTGGCTTCGACGGTCCCGGTGGCTTCGGTCCCGGTGCCCCCCCGGCTCCCCCCGCCCCGCCGGCTCCCGGCGGCTTCGGCTCCGGGGGCGACCCCAACGCGACGGCCCAGGCGGAGCTCTGCCCGCAGTGCCGTACGCCGCGCGAGCACATGGCGCCGTTCTGTGAGGAGTGCCGCTGGAACTTCCTCACGAACACGGCGACCTCGTACACGCCGCTGGCCCCGCACAACCCGCCGGCCCCGCAGCAGTCCGGTCCGCCGCCGGGCCTCAACCTGCCGCCCGGTTTCCAGTCTTCGCCGCCCCCGGCACAGCAGCCGGACCCGTTCGGCTACCAGGGTTCGCGGCCCTCGCAGGTGAACCGTCCGGCCGAGCCGCTGGGCGCCGAGCCCACGCACCACCAGGCACCCCGCCCCCCGCAGCAGCAGCCGCACGCTCAGCAGCCGGGGCCGCAGCAGCCGCCCGCCCCGCCGGCCTACCTCCAGGCGCCGGCGCAGGCACCGGCACAGCCCGCGCCGCCGCAGCCGCGCGCCGACGACGACTGGGTCCTTTCCCCGCCGTCGCAGCCGCACGCCCCGCAGCCGCCGGCCCCGCAGCACCAGCAACCGCCGGTGCAGCAGCCCCCGCAGCGCCAGGGGCCTCCGCAGCACCAGCAGTCCTCGCAGCACCAAGGGCCTCCGCAGCACCAGCAGCACCAGGGGCCTCCGCAGCACCAGGCGCCCCAGGGGCCTCCGCAGCAGTTCCAGCCGCCGCGGCAGCCGCTGACCTGGACCGCGGTCATCGGTCCCGACCGCGAGTACTTCATGGCGATGATGCACCGCAGCGGGCCCGAGGCCTCGGGCCTGAACCTGCCCGCGTACTCGCCGGACAAGCACCTGCCGCTCCAGGGCAACCAGGTCTCCATCGGCCGCCGCCGGCACTCCACCGGCGAGTCCCCCGACATCGACCTGTCGGTGCCGCCGGAGGATCCGGGCGTCTCGCACCAGCACGCCGTGCTCGTGCAGCAGCCGGACGGCTCGTGGGCGGTGGTGGACCAGAACTCCACCAACGGCACCACGGTCAACGGCGGCGAGGAGCCGATCCAGCCCTACGTCCCCGTCCAGCTCCAGGACGGCGACCGGGTGCACGTCGGCGCCTGGACGACGATCACGATCCGGCTCGGCTGAGCCGGATCACGCCTCCGGCAGGGGCCAGGCGTACGGGCCTCCGGGGTCGTCCAGCCAGGCCCACTGCCGGTCGCCGCTGACCGTCACCCCGAAGCGCTCCCGCTCCGGCCGCCCCTCGCGCAGCCAGAGCGAGAGCGCTTCCCGCCTGTCCAGGACCTCGCCCGCGAGCCCCCACAGGAAGCGGAAGCCCTCGTCCCCCGCCGGTCCCCGGCCCGGGACGCGGGCGGCGGCGCCGCGGAGCGCCACGAAGTACGCCGAGGTCGCCAGGAACCGGCCCTCCGCGTGGCCGCCGTCGCGCACCCGCAGCAGGAGGAGTCCGGTCGACAGCGGGGCGAGGACCAGGGCGTCCGGCCGGCACTGCGCGCACCAGGCGTACGGCACCGACGGCACCTCGCAGGTCGCCACGATCCGGTCGTAGGGGGCGTGCTCCGGGCAGCCGCGCGCGCCGTCGGCGGTGACGACGGCCGGCCGGTAACCGGCGGCGGCGAGGTGGGTCCTCGCGGACTCGGCGATCTCCTCGTCCAGGTCGACCGTGGTGACGTGCCGGTCGCCGAGCCGGTGGCAGAGCAGGGCGGCGTGGTAGCCGGTGCCGGCGCCGATCTCCAGGACGTCGTTCCCGTCGCGTACGTCCAGGGCGCGGAGCATCAGCGCCATCAGCGACGGCTGGCTGGCCGAGGAGACCAGCTCCCCGTCCCGTACCCGGGTGGCGATCGCCGTGTCCTCGTAGGCCCCGCGCAGCCAGCGCTCCCGGCGCCCGGCGTCCGGGTCGCCGGACCAGAGCCGCTCGTAGCCGGCGGCCCCGGGGACGTAGTAGTACGGGACGAAGAGGTGGCGCGGGACCTCCGCGAAGGCGTCCCGCCAGGCCGGGTCGGTGAGCTCGCCCTCCGCCTCCACCTCGCGCACGAGCGCCCGCCGCGCCCGCGCTCCGGCCTCGGCGAACTCGTCCCACGGTTCACCCATGCCTCCACTCTCCCGCCGCCGGGGAGCCCGGGCGACCGGTCCGGGCCGGGCGGCGACGGGCGACCGGCCCCGGGGCGGGCGGCCTGAGGACGGGCGGTCCGAACCGACGGCTACGGGCGACCGGCCCCGGCGGGCGGCCCCGGGGCGGGCGTTCCCGGGCCGGCGGACGGTCCCGGCAGGCGCTCCCGGGCGGGCGGCCCGGGGGTGGTCCTGGGGCGGTCCTGGACCTCCGGACCTAGGCCCGGGCATCTGAGACGATGGAACGGTGAACGAGATTCCCGGGGAAACAGTGCAGGAGCAGACCTTCTACGAGCAGGTCGGCGGCGAGGAGACCTTCCGCCGCCTGGTCCACCGCTTCTACGAGGGCGTCGCCCAGGACCCGCTGCTGCGTCCCATGTACCCCGAGGAGGACCTCGGGCCCGCCGAGGAGCGCCTCACCCTCTTCCTGATCCAGTACTGGGGCGGTCCCCGCACCTACAGCGATCACCGCGGCCACCCCCGGCTCCGCATGCGCCACGCCCCGTTCACCGTCGACCGCGCCGCCCACGACGCCTGGCTCCGTCACATGCGCGCGGCCGTGGACACCCTCGGCCTCTCCCCCGCCCACGAGGAGGAGCTCTGGCGCTACCTGGCCTACGCCGCCGCGTCGATGGTGAACTCGGCGGACTGACGCCCCCTCACCCCGCGCCCACCGCCCGAGTGATGCGGCTCGGCCCCGAACCGCTCATGGACGGGCACATTCCGGAGACCGGGCCCCGAATAACGGTCACAATCGCATCAAGGTCGGTCTGCAAGCGGTTTCCAGCAGCACGGGCACTCTGAAAGCATCCGAGAGAGGTTCCGGGGGCGTTCGGCGAGTGTTCGACGTGCGTACCGTGTTCAGGGTGGCCAGGGGGACGGGTGACGGGGTTCGTATTTCTGCGTGTCAGGGCGCACCGGCTGCTGCTCTCCGCGGCGCTCCTCGCGGTCCTGCTGACGACCTCGGTGCTCGCCACCCTCGCCGCGTTCTCCGGCGCCATCGGGGACGCGGCGCTCCAGGCGGGACTGCGGGGCCGGTCGGCCGCCGCCGCCTCGCTGCTCGTCACCGGACAGGTCACCGAGGCCAGGCGGGCGAGCGCCGAAGCGGCCGTGACCGACGGGATGCGGCGGACGTACGACGGACTGCCGGTGACCGTTCGGCGCCTCGAACGATCGGGGCCGTACGCGCTGCCCCGTGACCTCCAGGCCGCCGCGGCACGCGAGGGCGACCCCGACCTGACGCACTTCGCCGCCCTCGACCGCTCGCGGCTGGCACTCGTCAAGGGCGCCTGGCCCTCGGCGTCCCGGACCGCGGGCGTCGTCGAGGCGGCGGTCCCCGAGGAGGCGGCCCGGCGACTGCGGGTCGGGCCCGGGACCGTCCTCGACCTCGGCGACCGGCTCGACGACGGCCGGGTGAGGACCCGGATCACCGGCGTCTACCGCCCGGTCGACACCGCCGACCCGTACTGGCAGCTGGACCCGGCCGGCGGGCGCGGCGTGAAGACGGTCGCGTTCACCACGTACGGGCCGCTGCTCGTCGACCCGGCCGTGCTCGGCGCCGGGGTGCTGAGCGCCGGCACCACCTCCTGGCTCGGCACCGCCGACTTCACCGGCTTCACCACCGACCGCATCGACGCCCTGCGGGCCGCGTCGACCGCGGGCCCGAAGGCACTGGCCGAGAACACCGACGCGTTCGGGACCACGATCTCCGCGTCCACCGCGCTGCCCACCGCCCTGGAGCAGACCCAGCGCGCACTGCTCGTCTCCCGCTCCACCCTGCTGATCGTCGCCGTCCAGCTGGTGCTGCTCGCCACGTACGCGCTGCTGCTCGTCGCCCGGCTGCTCAGCACCGAGCGCTCCGGGGAGACGGCCCTGCTGCGGGCCCGCGGCGGCTCGCGGCGCCGGATCGCCGGGCTCGCCGGCATGGAGGCGCTGCTGCTCGCACTGCCGGCCGCGATCGCCGCGCCGCTCCTTTCCGGGCCGCTGACCCGGCTCTTCGCCGAGCGGTCCGCCCTCTCCTCACTCGGCGTCCGGCTCGACACGACGCCCTCCCTCCAGGTGTGGCTGGTCGCCGCCGCCGTGGCCCTGCTCTGCGCGGCGGCCGTCGTCGCCCCCGCGCTCGCCGCCGGCGACGGCTCCGTCGTCTCGCTGCGCAAGGCCCGCTCGGCGTCCCTGCCCGCCCCCGTACGGGCCGGGGCCGACATCGCCCTCCTCGCCGTCGCCGCCGTCGCCTACTGGCAGTTGCAGCGGCCCGCCGCCGCGGGCGGCACCCTCGGCGCGGACGAGGCCGGCGGCGGGTCCATCGACCCGGTGCTCGTCGCCGCGCCCGCGCTCGCCCTGCTCGCCGGCACCGTCCTGACGCTGCGCCTGCTGCCGCCCGCCGCCAAGCTGGCCGAGCGGCGCGCGGCCGGCGGACGCGGCCTCTCCGCCGCCCTCGCCGGCTGGCAGTTCAGCCGCCGGCCGCTGCGCGGCGCCGGGCCCGTCCTCCTCCTCGTCCTCGCCGTCGCCATGGGCATGCTGGCCATCGGACAGAGCGGCTCGTGGGAACGCTCGCAGCGCGACCAGGCCGACTTCCGCACCGGCGCGGCCGTCCGCGTCCTCAGCGCCGGTCCCGGAGAACCGACGCAGACCGAGCGGCTCGCCGCCGTGCCGGGCGTCACGGCCGTCACCCCCGTGCACCGCGCCACGACGGACGTGGCGGGGAAGAACGCGACCGTCCTGGCCATGGACACCCGCAACGCGGCCGGCGGCCTGCTGCTCCGCCCCGACCTCACCGGCACCACCGCCCGGGACCTGCTCGCCCCGATCACCCCCGAGGCCACCCCCCGGCCCGGCCTCCCGCTGCCCGCCGGCACCCGTACCCTCGCCGTCGACCTGCGGACGGTCGCGCCCGCCGGCACGCCCGAGAGCAAGGTCACGGCCGTCCTCGAGGACCCGAACGGCATCCCGTACCAGCAGCTCCTGGGCACGCTGCCGTCCGACGGCCGCGCCCACCGGCTGACCGTCGACCTCGGCGCGATGACCGCCGGGCCCGGCACCGACGGCAGCCGCGGCTCCGGCGGACTGCTCACCCTCACCGGCCTGGAGGCCGACGGCCCGATCCCCGACGGCGTCGCCCACACGCAGTCCCTCCAGGTGGAGCGCTTCGCCACCCTCCGCGCGGACGGCACCGAGCAGGTCCACGCCCCCGCCCGGGTCCTGGCCTCCTGGACGTCCTCCCTCGAACAGACCGAGTTCGGCGACCCCGGCGGCAGCGGCCCGGTGGCCGGCACCGCGGGCACCGCCGGACCGGGCGGCGGCCCGGCACCGTACTCCGTCCCGTACGTCCTCACCGGCGGCGTCGACGGGGACGGCCACTGGGAGGCCGAGGAGTACACCCTGCGGATGGCCGCCCCCACGCCTCCGGCGCCCGAGCAGGTGCCCGCCGTCGCCACCGAGGCCTTCATGAAGGCGACCGGCGGCAAGCCCGGCGACCCGATCGAGGTCTCCGTCGACGGCCGGCAGGTCACCGTCTCCGTCGCCCTGGTCGTCAAGGAGCTGCCGACCACCGGCCCGGGCGCCAGGACCGTGTCCGCCACCACGCCCGTCGCCACCCCCGAGGACGGCGGCGCGGTCCTCGTCGACCTGGCGTCGGCCAACCGGTACCTCGCCGCCGACCCCGAGCAGAGCTCGACCGTGCCGCCCACCGAGTGGTGGCTCACCGTCGCGCCCGGCCACGCGGACGACGTCGCCGCGACGCTGCGCGCCCGCCCCAACGCGGACCCCGCCCAGGTCCTCGTACGCGACGAGGCCGCCACCGGCCTCCTGGGCGACCCGCTCGGCGCCGGCCCCAACGCCGCCCTGATGGCGGTCGCGGCCGCCGCCGCCGCGCTCGCCGCGGTCGGCTTCGCGGTCGGCTCGGCCGGCGCGATGCGGGAACGGTCCGCCGAGTTCGGCGTCCTCCAGGCACTCGGCACCCCGCGCCGCCGGCTCGCCCGGCTCATCGCCGCCGAACAGGGGATCCTCATCGGCATCGGCCTGCTCGTCGGCATCGGGCTCGGCACCGTCCTGGCCCGGGCCGTCGTCCCGCTCGTCGTCCTCACCGGCCAGGCCGCCCGCCCCGTCCCCGAGGTCCTCGTCCGACTCCCCCTCGGCCAGGTCGCCCTGCTCCTCGTCGGCGTCGCCGCGCTCCCGCTGGTCATCGTCGCCGCCCTCGCCCTCCGCCGCACCGACCCGGTCGTGACCCTCCGCCACCAGGGGGACCACTGATGCCCACCCCGGACGACGACATGCCGGGCGGGACGCGAGACCGGGAGCCGTACGGGAATCCCGGCGGAGAGCCGTACGCGAACCCCGGCGGAGAGCCGTACGCGACTCCCGACGGAGAGCCGCCTCGCGAGGACCTCGCGCCGCCGGTCCGGGCCGCCGGGGCTCCCTCCGGAACCGCCGACGCGCCCGCCGGACCCACCGACAGCCCCGCCGTACGCAGGAAGGTCCCCGACATGTCCCCGTCCCGGTCCGAGAAACCCGCCCGCGCCGTGGCGCCCTGGGTGCGGACCCGGCTGCGGACCACGCCGTGGGCCGCAGCCTCGCTCGCCCTGCTCGTGCTCGTCACCGCGTACCTCACGGCCGCGCTGCCGCGGGCCGTGGACGCGTACGAGACGGAGGGCCTGCGGCACGACATCCGGACCGCAGCTCCCCGCAGCACCGTCCTCGAACTCACCGCCGAGGCGCCCGGTCTGGAACTCGAACAGCCCATGCGGGAGGCGAACCTCGCCCCCGACGTGCTCCGCAAGCAGCAGGACGACGTCCTCACCCTGCTCCCCGAGCCGCTGCGCGTCGACCCGCGACAGACCGTCCACGGCGTCCGCACGATCACACGGGTCGAGGGCCTCGACCGGTGGCTGCCCCGGCCCGACGGGATCTCCCCCGAGTTCGTCCTCTCCTCCCCGTCCGATCTGACCGGCCACGCGACCCTGCGGCAGGGCCGGCTCGCCGCCGGCACGGCGCGCCTCCCCGAGGCGGTCGTGACCGTGAAGACCGCCGAGTCCCTGCGCCTGAAGCCCGGTTCGGTCGTGCACGTGCCGGGCCGGGTCAGCGCCCGGCCGATCGCCGTGACCGTCACCGGGATCGTGGAGCCGCGTGGCCCCGAGGCCGCCTACTGGGCCGTCGAGCCGCTCCTGCGCACCCCCGCGCTCGCCTCGCTCGTCGGCGACGAGGTGAAGTACTACTGGCAGGGGGCGCTGCTGCTCTCCCCCGAGTCGGCGCCCGCCCTGCTCGCCACCCTCGGCGACCCGGAGGTCTTCTTCCGGTTCATGCCGACGGCCGACCACCTCACCACCCGCGACACCGGCCGGCTCACCGCCGCGCTCGACTCGGCCGGAAGCGGACCCGACCTGGTGCGGATGCGCAAGGTCGTCGGTCCCACCGGCGCCCTCTCCACCGACCTCGACGCGATCGTCGGCGCCTACGGCTCGATGCGCGACGCGATCGACCCCGTCGTAGCCGTCGCCGTCTTCGGCATCGGCGCCGTCGCGGCGGTCGTCCTCGCCATGACCGGCGGCCTCTTCGTCGCCCGCCGGGACAGCGAACTGGCGCTGATCCGCTCCCGCGGCGCCTCGCTCACCGGCATCGGCCTGCGGCTCCTCGGCGAGACCTCGGCGGTCGTCGTACCGGCCGCGGCCCTCGCCCTCGGCCTCGCGGTGGCGACCGTGCGGCCCCCCGACGGCGGCTCGGGCGGCATCCCGCTCGGGCCCTCCGTCCTCGCCGCCACGGCCGTCGCCCTCGTCGCCATGCTGGTCCTGCCGCTGCGGGCGGTCGTCGTCCACCGGACCCCGCGACTGCACGGCGGCCGGGACGACCTGCTCACCGCCCGCCCCTCCCGGCGCCGCACCGTCCTCGAACTCACCGTCCTCGTCCTGACCGTCGGCGCCGTCGGATCGCTGCGGCTGCGCGGCACCGCCGACGGCGGGGACCACCTCGTCAGCGCCGCGCCGGTGCTCGTCGGCCTGATCGCGGCCATGCTGCTCGTACGGATCTATCCGCTGCCCCTGCGATGGGCGGCCCGCCCCGCCCGCCGGCTGCGCGGCGCGGTCGGACCGCTGGCCCTGGCCCGCGCCGGACGCTCCTCCTCCACGGGCACGCTCCCGCTGCTCGCGCTGGTCCTCGCGCTGACCACCGCGGCCTTCGGCGGCTCCGTCCTCGCCGGCGTCGCCGACGCCCGCGACCGGGCCGCGCTCCTGGCGACCGGCGCGGACGCCAGGATCGAGGGCTCCGTCGAGTGGACGCCGCTCCCCGTGCCGCTCACCGACGCGGTGCGCGGCACGGCCGGGGTGCGGGACCTGGCCCCGGTGCAGGTCGAGTACGGGGTGTCGGTGCCGCCCGTCCAGGGCACCTCCGCCCAGCAGATGACCGCGCAGCTCGTGGGCGTCGAACCCGGCTCGTACACCCGGCTCGCGAACCGGACGGGCTTCGGCCCCTTCCCGGCCGGGCTGCTCGCGTCGACCGGGCGGGGCGGCCCGGGCGCCGTCGCCGACACCGACCGGGTGCTGCCCGCGATCGCCTCGCCGTCGGTCGCCGAACGGCTCGGCACCGCCCCCCTGGAGATCGTGGCGGCGGCCGGCGTGTTCCACGTGAAGGTGGTCGCGGTCCGCCCCACGACCCCGGCCGTCTCCGGCGCCGACTTCCTCCTCGTCAACGGCGCCGACCTCACCCACCGGACGCCCACCGCGCTGCTCGTCACCGGATCGCCGGACTCCGCCGCGCTGCGCGCCGCCGTGGCAGGAGCCTCCGAGTCCGGCGACTTCACCGTGACGACCCGGGCCGAGGCGCGCGCCACCTACGTCGACTCGCCGCTCCAGTCGGGCGCCGAGGGCATCTACCTGGGCGCGATCGGCGCGGGCGCCGGCTACGCGGTGGTAGCCGTCCTGCTCTCCCTCATGCAGAGCGCGCCCGAGCGGACGAAACTCCTCGCACGGCTCCGGACCATGGGCCTCACCCGCAAGCAGGGCCGGCGCCTGCTCGGGCTCGAAGCGCTGCCGCAGGCGGTCCTCGCCGCGCTCGGCGGCACGCTGGTGGGCTGGGCGACCGTTCCGCTCCTCGCGCCGGGCATCGACCTGTTCCGGCTGGCGCTCGCGACGGCACCGGGCCTCGCACCACTGGACAGCGCCCCGCTGCGGGCCGACCCGTGGTCGCTGGTGCTGCCCGCTCTCGCCGTCGTCCTCCTGACGGGGCTGGCGGCGACGGGACAGGCCTGGTGGGCGGGGCGCAGGGGCTCGATCAAGGAACTCAGGGCAGGAGACGCACGATGACGAAGACCGGGACCCCGAGCGGGACGAAGCCGGCCGGCACCGGCTCGGACGCCACCCTCGAAGAGCTGGAGCGGCGGGCCACGGCACACCGTGACCGGCCCTCGTACGGCCACGACTCGCTCATCGCCTGCGACCGCCTCGTCCGCATCTTCACCACGGACGGCGTGGAGGTGCAGGCGCTCCAGGGGCTCGACCTCCTGGTGAAGGAGGGCGAGTTGATGGCCCTGGTCGGCGCCTCCGGCTCCGGCAAGTCGACCCTGATGAACATCCTCGCCGGCCTGGACGTGCCGACCGCCGGCGCCGCCCGGGTCGCGGGCTGCGACCTGCTCGCCATGGACGGCAAGGCGCGCCTCCGCTACCGCCGTGAGGTCGTCGGCTTCGTCTGGCAGCAGACCGCCCGCAATCTCCTGCCCTACCTGACGGCCGCCCAGAACGTGGCGCTGCCCATGCAGTTGCGCGGCAGGTCGAAGCAGAAGTCGCAGCGGGCCGAGGAGCTGCTCGCCATGCTCGGCATCGCCGGGATCCGCGACCGGCGGCCCCACCAGCTGTCCGGCGGCCAGCAGCAGCGGGTGGCCATCGCGGTCGCCCTGGCCAACAACCCGGCCGTGCTGCTCGCCGACGAGCCGACGGGCGAGCTGGACTCGGCCACCGGCGAGCAGGTCTTCGCGGCCTTCCGGCGCGCCAACGAGGAGCTCGGCACGACGATCGTCATCGTCACCCACGACCAGGCCGTCGCCTCCGAGGTCCGCCGCACCGTCGCCATCCGCGACGGCCGCACCTCCTCGGAGGTCCTGCGCCGCACCGAGGTCGACGAACTGGGCCGGGAATCCCTCGTCGCCCGCGAGTACGCGATGCTCGACCGGGCCGGCCGCCTCCAGCTCCCCGCGGAGTACACCGAGGCCCTCGGCATGGAACACCGCGTCGCCCTGGAACTCGAACAGGACCACATCGGGGTGTGGCCGGACGACGTGGAGAAGTGACCGGACGTCCCTGACGGGGGCTCCCGGTCCGCGGGTCTGCGGACCGGCCTCGCGGAGGGCTCATAGGGCGGTTCTCATGCAGCGGTTCTCACGCGGGCGGTTCTCACTCGGGCGGTTCTCACGCGGGCGGTTCTCACGCAGGCGGTACGCACGGAAGCGGCGCCCCCCGGGGGGCGGTGCCGCAACCGCGTACCCGGTGATCGGCGTCCCCGTCCACGGACCTGACCGCTGCCGACGTCGTTCACGGGGGGGGCACCGATGGGGAAGGCCGTGCCGTACGCGGGGGCGCTGCTCGTGCCCGCCGTCGCCGGGGCGCTCCTGTGGGCGTGGGCGGGCTGGAGCCTGCGGAGCCCGCACGGACTCCCCACCGCGCTGGGCGCGGCGGGCGGCGTCGTGCTCACCGCGGGCGCGCTCCTCGCGCACAACGCGCTGTTCCGCGAGGGCGGCAGCATCGCCGCGGCCGTCCTGATCCTGGCGGGCCTCACGGCGGTCTGGGTGGAGGCGCGGGACGACGCGGTCCGCGGCGCGGTCACCGACTGCGTCGTGGTGGGCGAGGTCAGGGTGACCCACCATCCGACGTTCGGCGAGGGCGCGCCGCCCGCCAAGACCCTGTACCACCACACGCTGGACTGCGCCGGCGGCTACCCCACCGCCTTCTCCGCCGAGGAACGGATCGGCTCCTCCGGCACGGCGGTCCGCCTCGCGTACGACCCCGCCCGCCGCATGGACCCCGTCCTGGAAGGCCGGAACGAGGCCCACGGCTCCCCCGTCGTCCCCACCTGCCTCCTCGCCCTCGCGACGGCCCTCTCGGTGGCCGCGATCGCCAAGGAGGGACGCGGGGAGGGGTGAGGCGGATCAGCGGGGGCGACGGAACGGACGTGGAGCGGCGGGGGCTGCGTAGACCAGCGGGGGGTGCGGATCAGCACCGGGTGACGCCGACCAGCGCGGGATACACCGATCAGCGCGGGGCGACGGCCAGGGACGTCGGTGCGGTGCGCAGTGCGATCGAGCCGTACGGGGTGCGCAGCCGCAGCCACGGGCCCGAGGCGAAGAGCGCGGGGACGCCGCCCTGGTCGCCCGGCGGCAGGAAGCCCAGGGACTGGGCGGCGTGCACGGCCCGCAGGGGCAGCCCGGTGGAGCCGAGGGTGCGGGACCAGATGTCGTGACCGATCCGGTCGCGCTCCGCCCTGGTCCGGCGTTCCTCGGGCAACTCCTCGTCCCGGGCCCGGAACTCGGCGACTGCGGCCGCGACCGCGCCGCGCATCTCGGCGGCGCCGGGCAGCCCTTCGACGGGCCGCCAGCCGGAGCGCGGCGGCAGGACGCCCGCCCAGGGCGGTCCGGTCACCGAGTCCGGGACGACCGCCTTGCCGCCGGACTCCTCGATGCCTTCGAGGAGTTCGCCGGCGGAGACGGTGACGTCGAGGTCCACGGCGTCGACGAGACGGGCCGTGCGGATGGCGAGGACGTCGAAGGACGCCGGGCGTCCGAAGACGGCCAGCGCCCCGCCGCCCGCCTGGAGGCGGACGGCGGCGGCCCGGTCGTAACGGACCAGCCGGGTCAGGAAGGCGGCGAGGGCCGCCGCCTCCCTGGCGTCGTCGAAGTGCAGCGGTGCGAGGACGGTCATGCGGCGGCGGACATCCCGTCGTCCACGTACTCCTCCAGGAAGCTCCGCTCCTCGGCGCTGATCCGCCGCGGGCGCTGCGCCTCCAGGTCGAAGGGCACCACGATCGTGGACGCGCGGACGTAGGTCACGTCCGGGTCCTTGATCTCGTACGCGATCGTCAGCGACGCCGCGCCTATCTTCGTGACCCACGACTCGATGGTCACCGGCTCGTGCCGGTGGACCAGCGGCCGCACGTAGTCGATCTCGTGCCGGGCCACGACGGACCCGCCGGAGAACGAGGGGGAACCGTCCCCCGGCGCCAGCCGGAACATGAAGTCGATCCGCGCCTCTTCCAGGTACCGCAGGAAGACGACGTTGTTGACGTGCCCGAAGGCGTCCATGTCCGACCAGCGCAGGGGACAGCTGTAGATGTGCCTCGTCACTGACCTCAGCCTCGGGTCAGCTTCTTGTACGTGGCACGGTGCGGACGGGCCGCGTCCGCGCCGAGGCGCTCGATCTTGTTCTTCTCGTACGACTCGAAGTTGCCCTCGAACCAGAACCACTTCGACTCGCCCTCGTACGCGAGGATGTGGGTCGCCACCCGGTCCAGGAACCAGCGGTCGTGGGAGATGACCACGGCCGCACCGGGGAACTCCAGGAGCGCGTTCTCCAGGGAGGACAGGGTCTCGACGTCGAGGTCGTTGGTCGGCTCGTCGAGGAGCAGCAGGTTGCCGCCCTGCTTCAGGGTGAGCGCCAGGTTCAGGCGGTTGCGCTCACCGCCGGAGAGCACGCCGGCCGGCTTCTGCTGGTCCGGGCCCTTGAAGCCGAACGCGGAGACGTACGCCCGGGAGGGCATCTCGACGTGGCCGACGTTGATGTAGTCGAGCTCGTCGGAGACGACCGCCCACAGCGTCTTCTTCGGGTCGATGTTGGCGCGGCTCTGGTCGACGTACGAGATCTTGACGGTGTCGCCGACCTTGACGGAGCCGGAGTCCGGGTTCTCCAGACCCTGGAGCATCTTGAAGAGCGTGGTCTTGCCGGCACCGTTCGGGCCGATGACGCCGACGATGCCGTTGCGCGGCAGCGTGAAGGAGAGGTCGTCGATGAGGACCTTGTCGCCGAAGGCCTTGGAGAGGTTCTCGACCTCGACGACGATGGAGCCCAGACGCGGGCCCGGCGGGATCTGGATCTCCTCGAAGTCCAGCTTCCGCATCTTGTCGGCCTCGGCCGCCATCTCCTCGTAGCGCGCCAGACGCGCCTTGGACTTGGCCTGACGCCCCTTGGCGTTCGACCGCACCCACTCCAGCTCTTCCCTGAGGCGCTTGGCGCGCTTGGCGTCCTTCTGGCCCTCGACCTTGAGGCGCTCGGACTTCTTCGTCAGGTAGGTCGAGTAGTTGCCCTCGTAGGGGTGGGCGCGACCGCGGTCGAGCTCCAGGATCCACTCGGCGACGTTGTCGAGGAAGTACCGGTCGTGGGTGATGGCCACGACGGTGCCCTTGTACTGGGCGAGGTGCTGCTCCAGCCAGTTCACCGACTCGGCGTCGAGGTGGTTGGTGGGCTCGTCGAGGAGCAGCAGGTCGGGGGCCTCCAGGAGGAGCTTGCAGAGCGCCACACGGCGCTTCTCGCCACCGGAGAGGTTGTTCACCGCCCAGTCGCCGGGCGGGCAGCCGAGGGCGTCCATGGCCTGCTCCAGCTGGGCGTCGAGGTCCCAGGCGTTGGAGTGGTCCAGGTCGTCCTGGAGCTTGCCCATCTCCTCCATGAGCTCGTCGGTGTAGTTCGTCGCCATCTCCTCGGCGATCGCGTTGAACCGGTTGAGCTTGCCCTTGATCTCGGCGACGCCGTCCTCGACGTTCTCCAGGACGGTCTTCGTCTCGTCGAGCTTCGGCTCCTGCATGAGGATGCCGACGGAGAAGCCGGGCGACAGGAACGCGTCACCGTTCGACGGCTGCTCCAGGCCCGCCATGATCTTCAGAACGGTGGACTTACCGGCACCGTTCGGGCCGACCACACCGATCTTCGCGCCCGGCAGGAAGCTCAGCGTCACGTCATCGAGGATGACCTTGTCGCCGTGCGCCTTGCGCGCCTTGCGCATCGTGTAGATGTACTCAGCCAAGAGAAACCGTCCGGCAAAGAGTGAGTGGGCAGATACACCCCATCTTGCCTGACCGCCAGCCCCGGGCGGAAACCGGTTCGGCCGCGGCGGGGCCGCCGAGGGGGCGGGGAGGGGCTGCGGCGGGGGCGAGGAGGGGGCGGGAGTGGGGTTCCGACGTGCGACGACCCCGGCCGCGGGTGCGGTCCGGGGTCGGGCGGGGGTCACGGAGTGAAGGGCGTGTGACGCGGATCACTCCGTGGGGCGGGGCGTGGTGCCGGACGCGGGGCCCGGCACCTTCGGCCCGTGGTGGTTACTGGCCGGCCGTCTTCTTCTTGCGGAGGAAGAAGATCGCGCCGCCGCCGATCACGACGAGCGCGGCGGCGATGCCGGCGATCATCGGGGTGGCGTTGGAGCTGCCGGTCTCGGCGAGGTCGCCGCCGCCGGTGGTGCCGGTGGTGCCGGCCGTGGTGTCACCCGTGGTGCCGGGGGTGGACGGGGAGGGCTCGACCGAGGGGGAGGTGGAGGGGGTCTCGGAGGGCTTCGGGCCGGGAGGGGCCGTCTTGCAGTCCAGGACGCCCTCGAAGGTCTCCGAGAAGTTCGGGCCGGTGATCGTGAACTTGTAGGCCTCGTCCTCGGCGAGCGGGACCGTGATGGTCTTCTTCTCGGCCGGGGCGATCGTGTACGAGGTGCCCTTCAGGTCGAAGGTCCAGGGCTCGTCGCCCGCGTTGGAGGCGATGACCTCCAGGCCGCCCTTGGCGCAGTCCTTGGCGACCGTGACGGCCGGGACGGCACCCTTCTTGGCCCAGGTGACAGAGGCCTGCGCGGTGACGGTGGATTCGCTGGAGCCGGCCAGGATCATGGTCTGGCTCTTCTTCTTCTCGGCGGTGACGAAGGCACGGCCGAGCGGGACCTTCGTGGTGGCCTCGACCTTGACGTCGGCGGTGCCGTCGGCGGTGCCGGCCGGGACGTCGACGTAGATCTCGTCGCCGTTCTTGGCCTTGGTGACGGCCTTGCCGTCCTTGTCGACGACGCCGACACCGGCCGGGGCGCCCGGAATCATGGACAGGACGGCCTCGGAAGCGTTCGTGTCGACCTTGATCGGGCCGAGCCGGTCACCGGCCTTGCCCGAGACGGAGGCCGGGGAGAGGCTGAGGGAAGCCTTGGGCTCCTTCACCGTCTCGGCCTTCTCCAGCAGGTACGCGGTCAGCTTCTGGCCGTGCGAGTCGGTCGGGGTGGCGTCGACCTTGTCGGAGAAGTGCCAGATCGCGGCCTGCGTGGCCGCGGCGGCGGTCTCCTCGGTCAGGCCCTCGACCTTGGTCTTCTCCGCGAGTCCGGCGACCGAGACGTTCGGGTAGGAGTTCTCCAGGATCCAGAGGATCTTGCCCGCGTCGGGGTTGTTGTGGAGGGACGACTGGTCCCAGCCGACCTCCTTGTACTTGTTGTCCTCGATCGCGCCGGTCCGGAAGTCGATGCAGTAGGTCTGCAGCTTGCCGCCGTTGTCGACCTTCATCTCGAAGAGGCCGGCGCCGGTCTCCTTGACCACGTCCTGGCCGTTGACCTTCTCTACGTACGTCACCTTGTCGGCGATCTTCAGCCGGCCGAGCTTGGCGGTGGCGCCACCGCTCGCACCCGGAGCGTCATCGGCCGCGGCCGGTCCCGCGACGGCTATCGCGCCGGCGGCGACGAGGCCCGAGACCAGAGTGGCAGCGGCAAGGCGGCGAGCAGTGCCCCGCCCACGAACTGAAAACATTGGATTCCCCTCCGGGCGGCAGCTCCGCGAACTTGGTCGATTCACGTGGGGGGAGCGCACGCCAGCAGACTCACAGACTCGATGGGCTCACGTGCCACATGAGTACCCGGGAATCCTAGGGATGCGGAACCCCCGGGTGCCCTGCCATACGGTCAGATAACCATTCCGTCTCGGAATCGTTATCCACAAAGCGAGTTGGTCGACAAATCCCCACGACGCATGGTCAGGAAGCGGTTACGAGGCGCGCCGTCACCTCCTCCGGGACCGCCTCCCAGGGGTCCTCCTCCGCCCCCGACGCCCCCTTCGGCGACAGCTTCGGCGACGCCCCCGCCCGCGGCTGCGACGGCGGCCGGTCCCCGTCGGCGCGGAGTTCCGGCTCCGGCCTGGCCGCGCGGCGGAACGCCGCCGTCCCCCGGCTCAGATCGTGCCCCACGGCCACCGCCGCGACGTCCACGAAGGTCTTGCGCTGCCCGTCCCGCTCGTCCTCACGCACCTTCAGGCGCCCGTGCACCACCAGCGGTTCCCCGACGGATACGGAGGCGGCGAGGTTGGCTCCGAGCGAGCGCCAGGCCGACACCGTGTAGAAGCTGGTCGGCCCGTCCGACCAGACCCCCTGCTCGCGGTCCCAGCGGCGCGCGGTCACCGCGAACCGGAACCTCGCCACCCCGCCCCCCGCCGTGTCCCGGTACTCCACCGCCGTCGCCACGTTGCCGACGAGCGTCACGGTCGTGTCGTTCATGATCCGCCCCCAATTCGCTGTGTCCCGCGCCGTTTCCGGCCGCCGCACCCGGATGCCGGTTCCCGGCCGTCCTTCTCTTTCGGCACCATCCTGGAGCGTCACGGAGAAACCCGCCTGAGCCTGTGGACAGTAGACCGAATGGGGACAACTCCCTCACCCGGGAAGGGGATACCGGACGCAGCACGGCCGCGGCCCGTACCGGACCGCGGCTCACGGCTCCCAGCTCGCGGCTCGCGGACCGCGGACCGCGGCTCGTGGCTCACGGCTCCCGGCTCGCGGCTCGCGGCGGCGCGCGGTCGTCCCGCGCGGTGATCACCTCCCCCGTGCCCCCGCCCGCGTCGCGCCGAATCGCGTCGTGCCGGAGCGGCCGCCGCCGACGACCCGGGCCGGTGGGCGGCTGCCCACCACCGTCGCGTACTGCTCACGGACCTCGCGGTAGCGCATCAGCTCGGCCGCCACGGGGTCGAGCACGCGGGCCCGTCCGCAGCCGGCCGCCGCCTCGCGCAGGCGGCGCTCGGCCTCCTGGCCGTAACGGCGTGCCGGTCCCTTCACCGCGCCCTCGCAGGCCCATTCGACGAGGGGGCCGCCGATGATGCCGCCGAGCATGACGAGGACCGGCGGCAGGAGGCCGGGCTCTACGACACCGACGATCTGGCCCACCAGCCACAGCGCGCCGAGGACCTGCAGGAGCGTCATCACCACCTGGGCGAGGACGGCGGCCGGCCACCAGGCGGGCCTCGGCGGCCGGGCGGCCGGGTCGCCGACGGTGACGGTCAGTTCGTCGAGCGCCTCGGGCAGCCCCTCGGCCCCGCGCTCCGCCGCCTCGCGCACGGCCTGCGCCCAGGGCACGGGCAGCCCCCGCGAGGCCTCGTCGGCGACGATCCGTACGGCCTGCTCGACGCGCTGGCGTGCCGTCACCTCCTCCTCGACCGGGGTGGCGAGGCGCGGGTCGGTGGAGCCGTGCGCGCGCAGCCGCTCGTAACGGCGGTAGAGCCGCAGCCAGGGGGTTCCGCAGGCGCGGATCGCGCCCCGGCGCCAGACCCGCTCGGCGGCCTCGCCCGCCGCCTGCGCGCCGACGGCGACCGCCAGCCGGTCCGTGAAGGCGTCCCGGGCCCGCTCGTCGAGGCCGGAACGGCCGTCGGCCACGTACACCGGGCGCAGCCGCGCCGCCGCCGCGTCGACGTCGGCCGCGAGCCGACGTTCCGGAGCGGTGCGTTCCTGGACGAACCTGGCGATGAGTTCGCGCAGTTCGGGTACGCCCTCGCCGGTCAGCGCGGAGACGGAGAGGACCGTGGCCCCGGGCTCTCCGTGCTCGCCGAGCGCCACGCCGTCCTCGTCCAGGAGGCGGCGGAGGTCGTCGAGGACGAGGTCGGCCGCCTCCGTGCCCAGCCGGTCGATCTGGTTGAGGACGACGAAGGTGACCTCGGCGTGTCCGGCCAGCGGCCTCAGGTAGCGCTCGTGGAGCGCCGCGTCCGCGTACTTCTCGGGGTCGACCACCCAGATCACGGCGTCGACGAGTCCCAGGACCCGGTCGACCTGGTCCCGGTGGGCGGTGACCGCGGAGTCGTGGTCCGGCAGGTCGACGAGCACGAGCCCCTGGAGTTCGGTGTCCGCGGCCCCGCCGGCGAGGGGGCGGCGGCGCAGCCGTCCCGGCACGGCGAGCCGGTCGAGCAGCCCCGCCGCCCCCTCGGACCAGCTGAGCGCGATGGGCGCCGAGGTCGTGGGGCGCCGCAGGCCGGTCTCCGACACGGGCACGCCCGCCAGCGCGTTGAAGAGGGTCGACTTGCCGCTTCCGGTGGCGCCGGCGATCGCGATCACCGTGTGCCGGGACGAGAGCCGCTGCCGGGCGGCGGCCTCGTCGAGGACCCGCCCCGCTTCTGCGAGCGCCTCGCTCTCCACCCGCGTACGCGACAGCCCCACGAGCTCGTGCAACGCGTCGAGGCGGCTGCGCAGCGGCCCCCCGTAACTCCCGCCGAGCGGCGGCAGCGTGTCCTCCTCCGCGGTCACTCCGTCCCCGGGCTGCTCGTCCTTCACCGCGGCCCGCTCGCTCGCCCGCCGCGCGATGAGCCCGTCGTCCCAGCTGAAGCGGTCACGCTCCTTGCCCGCCCCACCGGCCTCACCCGCCCTGCGTGCCCTGCTGGCCCCGCCGGCCCCGTCCGCACCGCCCGCCCTGCTCGTCCCGTCCACGTCCACCACGTCACTTCTCCTTCTGCAGTACGGAGAGCGCGGCGATCAGCTCCGCCTGCGGCTCGGGGGTCACGTCGAGCGATTCGAGGGGTGCGAGGCGTCGGTCGCGCTCGGCGTGCAGGACACGGTCGACGTACGAGAGGACCAGCTCGCCGCCCTTGTCGCGCAGTCGCAAAGCAGCCTGGGCACCGAGGAGTTCGGCGAGGCGTTCGCCGGCGGGCCGGGTGCGCCGGCCGCCGAGGAGGGAGGCGGCGAGGAGGGCGGCGACGGTGTCCGCCTCGGGGAGGGCGGTGCGGGCCGCGCGCGATCCGGAGGGCCGCTCGTCGCCGCGCACCTCCTCCTCGGCCAGTTCTTCGAGTACGCGGCGCCAGCGCCGTACCTCCACGCCGATCCGCTCGCCGGCCTCCCGGTCGCCGCCGGTCCGCGACGGGCCGAGGGCCTCGGAGGCGGGTTCGCGGCGCCAGGTGTCGCGTACGCGCTCCTCGGCGGCCGAGACCGCGCAGTGCAGAAGGGCGGCGAGGGACTCGGCGAGGGCGTCGAGGAGTTCGTCGGCGGTGCTGTCGCGGGGGTAGCCGCGCCAGCGCGTACGGGCGTCGCCGGCGAGGACGGCGCCGCGGCCCAGCTGCTGCCGCACCCGCTTGGCCTGTTCCGCGTACGCGGTCTCGACGACCCGGCCGAGGCGGACGGCGGCGGCGTACTGCGCGGCGACCGCCCCGGCCAGCTCGGGGAGCCGGGTGTCGAGGGAGTCGATGACGCCGGAGGCCGTGCGGTCGGCCGCCTGCTGCCGGGCCGCCGGGTCCTGGGCGCGGTGGGCGAGCCAGTCGCGCAGGGCGGCGACGGCACTGTCGGGCAGCAATCCGCTGCCGCCGCCCGCCGACTCGGGCAGCTCGGGGATCGTGAAGCGCGGCACGTCGCCGAGTCCGGCCTTGTCGAGCAGGGCCCCGTACTGCCGGGAGACCTCCCCGATGACCTGGTGGGGCACGCGGTCGAGGACGGTGACAAGGGTGGCGTCGTACTCCTTCGCGGTACGGAGCAGGTGCCAGGGCACGGCGTCGGCGTAACGCGAGGCCGTGGTGACCATCACCCAGATGTCGGCGGCGCAGATCAACTCCGCCGCGAGCAGCCGGTTCTCGACGACGAGCGAGTCGATGTCGGGCGCGTCGAGCAGGGCCAGACCACGGGGCAGCGACGCCGCCGTCTCGACCCGGAGGGCGTTCTCCACAGGAGCGTTCTCCTCCGCCGGGTGGTCCTCGTCGCTCTGGGGCAGCCACACACGGGTGAGCTGCGGGAGCACCCGCATCCCGGCGAACCAGTGGTGGTCCTCCGGGTGGCAGACGAGCACCGGCGTCCGCGTGGTCGGTCTCAGCACCCCCGACTCGCTGACCCGCCGCCCCACAAGGGAGTTGACCAGCGTCGACTTCCCGGCCCCCGTGGAGCCCCCCACGACGGCCAGCAACGGCGCGTCGGGATCCTTCAGCCGGGGCACCAGGTAGTCGTCGAGCTGGGCGAGCAGCTCGGCCCTCGTCTGCCGGGCGCGCGGTGTGTCCGGCAGGGGAAGAGGAAGACGCACGGCGGCGACACGGTCGCGCAGGGCGGAAAGTGCGTCGATCAGCTGAGGCCGTTCGTCCAAGGTCACCACATGCGAAGAATGCCCAATTTATGAGTGTTTTTGAAGCCTATTACGGCCCTGCGCGCCGTAGAAAGGGGTGACGACCGGCAGCCCAGGCATAACGAGTGCACAACACCCGCCCCGAGCGACGTCAAAAGCGCTGCGCGAATCGCACCTGCCTGCGATTATCGTTCCGCTTCACCGAACCTCCACATCGTGCCACGCAGGTGAAGCAACCGGGCCAAGGCCTCCGGAGCCCTATCCTTGTCCCGGCATGCCCCACCCCACCCACCCGGGACCCCTGGCCCCACAGCCACCACCCGGCCCCCGTAGCTCAGTGGATAGAGCAGGTGCCTTCTAAGCACTTGGCCGCAGGTTCGAGTCCTGCCGGGGGCGCAAGGAAAGGACCCTCCTTCAGGAGGGTCCTTTCTACTGGTCAGGGGCGGTTCTCGGGAAGCGGCACGGAGCCGGACGCACCCCCTGGCAGACACGGGATGCGTCCGGCTGGACCCGGCTGCGTCCACGTTCCTGCGGGTGGCTGCGGTGAATACGCGGTGGAGTTTTCAGCCCCCTTCCAATGAGGGGTCCGGCAGCTCCCCCGCCCCTTCGATCCGCTGCTTCAGGTCGTCGAGCTGCCCGTCGGCGCACCGGGCGTACGCGGCCGGCAGCACGGACACGCTGTTGCCCGCCCACTCCGCAACGGTCGCGGCCGGGACGCCGGCGTTGAGCCAGTTCGTCAGACAGGTGTGCTGCAGGTCGTACACGCGGCGACCCAGCGGATTTCCGGATTCGTACGAAGTGAGCACTTCCCTACGTCCCCGACGTCGATCGCCACGACCTCCTCGGGGCGGGCGCCGGCGTAGTACATCGCGGCGAAGAAGGTGTGCAGCCGCCGGCCACCCCTCGGCCGGGAGTAGACCCAGCCGAGCAGCTTGGCGGCCTGCTCCCTGTCGAGCAGCGAACGCTTGTCGACGGCAGCGGAAGTCCCGTCCAGTTTCGCCCCAGCCGCTCGCAGCACGGCCCCCACGGTGCCCTCGTCCTCCCAGGCCGCCATGGAGAGGGAGTTTCGCTGCACCCATCGCAGGATCACGACGACCTCCGGCGGCGCCTGGTCGCACCGGCGCGTGCTGAAGGCGTACTCGCGGAGAGCGCGGCGCACGTCGACGCCCTTGAACGCCGTGGGCTGGGACCGCAGCAGGGCGATCGTGGCGGGCGTGAGCGCCTTGGCCACGTTCCGCCGGTTGTCCGCCGAGGTCCGCTCCCAGAGCTGGTCCACGACCTGCACCGCGAAGTCGTACCAGGCCGCGCCTGCCGCCGGTGAGATGTACGAGACCGGCAGCCCGGTGGAGAGGCTGAACACCTCCCCCTTCCGTGCCGCGGAGAGCAACCCCGCGCGGGGCGATCGTGGTGTGCGCGGGCGCGTAGCGGTGGCGGCGGCGCACCGGGGCCCTGATGCCGTTCGGGTGACCGTCGGGTGCCGCCCTGGGCAGGGCGTGGTGTGCTGGTGGCGCGGGGGTGGATTGTCGCCTCAAGAAAAGGAACCGTTATGGCGATCTTCGTCCACGCCGTCCTCGACGGCGTCAGCACGGACCAGTACGACGCTCTCAACGCCAAGCTCCAGGCCACGCCCGAGATCTTCGAGGGGTGTATCTCCCACGTCTGCGTCCGGACGGATCGCGGTCTCGAGATCTTCGACCTGTGGGAGACCGAGCAGCAGGTGGAGGCGTTCAGCGAGAAGCTGCGGCCGGTGACCGCCGACCTCGGCTGGGGCGAGTCGCAGCCGTCGCCGCGAATGCAGCCCGTACACAACTACTGGGTGCCCGGCGCCGCCGGCTGAGAACCGCCTACGCGGCCCCCTCGCTGATCGGGCACTACGTGCTCGATCACGGCTACCTGCCGCCCCGGGAGTTCGTCGACGCCGTCCTCGCCTTCGACCTCGATGACCGCTCGACCGCGTACCCCTTGATCGCCTTCCCGTGGATCCCCGACGACGCCGAGTCGTACGACGCCCTGGTGGAGTGACATCGCGCGTCGGCGTCACGAGCGGAGGGCCAGGATCCCGGAGGACCGGAGGACCGGAGGAACCGGAGGACCGGAGGAACCGGATCGAGCTCGGGAGGGCGGCGACCCTCTTCGGCGGGCGCGCGGCGGCGCCGGCCGCGAGGGGCTGCCGTCAGGCGGGGTAGGGGCGGGGGGTGAGGCGGGGGTGGGCTCGGGGGGAGAGGGTGAGGGTGAAGCCGTGGTTGGCGGCGATGGCGCGGGTGTGGTCGGCGGAGAGGGAGCCGTGGCGTTCGAGGGTGAGGGCGGGCATGCCGGGGCGGCCGTGGCCGGGGGTGTGGTGGAAGGAGAGGAGCGTGGTGGAGGTCGTGGCGTGGTGGGGGTGACGGCGGCGGGCGGCGGCCTCGTCCGGGTGGGCGAGGACGCGGACGTCGGGCTCGTGGCCGAAGTCGGTGGTCACGCCGTCGGCGCGCCAGTGGGCGGGTTCGTGGTCGGCGCCCGTCAGATGGCGTGAGCGGTTCGCCGAGGTGATCGAGAGGAATCCGGCGCCGGTGAGGGTCAGCGCCTCGGCCAGGAACGCGTTGGACGGGCACGAGTAGCCGGGGACGATCAGCTGCACGGTGTCGACGCCCTGCCGGACGGCCCTCAGATGGGCCGGCACGTGCGCGGCCGCCGGACCCCGCAGGCCGAACGGGCCGAGGTGGAGCAGTTCGTCGACGAGGTCCTCGATCTGGCGGCGCGGCAGCGTGTGCGGGAGCCGCGTCCAGTCGAAGAGAGACCCGACCCGTTCGCGGACGGTGGTGACGCCGACGACCTGGCCGGCCGGGCGCCCCTTCATCAGGTTCACGCGCTCCACGACCTCCCGGTCGGCCCGCGCCGTCAGGGCGTAGAAGTTGCCGAACCCGTGGGCCACCACGGCCCCTTCGGCCAGCGCCTCGGCCGCCCTCCGTACGTCCTCGGCCTCGCCCAGGACCAAGTCCCTCGTCATGCTCGTTGCTTGTCCGCCCACCACACACCTCCGGCTGTACGCCTGTTCTCTTATGTCGCTTGTGTTGCTTGTGTTGCTTGGGTCGTTCGTGTCGTCTGGTCGCTTCTATCGGCTGCGCGGGCCGTATGGGACGTATTGACTGCATTCGTTGCTTACCGGGCAACGATCCGGGCCGTCACCGGTCACCATCGATCACGATCGGTCACCAGGGGGCGTCCGGCCCGAAGGGTGTTCACTTGCAGGCCATTGCAATGAATATGGAGTACGTCATTGCATTAAGCCCAAGGTCGTTGCAATGAAATCTTGACTCTGACCTGTAAGTTCGGCACACATGCGCAACTTCCTTGTTGCTAACAATGCGAACGCAACGTAGCTTTTCCCTCAATGGAAACGACGGGTCGATGTGAGAGACCGTCGCTGGAGAAGGAGAAGGCAATGCAGAAGTTCGCCACCACCGCCGGGTTCGCCGCCGTTCTGGACATCGCCGCCGGGGACATCCGGCTCGTCGCCGGGGAGCGGGACGAGGCCGTCGTGGAGGTCCTGCCGGCCGACGCGTCGAAGGGGCGGGACGTGAAGGCGGCCGAGGAGGTCGAGGTCGCGTACGAGGAGGGGGTGCTGCGGATCGGGAACGCGGCGCCGAAGAACCGGCTGTTCGGGGAGTCGGGGGTCGTCGAGGTCACGGTGTGGCTGCCCGCCGGGTCGCGGGTCGAGGCCAGGACGGCGTCGGGGAACCTGACGGGCGTCGGGCGGCTGGGGGAGGTCGTGTTCGAGGGGGCGCTCAGCGAGGTGGGGCTCGACGAGGTCGCGGGCGGCCGGATCGTGCTGCAGGCGGGCGGGATCACGGTGGGCCGGCTGGACGGCGACGCCGAGCTGCGCACGCAGCGGGGCGACATCCGCGTCGTCGAGGCGACGCGGGGCGCGGTCACGCTGCGCACCGAGGCCGGGGCGATCGACGTCGGGGCCGCCCGCGGCACCTCCGCGACGCTGGACGCCGGCACCGCCTTCGGCCGGATCACCAACACCCTCGGCAACACCGAGGGCGCCGACGCCGGCCTGCGGATCCACGCCGGCACGTCGTACGGCGACATCACCGCACGCGCCCTCTGAGCACGGCGCACGGACTCCGCGCTGTGCCTGTGGGCCGTCGGCGGTGGGCCGGGGGTGGCCGATAGCCTGCCGGGGAGGAAAGCGGAACCATCGGAAAGAGGTCGACGGTGACCAATCTGGCCCTGAATCTGGCTCGTACGGCGGCGGAGCGGCCGGACAGTACGGCGATCCTGCTGGACGACCAGGCGCTCGACTACCGGGCGCTCGACGGGCGCAGCGCGCTGGTCGCGGGGTGGCTGGCGGCGCAGGGGGTCGGGCCCGGCGACCGGGTGGCGATCCTGCTGCCGAACATCCCGCACTTCGCCGTCGCCTACTACGGCGTGCTGCGGGCCGGTGCGGTCGCGGTGCCGATGAACCCGCTGCTGAAGTCCGGGGAGATCGGCTACGGCGCGGGCGACTGCGGGGCGAGGCTGATCCTGGCGTGGGGCGCCGCCATGGCCGAGGCGGGCGCCGCGGCGGCGGAGCTCGGCATCGGGTGCGTCGACGTGACGGACCCCGGTTTCGCGGCCGAGCTGGCCGCCACCGAGCCCCGCGGGGAGGTCGTGGAGCGGGAGGACGACGACCTCGCGGTACTGCTCTACACGTCGGGCACCACCGGCCGGCCCAAGGGAGCCCGGCTCACCCACGGGAACCTGGGCTCCAACACCGCGGCCGTGGCGCGGGTGCTCGGGATGTCGGCGTCGGACACGGTCTTCGGCGGGTTGCCGTTCTTCCACGTCTTCGGCCAGACCTGCGGTCTGAACGCGGCGGTCCTGACGGGCGCCCGGATCACGCTGCTGCCGCGCTTCGACGCCGCGAAGGCGCTGGGGATCCTCTCCCGGGACCGGGTCACGGTGATGGAGGGGGTGCCCACGATGTTCCTGGGCCTGCTCGCCGCCGCCGAGGCGGCGGGTTCCACCGGGCTGACGGGCGAGGAGGGGCTGCGGCTCTGCGTGACCGGCGGTTCGGCGATGCCGGTGGAGGTGCTGTACCGCTTCGAGTCCGCGTTCGGGTGTCCTGTCGTCGAGGGGTACGGGCTGTCGGAGACCTCCCCCGTGGTGACCTTCGGGTCGCTGGACGGGCCGCGCAAGCCGGGGTCGATCGGGACCCCGATCGAGGGCGTGCGGGTCCGGCTGGTCGACGACGAGGGCAAGGAGGTCCCGGAGGGCGACGTCGGCGAGATCGCCGTCAAGGGGCCGAACGTCATGGCCGGTTACTGGAACCGTCCCGACGCCGACGCGGCCGCGTTCGCCGACGGCTGGTTCCGCACCGGGGATCTCGCCCGGCGCGACGAGGACGGCTTCTACTTCATCGTGGACCGCAAGAAGGACCTGGTGATCCGCGGCGGGTACAACATCTACCCGCGTGAGATCGAGGAGGTCTTCTACGAGCACCCGGCCGTCGCCGAGGCCGCCGTGGTGGGCGTGCCGCACGAGGTGCACGGCGAGGAGGTCGCGGCCGTCGTCAGCCTGAAGCCGGGCGCGGAGGCCACGGCGGACGAACTGCGCGCCTTCGTGAAGGCCCGGGTGGCGCCGTACAAGTACCCGCGGATCGTCCGGCTGGTGCCGGGCCTGCCCAAGGGGCCGACCGGCAAGATCCTGAAGCGGGAGATCACGGTCACGGCCGAGGACCCGGCGGAGTAGCGGGCCGGGGCGGGTCCTGCCGCACCTCCAGCGCCGCACCTCCCGTCCCGGGACGCAGTGGCGGGGCGCAGTGGCGGGACGGGCCGGCTCTCCCGCGCCTTCCACACCGGCTCTCCCCCACCGACTCTCCCGCGCCTTCCACACCGGCTCTCCCCCACCGACTCTCCCGCATCTTCCACACCGGCTCTCCCACACCTCCCAGGCCCCTCCCGCACCTTCCGTGCCGGCTGCGGGCCGGGCAGGGGGGGCCGGACCGCGTCGGTCTCCCCCGTTTCGCGGGTTCGACGCGCCCGCCCCCACCGGGAGCCGTGTGCCGTATGCCGTAGGCCGGGGGACGGCTCCCGCGGGTGGGAGGTGCGCGGGGTGGGGGTCAGGAGGCGCGGGCGAGGCGGTTGGCGGCGAACTCCTCGGGGGACCAGGAGACGGACCAGACGTCGAGGGCCGGGTCGCCGGAGAGGATGGCGGTCTGGAGGCCCTGGAGGCGGGGGCAGGGTTCGACGCCCAGCTCGTGGTTGAGCACGGAGCGGAGGCGGTGGAAGGCCTCCAGGGAGCGTCCGACGCGGCCCGCGCGGTAGAGGGCGATCATCAGGTAGGCGCAGAGGTTCTCGTTCATGGGGTTCCGGGCGACGACGCGGGTCAGCTCGCCGAGCAGGTCGGCGTGGCGGCCGAGGGCGAGGTCGGACTCGATGCGGCGTTCGAGGGCGCCGAGCCGGCTCTCCTCCAGGGACACCGCCTCGATCTCCAGGACGCTGCCCTTGCGTACGTCGACGAGGGCGGGTCCGCGCCACAACTGCAGTGCCTGGCGCAGCTCCTCGGACGCGCGGCGGTGGTCGCCCGCCTCGGAGGCGTTGCGGCCGGCGCGCACGTGGCGCTCGAAGACCTCGACGTCCGTCGTACAGGCGCCGTCCTCCAGGAGGTATCCGCTGTGGCAGGTGCCGAGTATCTGGCGGACGCCGGGGCGGCCGGAGTCGGCGGCGGCGAGCGCGTTGCGGAGCTGGAGCACGTACGTCTGCAGGGTGGTGGCGTGGCTGCGCGGGGGTCGGTCTCCCCACAGTTCCTCGATGAGTGCCGGTACGGTCACGACGCGGCCGGCGTTCAGGGCGAGGAGCGCCAGCACCTGCCGCTGCTTGGGGGCACTCGCCGTCACCGGGGTCCGGTCGAGATGCAGGGACAGCGAGCCGAGCAGTCCGATGCTCAGCGGTCCGGGCTGCTGACCGGCGTTGACGGGGTCGAACCTTGTAGGACCTTCGGACATTGCGTTCCTCCAGGCATCGCACCTATCGATCTCGGCCTCCAGCATGCCCAGGGCGCCCGGAGTTGCCCACTGAGCTGCACATCTCTCCCATATGAAGAATTCACATGGGGAACGTGAATCGGCGCATGGCGGCCCTCGCCGGGGTCGCTGTTGACTTCGGGGCACCGCAGCGACGAACCGGCTGCGGCAGGCGGAAGAGAGAGGCGACGTCATGCAGACCACTCCCGGCTTCGACGACCTGATCATCGAGAACCTGGACAGCTCCGACGGGGAGAACCCGGCCCCGTGGTGTTACTCCCTGCCCGTCGACGCGGCGCGATAGAGCGGCCCACCGTGCAGGCTGACGAACGGATAGGTTTCCGGCGCCACTTCCGCGCCGAGATCGTCCCGGGCGAGGCGGTCTACCTCGTCTCCCCGCGGGGCACGACGGCCCTCTCCGGTGCCGCGATCCAGAAGATGGCCCCGCTGCTCGACGGCTCGCTGACCCTTCCCGAGCTGCGGGCGGCCGTGGACATCCCCGCCGAGCAGCTGGACGGCATGCTCGGCCGGCTCGCCTCCGCGGGTCTCGTCGGTTTCCACGCGGACCGTCCTCGGGACGCGGCGGCGGGGGCGTACTGGGATCTCGCCGGTGTGGGCGACCCGGTGGCGGCGGAGGTGTCCGTCGTGGCGGTCGGCGGCGCGGACGCGGAGGCGGCGGAGCGCGCCTGCCGCGCGGCGGGCCTGACGTGCGGGCCGGACGCGCCCTTCGCGCTGGTCGTGTGCGACGACTACCTCGACCCGGAGCTGGCCGTGTTCAACGCCGCCCGGATCGCGGACGGCCGGCCGTGGCTGCCGGCCAAGCCCTACGGGGCGCAGCTGTGCATCGGTCCGGTGTTCCGGCCGGGTGACGGGCCGTGCTGGTCCTGTCTGGCGGTACGGCTCCGCTCCCACCGGCGCGGCGAGTCGCAGGTGCGGCGGGCGCTGGGTCTCGAGGGGCCGGTGCGGGTGCCGGAGGCGTCCCTGGCGGCGACGCGTGAGCTGGGGTTGCAGACGGCGGCCCTGCAGGCGGCGAAGTGGCTGGCGGGGATGCGGGACGAGAGCCAGAACGCGGTGTGGTCGCTGGACACGCTGACGCTGAGCGCCTCGCACCATCCGGTGGACCGCAGGCCGCAGTGCGCGGACTGCGGTGATCCCGGGCTGGTCGCCGACCGGGCGAGGCGGCCGGTGCGGCCGGTCTCGCGGCCGAAGGGCGTGGCCGGGGGCAACGGGCACCGGGCGCTGTCGGCGGAGGAGATGTGGGAGCGGTTCGGTCACCTGGCGGATCCGGTGACGGGGATCGTGGAGCGGGTGGTCCGTGACCCGCGGAGCCCGTCGTTCCTGCACTGCTACCAGGCGGGGCCGAACCTGGCGTTCGCCGGGGCGGATCTGCCGTCGTTCCGTGCGGGGCTGCGGATGCAGAGCGGGGGCAAGGGGCGCACCGATCTGGAGGCGCGGGTCAGCGGGCTGTGCGAGGCGGTGGAGCGGTACAGCGCGTCGCGGTTCCGTGACGAGGCGACGGTGCTGGGCAGTTACCGGGCGCTGGCGCCGGACGCGGTGCATCCGGGTGCGTGCATGCTGTTCGACGAGCGGCAGTACCGGGAGCGGGAGCGGTGGAACGCGCCGGGGATTCCCTTCCAGTACGTGCCGGAGCGGTTCGACGAGGACGCCGAGGTCGAGTGGACGCCGGTGTGGTCGCTCACCGAGGGGCGGCACCGGCTGCTGCCGACGAGCCTGTTGTACTTCGATGCCGAGGGGGCCGGTTCGATCGTCGCCGACTCGAACGGGAACGCGGCGGGCGGCACGCTGGAGGACGCGATCCTGCAGGGCTTCCTGGAGCTGGTGGAGCGGGACGCGGTGGCGCTGTGGTGGTACAACCGGACGCGGCACGCGGGGGTGGACCTGGCGTCGTTCGGCGACGCGTGGATCTCCGCTCTGCCGGAACGATTCAGCGAGTTGGGGCGTGAGCTCTGGGTGCTCGACCTCACCGCCGACCTGGGGATTCCGGTGATGGCGGCGGTGTCGCGGCGGGTCGACGGGCCGGCCGAGGAGATCATGCTCGGCTTCGGCGCCCATCTGGATCCGGCCGTCGCGCTGTGCCGTGCCGTCACCGAGCTGGGGCAGCTGCTGCCCGCCGTGACGGGTGGCCACGCGAAGGGGCTGCCGGCGCACCTGCTGGACTGGCTGCGGGGGGCCACGGTCGCCGAACAGCCCTATCTCGCACCGGACTCCGGGCTTCCGGCGCGGACGCCGGCGGACTACGACCACGTGCCGCGCGCCGATCTGCGGGACGACCTGGAGCACCTCTGCGCGCTGGCCCGGGAGCACGGTCTGGAGGTGTTCGTGCTCGACCAGACGCGGCCCGATCTCGGGCTGCCGGTGGTGAAGGTCGTCATCCCGGGTATGCGGCACTTCTGGGCGAGGTTCGCGCCGGGCCGCCTGTTCGACGTGCCGGTGCGGCTCGGAAGGC
Organism: Streptomyces sp. NPDC043176; assembly: GCF_056436715.1. Lineage (NCBI taxonomy): Bacteria > Bacillati > Actinomycetota > Actinomycetes > Kitasatosporales > Streptomycetaceae > Streptomyces > Streptomyces sp. NPDC043176. The sequence continues at coordinate 158,442 of NZ_JBWKCA010000009.1, forward strand.
TCGACTCCGCTACGGCGTACGAGGATCTGAACCCGATTCCGCTGTTCCTCTGAGGGACCGGGCAGGGGGTCGAAAGGCCCGGAAAGGAGGCTTGGGGCATCGCCGCTGGTGGCGGTCGAGGCCCGTCGAAGAAGTCGGAAAAGTGAATATTCTGCTCATGACAAGCCGTTACTTCCCAGGTATGATCACCGGCGGTATTCAGGGGGGTACTCGGGCGGTCGCCTGTGCTCTCGTCCACCGCTGGTCGGACCAGGAGGCGCGCGCTGATGCTCGACGCACCCCAGGGCGAGGACGATCCACACGACGCGTGTGGGGTGCGGGCATCGCGCATGGCCCTCCAGGTCACGCTGGGCACGCTCGCCGGCCACACGATCGTCACCGTGCTGGCCGTCCGCGACGAGAACCCCGGCCCCGGGCGCCTCGCGTTACTCGTCCTGGGCATGGCGGCCGTCCTCGCCCTGCAGTACGCCCACTCCACCCGCCGGCCGCGCGACTGGCCCGTCCGGACCCGGACACTGACCCTCTGCGCGCAGGCCGTGGTCACCTTCCTCCCGCTCGTCTGGCTCGGGATGCCGTGGGGCGCGATGGGCGGACTGCTCGCGGGATCGATTCTCCTCGCCGTCCCCGGCCGGCTCCGCTGGCCGCTGTACGCCTCCGTCATCGCCGCCATCGTGGCCGCGGTCGTCGCGATCGCCGGCCCCGGCAGAGCCGCCTACGGACTCGGCGCCACACTGCTCGCCAGCCTCATCATCTACGGGGTCAGCTCCCTCTCCGACCTGGTCGCCGAACTCCGCGACACCCGCCGCGAGCTGGCCGGCATGGCCGTCATCCAGGAGCGGCTGCGGGTCGCCCACGACCTGCACGACCTGCTCGGCTACAGCCTGTCGGCGATCGCCCTGAAGAGCGAGCTCGGCTACCGGCTGCTCCCGACGGCACCCGACCGGGCGAGGTCCGAGGTCGCCGAGGTGCTCGGCATCGCCGGCGAGGCACTCGCCGACGTGCGGGTCGTCGCCACCGGCTACCGCGACATGTCCCTGGCCGACGAGGCGGAGTCCGCGCTCTCGGTACTGGCCGCCGCGCAGATCGAGGCCGGGGCCGACCTGGCCTGCGGTCCGCTGCCGCGCGAGGTGGACACCGTCCTGGCCATCGTGCTGCGCGAGGCCGTCACCAACGCCCTGCGCCACAGCAAGGCGCAGCACTGCGCGATCACCGCGACCCGCGAGGGCGGGACGGTCTCGCTGCGGATCCGCAACGACGGTGTGGGCGAGGCCAGTCGCGACACGCTCCCGGAGGGCGGCAGCGGGCTCGGCAACCTGACGACCCGGCTGCGCGGCATCGGCGGTGACCTGAGCGGGGGGCCGGCCGAGGACGGCTGGTTCGAGGTGGTCGCCCGCACTCCGCTCGTGCCCCGGCCCGAGGAGCGGCGGGCGGAGCCCGAGCCCGAGGAGCAGCGGAAGGCCGCCCGGCCCTGGGCGCCGCGGATGGCGCGGGCGATGCTGCTGGCCGTCCTGGCCGGCTACACGCTCATCACGGTGATCAACGTGGCGGCCACCACCCCGTCCGGGGCCGACTTCCTCGCGTTCCTCGGCTGCCTCGCGGTCGTCGTGACGGTGCAGGCGCTGCTCTCGCTGCGTCCGGCGCACTCCTGGCCGGGATACGCGCGGGCGATCGGCCTCGGGGTGCTGGCGGCGGCCACGTACGCCCCGCTGCTCTGGCTCGGGGGGCCGTGGGGCTCGATGGCCGGGTTCCTCGCCGGATCGTTCCTCTTCACCCTGGGCGGGGGGCTCCGGTGGGTGCTTTACGCGGCCTCGGGCGCCGTGGTGATCCCGGTGGGGGCGGCGGCGGGCGACTCGCTGTACGAGATCGTCTACGAGACCGACTCCTCGCTGATGGCGGGCCTGGCCGTGTACGCCTTCACCGCGCTCTACCGGCTGGTCTCCGAACTCCACGAGGCCAGGGGCGCGCTGGTGCGGATGGCGGTCGCCCGCGAGCGCCTGATCGTGGAGCGCGAGCTGCACCAGGTGCTCGGGTCGAGCCTCTCCGAGGTCACGATGAAGTGCGCGCTCATCCACCGGATGCTGCCCCGGTCGCCGGGGCCCGCGCAGGACGAGCTGACGACCGTGCTCGACATCTCGCGCCAGGCGCTCGCGGACGTGCGACTGGTGGCGCGGGGGTACCGCGGGCAGTCGACCGTGCACGATCCGTCATACCCGGTCGGACTTTCGGGGGCCGTGAACTGAGGTTCACGGGTAGGTTGAGGCGCATTACATACCTTCCAGGAAGGTAAAAGGGGGATAAGTGGAGAATCGGGTGATCAGAATTCTCCTCGCCGAGGACATGCACATGGTGAGAGGGGCGCTGGTCGCGCTGCTCGAACTGGAGCCCGACCTTGAGGTCGTCGGCGTGGTGGACCGGGGGGACCTGATCGTCCCCACCGCGCTCGAGTGCCGGCCGGACGTGGCCGTCATGGACGTCGACCTGCCGAACATGGACGGTCTGACGGCTGCGGAGAAGCTGCACGACCTGCTTCCGGACTGCCGGACGCTCATCATGACCGGGCTCGGGCGTCCGGGTCTGCTGCGGCGGGCGATGGCCGCGCGCGTCTCGGGGTTCCTGCTCAAGGACTCCCCGGCCGAAGGGCTCGCGCAGGCGGTCCGGGAGGTGTTCGCGGGTCGCAGGGTGATCAACCCGCAGATCGCCATGAGCGCGTGGGACATCGGCGACAACCCCCTGTCCGAGCGCGAGACCGAGGTCCTGGGGATGGCCGCCCAGGGCGACGAGCCCAGCGAGATCGCCGCGAAGCTGCATCTGTCGATCGGCACGGTACGCAACTACCTGACGACGACCGTGATGAAGCTCAACGCGCGCAACCGGCTCGACGCCGTCCGGATAGCCACCGAGGCCGGCTGGCTGTCCTGACGGAGGCGGGCCGCCACCCGCGACCGGTCCTCGACCGGTGATCCAGCGACGCGCTCGAAGATGCCGACATACGGCGAGGTGAGAGCACCTCCGGTCGGCATGAGGAGTGCGAGATGCGCAAGGTCGTTTCCCGGGACGGCACGACGATCGCCTACGAGAAGGCGGGCGAAGGCCCGCCCATCGTGCTTCTCAACGGGTCGTTCCGCGACCACACGATCTTCGACGCCCTCGTGCCCGAGCTGGCACCGCACTGCACCACGTACGTCTACGACCGCCGGGGGCGCGGCCAGAGCGGCGACGCGCCCGAGTACGCGGTCGAGCGCGAGATGGAGGACCTGGAGGCGGTGATCCAGGAGGCCGGCGGCGAGGCGGTGGTGTTCGCCGGGTCCTCCGGCGCGAACCTCGCGATCGAGGCGGCGCTCGCCGGTGCCCCGATCACGAAGCTCGCCCTGCACGAGCCGTTCTTCCGGGTCGACGGCTTCCCGAAGCCCGTGTGGAACTTCGCGAAGACGCTCCGGGTCCTGCTCGCCGAGGACCGGCGCGACGAGGCGGTCGAGCACTTCCTCGGCGGCTTCCTGGGCTTCACGCCCGACACCATCGCCGAGTGGCGCAAGGGCCCGATCTGGGCGATGAACGAGGCGAACGCCCACACCCTCGCGTACGACACGCTGATCTGCGGCGACTACAGCGTCCCGGCCGACCGGCTCGCGACCTACGAGACCGAGACCCTCGTCCTCAACAGCGACAGCACCAGCGCCTGGCTGAAGGCGGCGGCGCGGGCGACGACGGCGGCCCTGCCCAACGGCCGGGGGCTCGAACTCCCCGGCTCCTGGCACCGGATCGACATGGACGTGCTCGGCCGGACCCTGGCCGGGTTCGCCACCGCCTGAGGGCCTCCGCGGCCTTCCGGGGGTTCCACCCGGGGGCTTCCGCGACCTTCCGGGGGTCCCCGCCGCCCCTCGCGCCCGGGCCACGCGTCCGCGGGCGAGGGGCGCCCGGGGAGCCCCCGCCGCCACCTCACTTTCGGGGAGAACATCGCCGTGACCACAGCTCACGCCCAGGAGACCGCAGGGGACACCGCCGCGGCCCGGGCCCGCGGTGCCACCGTGTGGCTGACCGGGCTGCCCAGCTCGGGCAAGACCACCCTCGCCCTCGCCCTCGCCGGCCGGCTGCGCGCCGAGGGCCACGCGGTCGAGGTGCTCGACGGTGACGAGATCCGCGCCCACCTGTCCAGGGGGCTCGGGTTCACCCGGGAGGACCGGCACACCAACGTCACCCGGATCGGCTTCGTCGCCGAACTGCTCGCCGCGCACGGCGTGAAGGTGCTGGTGCCGGTCATCGCGCCGTACGCCGACTCCCGCGCGGCGGTCCGCGCGCGGCACACCGTCCGGGGCACGGAGCTCCTGGAGGTGCACGTGGCCACCCCCGTCGAGCTCTGCTCGGCGCGGGACGTGAAGGGCCTGTACGCCCGTCAGGCCGCCGGCGAGATCTCCGGTCTCACCGGGGTGGACGACCCGTACGAGGCGCCGGAGGACCCGGAGCTGCGCATCCGGACGCAGGGCCGTTCGGTGGCCGAGTCCGCCGCCGAGCTGCACGCCTTCCTGACCGAGAGGGGCCTGGCATGACGACCGCGACCCGGCGTCCGACCGAGGCGTCGGAGAACCCGTTCGCACTGTCGCACCTGGACGCCCTGGAGGCGGAGTCGGTGCACATCCTCCGCGAGGTGGCGGGCGAGTTCGAGCGGCCGGTGATCCTGTTCTCCGGCGGCAAGGACTCGATCGTCATGCTGCACCTGGCGCTGAAGGCGTTCGCGCCCGCGCCGGTGCCGTTCGCGCTGCTGCACGTCGACACGGGGCACAACTTCCCCGAGGTCCTCGCCTACCGCGACCGCGTGGTGGCCGAGCACGGGCTGCGCCTGCACGTGGCCTCCGTCCAGGAGTTCATCGACGCGGGCCGGCTGCGCGAGCGCCCGGACGGGACGCGCAACCCGCTGCAGACGGTGCCGCTCCTCGACGCCATCGAGTCCCACCGCTTCGACGCGGTCTTCGGCGGCGGCCGCCGCGACGAGGAGAAGGCCCGCGCCAAGGAGCGGGTGTTCTCGCTGCGCGACGAGTTCGGCGCCTGGGACCCGCGGCGCCAGCGACCCGAGCTGTGGTCGCTGTACAACGGCCGCCACGCGCCCGGCGAGCACGTGCGCGTCTTCCCGCTGTCCAACTGGACGGAGCTGGACGTCTGGCAGTACGTCGAGCGCGAGGGCATCGAGCTGCCGGGGATCTACTACGCGCACGAGCGCGAGGTCTTCGCCCGGGACGGGATGTGGCTGACCGCGGGCGAGTGGGGCGGCCCCAAGGACACCGAGACGGTCGAGAAGCGGCTCATCCGCTACCGCACGGTCGGCGACATGTCCTGCACCGGCGCCGTCGACTCCGGCGCGGCCACCAACGCGGACATCATCGCCGAGATCGCCGCCAGCCGCCTCACCGAGCGCGGCGCCACCCGGGCCGACGACAAGCTCTCCGAGGCCGCCATGGAAGACCGCAAGCGCGAGGGGTACTTCTAGCCGTGACCACCACCGCCGAGACCGCCGTCCAGGAGGCCCCCGCCGCCTCGCTGCTGCGTTTCGCCACCGCCGGGTCCGTCGACGACGGCAAGTCCACCCTGGTGGGCCGCCTCCTGCACGACTCCAAGTCGGTCCTCGCCGACCAGCTGGAGGCCGTCGAGGCCGCGTCCATCAAGCGGGGCCAGGAGGCGCCCGACCTGGCGCTGCTCACCGACGGCCTGCGGGCCGAGCGCGAGCAGGGCATCACCATCGACGTGGCCTACCGCTACTTCGCGACCGCCCGCCGCCGGTTCATCCTCGCCGACACCCCCGGGCACGTGCAGTACACCCGGAACATGGTCACCGGCGCCTCCACCGCCGAGCTGGCCGTGGTCCTCGTCGACGCCCGCAACGGCGTCGTCGAGCAGACCCGCCGCCACGCCGCCGTCGCCGCCCTGCTCCGCGTCCCGCACGTGGTCCTGGCCGTGAACAAGATGGACCTCGTCGACTACGCCGAGCCCGTCTTCGCCGCGATCGCCGAGGAGTTCACCGCGTACGCCTCCGAGCTCGGCGTCCGGGACGTGGTGGCGATCCCGCTGTCGGCGCTGGCCGGCGACAACGTGGTGGAGCCGTCGGCGCACATGGACTGGTACGGCGGCCGCACCCTCCTGGAGCACCTGGAGACCGTCCCGGTCGGCAGCGACCCGGCCCGGGAGCCCGCGCGGTTCCCCGTCCAGTACGTGATCCGCCCGCAGACCGCCGAGCACCCCGACTACCGGGGCTACGCGGGCCAGCTGGCCTCCGGGGTGCTGCGGGTCGGCGACCCGGTCACCGTCCTGCCCTCCGGGCGCACCACCACCGTCGCGGCCGTCGACGCGCTCGGCAAGGAGGCCGACGCCGCCTGGGCGCCCCAGTCGGTCACCGTCCGGCTCGCCGACGACATCGACGTGTCCCGCGGCGACCTGATAGCCGGCGGCGGCCGGGCCCCGGTGCCGACCCGGGACATCGAGGCCAGCGTCTGCCACCTGGACGAACGCCCGCTGCACGTCGGCGCGAAGGTGCTGATCAAGCACACCACCCGGACCGTGCGCGCGCTGGTCAAGGACATCTCGTACCGGATCGACATCGGGACCCTCGAACGGCGCTCCGGCGCCGAGGGGCTGCACGGCAACGACATCGGCCACGTGGTGCTGCGCGCCGCCGAGCCGCTGGTGCTCGACAGCTACTCCGACAACCGGCGCACCGGATCGTTCCTGCTGATCGATCCGGCCGACGGCACCACGCTCACCGCCGGCATGGCGGGCGAGGCCTTCGGGGTGGCGGGCGCGACCGGCGACGGGGACCGGTTCTGATGCGGAGGGGTTTCGGACGGGCGGCCGCCAGGGCCGCCGTCGCGGTCCTGGCCGTCGCCGGACTGCTGTCGTCCTGCGGTTACGGCTCCCGGGCCGGCGGCCGTGACGCCGCCGTGGAGCCCGCGGCGGGCACGGTGGGCCCGAAGCTCTCCGCCGACACCGTGCGGATCGGGTACTTCGCGAACCTGACCCACGGCACCGCCCTGGTGGGCCTGCGGAAGGGCCTGTTCCAGAAGGAGCTGGGCAGGACCGCGATCAGGACCCAGGTCTTCAACGCGGGCCCCTCCGCGATCGAGGCGCTGAACGCCGGGGCGATCGACATCGGCTGGATCGGCCCCTCCCCCGCGGTCAACGGCTACACCCGATCCGGCGGCAAGTCCCTTCGGATCGTGTCCGGTTCGGCCTCGGGCGGCGTGAAGCTCGTGGTGAACCCGGCGCGGATCGCCTCCCTCGACGACCTCCGGGGCAAGCGGATCGCCACCCCCCAGCTGGGCAACACCCAGGACGTCGCCCTCCTCCACTTCCTGGCGGGCCGGGGCCACCGGGTGGACCCGGCCTCCGGCGCGGGCGACGTCGCCGTCGTCCGTACGGACAACAAGGTCACCCCGAACGCGTACACCTCGGGCTCCGTCGACGGCGCCTGGGTGCCCGAGCCGACCGCCTCCCGGCTCGTCGCGCTCGGCGCGAAGGTGCTGCTCGACGAGCGGTCGCTGTGGCCGGGCGGCCGCTTCGTCATCACGAACATCGTGGTCTCGCAGCGGTTCCTGGCCGCGCACCCGGACGTCGTCGAGGCCGTGCTGCGCGGCGCGGTGGCCGCCAACGCGTACATCAGGGCGGAGCCGGAGCGGGCGAAGGCCGACGCCGACGCGCGCATCCGGCAGGACACCGGCAAGGCGCTGCCGCCCGGCGTCCTCGACCCGGCCTGGCGGAGCATCGAGTTCCTCGACGACCCGCTGGCCGGCACCCTGCGGGCCGAGGCCGACCACGCGGTCGCCGCGGGCCTGCTCGAGAAGCCCGACCTCGCCGGGATCTACGACCTGACCCTGCTGAACAAGGTGCTGAAGGCGGCGGGCCGGCCCGCCGTGCCGGACGCCGGGCTCGGCGCCCGGCAGCACTGACGTACCCCGACCGAGACGCAGGAGGTGTCCGGCATGACCACGGCACTGACCACCCCGCAGAACGCCCCGGAAGGCGCCCCCGAGGGCACCCCCGGCCCCCCGGGCGCCCCGGACGTCCCGGAGGGCGCGCCCGGGACGGCGGCGGCCGGGGCGGCCGCTCCGGCCGGGCGGCCCGCCGTCCGGCTCGCGCACGTCACCAAGACCTTCGGCCGCCCGGGCGCGGCCGCCCCGGTGCTCGAGGACATCGGTCTGGACGTGGCGCAGGGCGAGTTCGTCACCCTGGTGGGTGCCTCGGGCTGCGGCAAGTCCACCCTGCTCAACCTGGTGGCGGGCCTCGACCGGCCGAGCTCCGGGACCATCGAGGTGCCCGGTCCCCGGCCCGCTCTGATGTTCCAGGACCACGCCCTGTTCCCGTGGCTGACCGCCGGCGGGAACATCGAACTGGCGCTGCGCCTGGCCGGCGTCCCGCGCCCGGAGCGGCGGCCCGAGGCCGAGCGGCTCCTCGAACTCGTCCGGCTCGGCGGCGCGCACGGCAAGCGGGTGCACGAGCTGTCCGGCGGGATGCGCCAGCGCGTGGCCCTGGCCCGCGCGCTCGCCCAGGGCGGCGGGGTGCTGCTGATGGACGAGCCGTTCGCCGCGCTCGACGCCATCACCCGGGACGTGCTGCACGACGAGATCACCCGGATCTGGCGCGAGCGCGGGCTCACCGTCCTGTTCGTCACGCACAACGTCCGCGAGGCCGTGCGGCTCGCGCAGCGCGTCGTCCTGCTCTCCTCCCGGCCCGGCCGGATCGTCCGGGAGTGGCGGATCGACCTGCCGCGGTCGCTGCGTGCCGAGTCCGCCCGGGCGGCGGAGCTGACCACCGACATCACCGAGCACCTGCGTGGGGAGATCCGCCGCCATGTCCCGCAGTGACACCCTCCTCACCCCGGCCCCGGTGGACGACTCCGCCGGGGTCGGCGCCGGTCTCGACGCCCTGGAGACCGTGCGGGCGCCGCGCGTCCCGCCCGGCCGGGTGCTGCGGGAGAAGGTGCTGCCGCCGGTGCTCGGCGCCGTGCTGGTGCTGGGCGCCTGGCAGCTCGCGTACAGCCTGCGGCTGACCACCCCGGACAAGCTGCCGAGCCCGGCGGCCGTCTGGGGCGCGCTCACCGACCTCTGGTACGAGGGCACGCTGTTCTCGATCATCTGGACCAGCGTCTGGCGCGGTCTGTCGGGCTTCCTGGCGGCCGTCGCGATCGGTACGCCGATCGGTCTGCTCGTCGCCCGGGTGAAGCCGGTCCGGGCCGCCCTGGGGCCGGTGCTGTCGGGGCTCCAGTCGCTGCCGTCGGTGGCCTGGGTGCCGGCCGCGGTCATCTGGCTGGGCATCGACGACTCCGCCATGTACGCGGTGATCCTGCTGGGCGCGGTGCCGTCGGTCGCCAACGGGCTGATCGCGGGCGTCGACCAGGTGCCGCCGCTGTTCCTGCGGGCGGGCCGCACGCTCGGCGCGACCGGGCTGCGGGGTGCCCGGCACGTCCTGCTGCCGGCCGCGCTGCCCGGCTATCTGGCGGGGCTCAAGCAGGGGTGGGCGTTCTCCTGGCGGTCGCTGATGGCCGCCGAACTGATCGCGTCCTCGCCCGACCTGGGCCTCGGCCTGGGCCGGTACCTGGAGAACCAGCGGGAGTTCTCCGACATGGCCGGCGTGCTGCTCGGCATTCTCCTGATCTTCGTCGTGGGCGTCGCCGTGGACCTGCTGGTGTTCGCCCCGGTGGAGCGCAGGGTGCTGCGCGCCCGGGGGCTGCTGGTCGCCGCGGAGTAGTTCCCGCGTTCCTGTCGAAAAGGGGCGGTTCCTTCGGGGAACCGCCCCTTTCACGTTGCCTCTTCAACCTCTCCAGCGGAATTCGATGCACCTCCGACCCCTTCTTGAGGGACATCGCACAAGGTGGCGGTGGGTGGTTCCCGGCGAATGGAGATTGACATGGTCGCGAGGCTCAGATCCGCCATGCGATCCCTATCGAAGAACTTCGGTGAGGGCCTGATGTGGATGGGTTTTGCGTGGAGCGGAATGTATCCCCCCTACGACGGGAGGGACTTCGGGATCCCGCTTGCCGACCAGCCCTGCCTGCCACCGCTGTCGGAAGAGGAGCTCGCCACATGGGCGGCACTGGTCAAGCATCTGCGATAGGCGCAGCAAATCATCGAGGAGGCGGTCGAATGCACAGCAATCTGATAGTGGCCAGAATGGATGCCCGTTCGAGTGCCGACGTGGCTCGGCTTTTCGCGGCTTTCGACGAGACCGAGATGCCGCACCGCATGGGAACGCGGCGACGTCAGCTCTTCATGTACAACGGCCTTTACTTCCACCTTCAGGACTTCGACGACGACAACGGCGGCGAGCTCATCGAACAGGCGAAGAGCGACCCGCGGTTCGTCGGGATCAGCCAGGACCTGAAGCCGTTCATCGAGGCGTACGACCCGGCGACCTGGCGTTCGCCCGCCGACGCCATGGCGAAGCGGTTCTACACCTGGGAGTCGGCGTGACCGGCCGGCGTGTGGTCATCACCGGCGTCGGCGTGACGGCTCCGGGCGGCATCGGCACCAAGAACTTCTGGAGCCTGCTCAGCGAGGGGCGCACGGCGACGCGGGGGATCACCTTCTTCGACCCGACGCCGTTCCGTTCCCGGATCGCGGCCGAGATCGACTTCGACCCGTACGAGCACGGGCTGACCCCGCAGGAGATCCGGCGCACCGACAGGGCCGCCCAGTTCGCGCTGGTCACGGCCCGTGAGGCGCTGGCGGACAGCGGGCTCGAACTCGGCTCGGTCGAGCCGCACCGGGTGGGCGTGGCGATCGGCAGTGCCGTCGGCGCCACCATGGGGCTCGACGAGGAGTACCGGGTCGTCAGCGACGGCGGCCGGCTCGACCTCGTCGACCACGAGTACGCGGTCCCCCACCTCTACAACTACTTCGTCCCGAGCTCCTTCGCCGCCGAGGTCGCCTGGGCGGTCGGCGCCGAGGGTCCCTCGACCGTGGTCTCCACCGGATGCACCTCGGGCATCGACTCGGTCGGCTACGCGGCCGAGCTGATCCGCGACGGCTCGGCCGACGTGGTCGTCACGGGTGCCACGGACGCGCCGATCTCGCCGATCTCCGTCGCGTGCTTCGACGCGATCAAGGCGACCACCCCGCGCAACGACGACCCGGAGCACGCCTCCCGGCCCTTCGACCTGACCCGCAACGGCTTCGTCCTCGGCGAGGGCGCCGCGATGTTCGTCCTGGAGGAGCTGGAGTCCGCGCGCCGTCGCGGGGCCCACATCTACGCCGAGATCGCCGGTTACGCCAGCCGCTGCAACGCCTTCCACATGACCGGGCTGCGTCCCGACGGCCGGGAGATGGCCGAGGCGATCCGCTCGGCGCTCGACGAGGCGAGGCTCGCCCCGCAGGCCGTCGACTACATCAACGCGCACGGCTCGGGAACCAAGCAGAACGACCGCCACGAGACGAGCGCGTTCAAGCGCAGCCTCGGCGAGCACGCCTACCGAACCCCCGTGAGCTCGATCAAGTCGATGGTCGGGCACTCGCTCGGCGCGATCGGCTCGATCGAGATCGCCGCCTCCGTCCTGGCCATGGAGAACCACGTGGTGCCACCGACAGCCAACCTGCACAAGCCCGACCCCGACTGCGACCTCGACTACGTGCCGCTGACCGCGCGCGACTGGCGCACCGACGCGGTGCTGACCGTCGGCAGCGGGTTCGGCGGTTTCCAGAGCGCGATGGTCCTCGCCCGACCGGACAGGAACACGACGGCATGAGCACCCAGGTCGTGGTGACCGGCATCGGCATCGTCTCCCCGAACGGCTTCGGCACGGAGGAGTACTGGGACGCCACCCGCGCGTCCAGGAGCGGCATCCGCCGCGTCACGCGCTTCGATCCGGAGCGCTACCCGTCCCGGCTCGCCGGCGAGGTGGACGGCTTCGAGGTCAAGGAGCACCTGCCGAGCAGGCTCATCCCGCAGACCGACCGGATGACGCAGCTGGCCCTCGTCGGCGCCGAGCACGCCCTGGGCGACGCCGGGGTGAGCACGGAGGAGGCGGACGAGTACGGCATGGGCGTGATGACCGCCAGCACCTCCGGCGGCTTCGAGTTCGGCCAGGGTCAGCTGCAGAACCTGTGGAGCCAGGGCAGCCAGTACGTCAGCGCGTACCAGTCCTTCGCCTGGTTCTACGCGGTGAACACCGGCCAGATCTCGATCCGGCACGGGCTGCGCGGCCCGAGCGGCGTCGTCGTCAGCGACCAGGCGGGCGGGCTGGACGCGCTCGCGCACGCGCGCCGGCTGGTCCGCAAGGGCAGCGATCTGATCCTGTCCGGCGGGGTCGACGCCGCCATCTGCCCGTGGGGCTGGGTGGCCCATGTGACCACCGGGGACATGAGCACCGAGGAGCGGCCCGACCGGGCGTACCTGCCCTTCGACGCCGAGGCGTCCGGCTACGTGCCCGGCGAGGGCGGCGCCCTGCTGATCCTGGAGGACGCCGAGGCGGCCCGCCGGCGCGGCGCGAGCCGGGTCTACGGGGAGATCCTCGGCTACGGCTCGACGTTCGACCCGGCGCCGGACAGCGGGCGGGAGCCGACGCTGCGGAAGGCGATCGAGATCGCGCTGGCCGACGCCGGTCTGGCGGCGGGCGACATCGACGTCGTCTTCGCCGACGCGGCCGGCACCCCGGAGCTCGACCGGATCGAGGCGACGGCGATCACCGGGGTCTTCGGGGCGCGGGCGGTCCCGGTCACGGCGCCCAAGACCATGACGGGCCGGCTGGGTTCGGGGGCCGCGCCCCTGGACGTGGCCACCGCCTTCCTCGCCATGCGGGACGGGGTGATCCCGCCGACGGCGAACGTCACCCTCTCCCCCGACTACGACCTGGACCTGGTCACCGAGGAGCGCCGCGCCCCGGTGACGACGGCGCTCGTGCTCGCGCGGGGCCGCGGCGGCTTCAACTCCGCCGTCGTCGTGCGCGCCGTCGACTGGAACTGACCGCAAGCGCCGGAAAAGCCGAAAGAGAAGGAGACCAGGGTGAGCACCACCGGGTCGGCCACCGCTCATCTCCCCGCCCAGAAACGCCGCATCCTCCGGCTGTTCCGCCCGTACCGGCGGAGCCTGCTGTTCGTCGCGTCGCTGGTCGTGGGTTCGTCCCTGGTCTCCCTCGTCAACCCGTTCCTGATCCGCGAGATCATGGACGTGGCGCTGCCGCAGGGCCGGACCGGGCTGCTGTCCGCACTCGCCCTCGGCATGATCGTCGTGTCGATCGCGACGAGTACGTTCAACGTCTGGCAGACCCACGTGTCCGCCAGGATCGGCCAGCTCGTCATGCACGACCTGCGGACGGCCGTGTACGGGCACCTCCAGCGCATGTCGCTGGCCTTCTTCACCCGGACCCGCACGGGCGAGGTGCAGTCGCGGATCGCGCACGACATCGGCGGGATGCAGGTCACCGTGACGACCACGGCGACGGCGCTGGTGTCGGACGTGACCATCGTCGTCGCGACGACCACGGCGATGGCGCTGCTGGACTGGCGGCTCACGATCGCGTCGCTGGTGATCCTGCCGGCGTTCGTGTGGGTGAGCCGGCACGTCGGCGACGAGCGGCGGGTCATCACCCGTGACCGGCAGCGGCAGTTCGCCGACCTGTCGTCGATCGTGCAGGAGTCCCTGTCGGTCAGCGGGATCATGCTCGGCCACACCATGGGCCGTTCGCGTTCGCTGACCGACAACTTCGCCCGGCAGTCGCGCAAGCTCACCGAGATCGAGGTGCGGGCGAGCACGGCGGGCCTCTGGTACCAGTCGACGATCTGGGTCGTCATGGCGTCCATGCCGGCGGTCATCTACTGGGTGGCGGGGCTGACCGGGAGCGGCGGCCACATGGCCATCTCGATCGGCGCGCTGGTCGCCTTCACCACGCTGCAGCAGGCCCTGTTCCGGCCGGCGCAGCGGCTGCTGACCATCGGGATCGACCTCCAGAGCTCCCTGGAGCTCTTCGGCCGGATCTTCGAGTACCTCGACCTGCCGGTGGACGTCGCCGAGCCGGAGCACCCGGTGGAGCCGAAGGAGCTGCGGGGCGAGGTGCGCATGCGGGGGATCGGCTTCTCGTACGCCTCCGCGGAACGGCCGACGCTCGACGGGGTGGACGTGACCGTGCCCGCCGGGCGGAGCCTCGCGATCGTCGGGGAGACCGGTTCGGGCAAGACCACGCTCAGCTATCTCATCCCGCGCCTGTACGACCCGACGTCGGGCACGGTCACGATCGACGGGGTCGACGTGCGCGACCTGTCGTTCGCGACGCTCGCCGCCACGGTCGGGGTGGTCTCCCAGGAGACGTACCTGTTCCACGCGACCGTGGCCGACAACCTTCGGTTCGCGAAGCCGGAGGCCACCGACGAGGAGCTGGTCGCGGCGGCGCGGATCGCGCAGATCCACGACTACCTGATGTCCCTGCCGGACGGCTACGACACGGTGGTCGGCGAGCGCGGGTACCGGTTCTCCGGCGGGGAGAAGCAGCGGCTGGCGATCGCCCGCGCGATCCTGCGCGACCCACCGGTCCTGGTGCTCGACGAGGCGACCAGTGCCCTGGACACCCAGACGGAGCAGGCCGTTCAGGGGGCGATCGACGCGGCGAGCGCCGGCCGTACGACCATCACGGTCGCCCACCGGCTGTCCACCGTCCGGGACGCGGACGAGATCATCGTGCTCGACCGGGGCCGGGTCGCGGAGCGCGGCACCCACGACGAACTCCTCTCGCTCGGCGGCCAGTACGCGACGCTGGTCAACCGGGACACCGAGATGGCGGTGGCGCTGCGCTAGGGACGCTCCCAAACACAAGCGGAACAGGATTGGCCGGAAACCTGCAGCCGAACTCGAGTACGGCGTGAGCGGACGTTCCTAGCTTCCCCGCATGGAACCGACACATCACGAAGGAATCGACCTTCCCGGACCGAACCGGCGTACCGTGCTCCGCTACGGCTCCGTCGCCGGCCTGGCCGCGATGGCCGCCGCGGTCCCCGCCTTCACCAGGTCGGGGGCCGCGGCCGTGGCCGCCCCCGGCGCGCCCGAGCCGTCGGCCGCCGGGCTGATGCTGACCAAGTTCAGGGACCCGCTGCGGATACCGCCGGTGCTCCGGCCCCGCGAGCGCGGCGACCACGACGAACTGACCGTGCGCATGCGCACCGCCGACGTCACCCTGCACTCCGAACTGCCGCCGGTGACCATGTGGACGTACGAGGGCGTCTACCCGGGGCCGACGATCGAGACGGTCAGCGGCCGGCCGCTGCGGGTCGCCTGGGAGAACCACCTGACCGGCGACATACCAGTGACCGCCGTCGACTTCGGCCAGGCCAAGGGCCCGATGACCGACCCGCTGTCCAACTACCCGGGGGCGGAGGGCTGCCAGGAGGTTCCCGGGGTGGCCGCGATGCCGCCGTGGGGCGCCGCGCACCTGCACGGCATGCTGACCGGCGGCGGCAACGACGGCTGGATGGAGAACCTGATCGGCCCGGGTGACGTCCAGCTGTCGGCATACCCGAACGACCAGGCGGCCACCACGCTCTGGTACCACGACCACACCCACCACCTCAGCCGCTTCAGCGTGTACGCGGGGCTCGCGGGCCTGTTCGTCTCGCGCAACGCGGAGGAGAAGGCGCTCGGCCTGCCCAAGGGCGCGCACGACGTGCCGCTGGTCCTCAGCGACCGCAACTTCGTGACGGACGCGTCGGGCGCCCTCACCGGCCGGCTGCTCCACAAGGTGGAGATGGTCGGCGCGCAGCGGCTGATGCGCCCCCACGCGGCCCCGTACACCCTGGTCAACGGCGTGATCTGGCCCTATCTGGAGGTCGATCCGCGCTGGTACCGCTTCCGGATCGTCAACACCGCGAACTCCCGGATCTACCGGCTGATGCTGCTCGCGGACGGCCTGCCCGTGCCCGGCGCGCTCCAGGTGATCGGCACCGACCACGGGCTGATCGACCGGCCGGTGGCGGTCGACGGGGCGATCAACCTCTCCCCCGGCGAACGCGTCGACGTGCTGGTCGACTTCAGCGCGTTCCGCGGGCGGGCGGTGAAGCTGGTCAACACCCTCCAGGGCGTCACGCCCGGCGCCCCGGACCGGCGCAACGACCTCCTCGAACCCGACGTCATGCAGTTCCGCGTCGCCGACCGGAAGCCCTCGAAGCGGTTCGCGCTGCCCGAGGTCCTCTCCCCCACCTTCAAGCGCCTCACCCACGACGACCTGCCGCACGGCCACCGCCCGCGGTGGATCGTGACGGTCGGCCCCGGCACGGGGAACATGCCGGAACTGTGGGAGATGGAGGAGACCGACCCGGCGGGCCTGTCCTTCCCGGCCGCCGGCGTCGTCCAGGTCCGCGACGCCGGGGGGACCGTCACGACCCTGCGCAGGACGTCGATGGCGTACGACGACGGCAACACGATCACCACGGCGCACGGCGGCACGGAGATCTGGAAGTACCTCAACCTCACCGCCGCGCCCCACCCCATGCACATCCACCTGGCGCACTTCCAGGTGATGTCCAGGGAGAGCTACGACATCACCGGCTTCGACCGGATCGCCCGCGGTTCGGCCCGGCCCATCGCGTTCAGGGCGGCGTCGGCCCTGGAACCGCACGAGCTCGGGGAGAAGGACGTCGTCCGGGTCGGCACGGCGGGCCAGATCGTGCCGGGGCCGAACGGCACCCCGGGCGAACTCGTCACCGTCGCGGTCCGGTTCCCGGTCGTCGGCAGGGGCGTCCACCACTGCCACATGCTGGAGCACGAGCAGCACATGATGAGGCCCCTCGTGGTGACCCCGGCCGCGCACCTGCACGGCGGCGGCCACCACTGAGGAGGCACCGCCCGCGGGGGCGGGGGGACATGCCGGTGCCCGCGCCGGGGGAAGGACGCGGGCACGGGCGGACGGGGACGGCTCAGGGGTTCAAGACCCAGGCCGACTGGTGGGCGGTGAAGCCGATGTGCGGGTAGTACTCGGTCGCCGCGGGAGCCGACAGCAGGACGATCTTGGCCTGCGGCGCCTCCTTGCGGGTCGCGTCGATGAGCTCCCGGCCGATGCCCGAGCGCTGGTGGTCGCGGACGACGGCGATGTCGGACAGGTACGTCACGTAGGAGAAGTCCGAGATGCTGCGGGCGATGCCCACGAGCTCGCCGTCGACGCGGCAGGTGACGACCAGGTTGGCGTTCCGCACCATGGCCGCCATGCGCTCGGTCTCCTCGACGGGCCGGCGCTCGCCGAGGCCCGACTCGCGGTAGACCCGCAGAACGTCCCCGAGGTCGAGGTCGGGGCCGTTCTCCCGCTCAATGCTCCAGCTCACGAAGGTTCTCCAACCGCTTGTAGATGACGTCGTGGTGTACCAGGTAGCGCTCGGGTCCGACGGGATCGGCGTCGATGCCCTCGGTCCTGAGCAGGGTGAAGAAGTCCTCGCCGTTCGCGGCGTCCTGGATCATGCGGTAGGTGCTCTCCCGCTCGCTGCCGCTCTCCAGGAGGTCGGCGAGGACCGCCGAGCTGTAGGCGAGGCCGTTGGTCTGGTCGATCGCGGACCGCATCCGGTCCGGGAACACCTGGAGGTCCCGGACGAGGTCGGCGGCCGCGGTCACCTGGTAGTGCGCGACGGTGAACGCGTCGGGCAGGACGACCCGTTCGACCGACGAGTGGGACAGGTCCCGCTCGTGCCAGAGCGCCACGTTCTCCAGCATCGTCCCGGCGTGGCCGCGCAGCAGCCGGGCGAGGCCGGAGAGCCGCTCGCTGGTCGTCGGGTTCCGCTTGTGCGGCATGGCGCTCGACCCCTGGTAGGCGGCCGTACGGGGCTCCTCCACCTCGCGGACCTCGCTGCGGGACAGCAGCCGGACCTCGACGGCGATCTGCTCGACGCAGGCGCCGAGGGTCGCGATCGCCTGGACGAGCTGGGCGTGCCGGTCACGGGCCACGACCTGACTCGGCGCCGGCTCCACGCCCAGGCCGAGCGCGGCGCACACGTGCTCCTCGACGAAGGGGTCGATCAGCGCGTACGTGCCCACGGAACCGGAGATGGTGCCCACCGCGACCTGCTCACGGGCGTCCACGAGACGCCGGACCGAGCGGTCGACCGCGAAGGCGAAACCGGCGAGCTTGTGGCCGAAGGTGGTGGGTTCGGCGTGCATGCCGTGGGTGCGGCCGATGCACGCCGTGTCCCAGTGCTCGACCGCCTTGTCGACCAGCACCCCGCGCAGTCGCCGCGCCGCGCCGATCAGGAGGTCGCAGGCCCGGGCCAGGGTGTGCCCGAGCGCCGTGTCCACCAGGTCGTAGCTCGTCATCCCGAGGTGGACCCACCGGGCGGAGTCGTCCGGCAGGTCCTCGCAGAACGCGGCGAGGAAGGAGAGGATCTCGTGGTCCCGGTCCCGCTCCAGTTCCGCCACCCGCGCCGCCGCCGGCACCCTGGCCCGCCGGATGTCCTCCAGGGCGGCCTCGGGGACCCGCCCGAGGAGCGCCTGGGCCTCCGAGGCCAGCACCTCGACCTCGGTCCAGGTGGTGTAGCGGGCCTGGTCGGACCAGAGTTCCGCCATCTCGGGCAATGAATAACGGGCGATCACGACCGTCGTACCTCCTCAGGATCGGCCGCGGGCCCGCCGGGAACGACGGCGCGGCGCACCGGATTTCAGGCGACCTTGCGGACGATCTCCACGACGCCGGAGTCCACCAGGGTCCGGATGTCGGCGTCGCCGCCGGCGAGGGCGAGGTCCATGTCGTGGAGGCGCTCGACGATGGAGTGGACGACCTTCTCGGTGTGGGTCTCCTCGGTGCCCTCCCAGATCAGGTCCGGGAAAACGGTGAGATACACCTTGTCGTTGCCCTGCGTGTAGATGTTGACTTCCATGATGTCCCGGAGAGCCATACGGGCGTTGTAGATCAGCGTGTTCATCTGGGCCACCGCTTTCTGTATCCGCTTTAAAGAGGCTTTCTCGCCTGCACGTCCTGACCATATGGTGGTCAGGACCCGGTGCGGCGGCAACAGGGTCGAGTGTTCACCGTGTTCAACTGCGCGGAATCCGCAATCGAACGCCCTTCTCCTTTTCGCGGTCGATTGACAGAAAAAGCGCGCCCTGGGGAACATCGGTGCTGTTCACAAATACGTCAGGCCGCGTCTCTCGAAAAGCATCCGGAGTGCCATGAAAATCCTGTTCATCACCACGGGCAGCCAGGCCACCTTCTACGCCGCCGCACCGCTGGCGACGGCCGCACGGAACGCGGGTCACCAGGTCATGCTGGCCGCCCACGAACCGTGGGTGGATACCGCGGAGGCCATCGGAATTCCCACCTTCTGCTACACGGTCGACCCGATCCGGCACTTCATGCGGATCACGAACCCCGGCAAGGGCCTGCGGTTCCCCCGCGAGCTCGGTGACGAGGAGATGTTCGGCCAGGGCCGCGGCTTCGCCCGCATGGGTCTGGCCGGCGTCGAGTCCCTCCTCGAGCTGTCGAAGGACTGGACCCCGGACGTCGTCGTCGGCAGCTCGCAGAGCTACGCGGCGATGCTGCTCGCCGCGCACCTCAAGGTCCCGTACGTCCGCCAGGTCGAGTACCTGGGCATCCCCCTCACCGGCATCGACCCGGGTGCGGAGGAGGAGCTCCGGCCCGAGCTGGAGCGCCTGGGCGTGGACGGGCTGCTCAAGCCCGACCTGCTCCTCGACTCCACCCCGCCGTCGCTGCGGCCGTCCCACGACCCCACGGCCCAGCCGATCCGCTGGATCCCCAGCAACCCGCAGCGCCGCCTGGAGCGCTGGATGTACACGAAGCCGGAAGGCCGTCGTCGTGTGCTGGTCACCTCGGGCTTCCGCAGCCTGATGTTCCGCGACCCGGGCTGGTCCATGCCGCTGCTGGTCAGCGAGCTGGACAAGCTGGGGGCCGAGGTGCTCATCGCCGCCTCCCCCGGTGCCGCCGAGCGCTTCGGCGGGCAGCTGGGCGACGCCCGCGTCGGGTGGATCCCGATGGACGTCGCCGCGGCCACCTGTGACCTGGCGGTCCACCACGGTGGCGCGACCACGGCCACGACCCTGATGGCCAACGGCGTGCCGCAGCTGATCATCCCGGAGAACCCCCCGGAGTTCCCCCCGAACTACCACCGGGAGTCGATCGCCAAGGCGATCACCGGGTTCGGCGCCGGCAAGACGCTGTGGCCGGTGCAGGAGCAGCCCGACCAGGCGCCCGGCGCGACGATCGCGGCCGCCTGCAAGGAGCTCCTGGAGAACCCGAGCTACACCGAGCGGACGCAGTTCCTCGCCAAGGAGATCTCGACGCTGCCGACGCCCGCCGAGATCGTGCCCAAGCTGGAGGCCCTCGTCTCCCGCTGAGCATGCCCCCGGCCGGCGCCCGTCGCCCCGGGACCACGGAGAGCCCCTCTCCTCGGTCCCGGGGCGATCGGCGTTCCCGGGCACCCGCCGCCGGGCCGCGCGGACACACGGAAACGCGGCCACGCGGAATGCGGGCACACGGGCACACGGGCACACGGCCCACACGGCCCACACGGACATGCGGACACACAGGCACGCAGACATGCGGGCACACGGCCGCGCAGACAGACGGGCACGGGCACTTCGCTGCGCGGACACACGGAAGGGCCGGACGGTCAGCAGACCGGCCGGCCCTTTCCGGTGGGGGGTCAGGCGGCGACGAGCGCCTCGAGTTCGCGCAGCACCTCGTCGGGGGTGGGGAGCGTGGCGGCCTCCGCGGCCAGGAGCCGGGTCCGCTCGGCGTAGCCGGGGTCCGACAGGATCGTCCGGCACGCCTCGACGATCACCTCGTCGGCGTCGCGGCCGGCGAGGCGGTGCTTGTCGACCATCAGGGCGGCGCCGAAGCCCGCCACCGACTCCGCGACGGCCTTGCCGTAGCCGTTGTCGGGGATGATCACCTGCGGCACGCCCGCGTTGACCAGCGACATCGCGGTGGTGGCGCCGCCGTGGTGGACCGCCAGGTCGCAGGTGGGGGCGACGACGTCGAGGGGCAGCCAGCCGATGCGCACGTCGCCGAGCTCGGCACCGTACTTCTCGGCGGCCTCGGGGAGCGCGGCGATGAGCACCTCGGCGCCGGTCCCGGTCAGTTCGTCCACCAGCTTCCGCAGCGAGCTGCCGGGGGTGTCGAGCATCAGGTTGCGGGTGCCGGCGGTGATGAGCACGCGGCGGCGGCCCTCGGGCTTCGTGTACATCCACGGTTCGAGGCGGCGCTGGCTGACCCGCGGGACCCAGCGCATCGACCGCGCGGCGGGGGCGCCCTCGGGGCGGACCGGCGGCGGGCAGAGGTCGATGAAGAGGTCGGGGTCCGGCAGCGCGGTCAGGCCCAGGCGCTCCAGCTCCGGCTGGAGTTCCGCGACGGCGGTGCGGTCGCGGCGCGCCATCGGGGCGATGTGCCAGATGTGGCGGACGTACGGGACCTTCAGGCGGGCGGCGAGCAGCCGGGGGACGTGCGAGAGGCCGCCGACGACGAGGTCGGGGGTCCAGGACCCGGCGAGCTCCAGGAGGGCGTCGAGCCGGACGGTGGCGGTCATGGACTCCTGGCCGTACCGCATGCGTTCGGGGGTGATGCAGACGGCGGGGAGGCCGACGGAGGCCGCGGCCTCCATCAGCGGCTCGTCGGCGGCGAGGAGGATCTCGTGGCCCGCGTTCCGCGCGGCCGAGGCGAGAGGGGCGACGCCGAAGACGGCCGCCTGGCTGCCACCGACGGTGAACAGTATTTTCATGGAGGTCGTACCTCTTCCGTGAGAATGCGGATCAGTTGATTCCGGTGCTCGTCAGGGGTCAGCCCGCCTCGGCCATTTCCATGATGTATCGGCCGTAGGACGACTTCGCGAGGCGGCTGCCGAGCCGGTAACAGGTCTCGCGGTCTATGTAGCCCATGCGCCAGGCGATCTCCTCGAGACAGGCGATGCGGACGCCCTGCCGGTGTTCGAGGACCTGGACGTAGTCGCCGGCCTCCATGAGCGCGTCGTGGGTGCCGGTGTCGAGCCAGACGAAGCCGCGGCCGAGCGGGATCAGGGTGGCCTCGCCCCGCTCCAGGTAGACGCGGTTGAGGTCGGTGATCTCCAGTTCGCCGCGTTCCGAGGGCTTCAGCTCCCGGGCGATGTCCACGACCTGGTTGTCGTAGAGGTAGAGCCCGGTGATGGCCAGGTTCGTCTGCGGCTTGGCGGGCTTCTCCTCCAGGCCGATCAGCCGCCCCTGGGCGTCGAGCGTGCCGACGCCGTACCGCTCGGGGTCGCGCACCGGGTAGCCGAACAGGACACAGCCCCGCAGGTCCTGGGAGGCGCGCTGGAGCATGGGGCCGAACTCGTAGCCGTGGAAGATGTTGTCGCCGAGGACCAGGGCGACGGAGTCGTCGCCGATGTGGTCGGCGGAGACGAGGAAGGCGTCGGCGAGACCGCGGGGCTTGTCCTGTTCCGCGTAGGTCAGGTTGATGCCGAGCCACGAGCCGTCGCCGAGCAGCCGGCGGAACATCTCCTGGTCCTCGGGGGTGGTGATGATCTCGATGTCGGTGATCCCGGCCAGCATGAGGGCCGACAGCGGGTAGTAAATCATCGGCTTGTCGTAGACCGGGAGCATTTGCTTTGATACACCGAGGGTGATCGGGTGGAGCCTCGTACCATTGCCGCCGGCCAGGATGATGCCCTTCACCGTGGCGCCTCCTCAATCTATTCGGTGCCAATGTGGCGGATGCCCGCACTTTATAGCGGAAGAACGCGCCGCCGAAAGTCACCTCGCTCGCGGGCGGGAAGAGCGAATACCGGCGGCATTGACGAACAATGCACCCCCTCTCCATCCTTGCCTCATCCCGGTTCAGGCACGCGAATTCCTCTTGTCGTTTAGGTGGATCTGTGAAAATGGAAGCTCTGACACCCCTTCAGGAATCCGACCGGAAGCCCGGCGTCGGCATCGGCGTCATCGGCTGCGCCGACATCGCCGTACGGCGGGCCCTTCCGGCCGTCCAGGAGTCGCCGTTCCACCTGGTGGCGGTCGCGAGCCGGGCCCTGGAGAAGGCCGAGCGCGTCGCGGCGCCGTACGGCTGCGAGGCCGTCGCCGGGTACGACCGGCTCCTCGAACAGCCGGGCGTCGACGCGGTCTACATCCCGCTGCCCAACAGCGAGCACGCCGAATGGGCGCGCCGGGCACTGAAGGCGGGCAAGCACGTCCTGATCGAGAAGCCGGCCGTCTCCACCGAGGAGACCGCGCGGGAGCTCGTCGCCCTCGCCGAGGAGCGCGGGCTGCTCGTCATGGAGAACTTCGCGTTCCTCCGCCACCCCCAGCACGATCTGGCCCAGTCCCTGGTCGCCGACGGGGCCATCGGTGAACTCCGGGCCTTCAACGGCGTGTTCGGCATCCCGCCGACCGACCCGAACGGGATCAAGTACCAGGCGGAGCTCGGCGGCGGGTCCCTGTGGGAGGTCGGCTGCTATCCGGTGCGCGCGGCCCAGGCGTACCTGGGCGCGGCGCCGACGGTGCTGGGGGCCGGTCTGGAGTTCGCGCCGGAGCTCGGCGTGGACGTGTCGGGCGTGGCGCTGCTGCGCGACGACGCCGGCGTCACCGCGAACTGTTCCTTCGGTCTGTCGCACAGCTACCGGTCGACGTACGACCTCTGGGGCACCGAGGGGCGGCTGACCCTGGAGTGGGCCTTCACCCCGTCCCGCGAGGCCCGCCCGGTGCTGGCCCTGGAGCAGCGGGACCGGGTGACCAGGATCGCGGCGCCTGCCTCGGACCAGTTCCTGGGTGTGTTCTCGGCGTTCCACGACGCCGTCGTCGATCCGGCGGCGCGCGCGGCGCACCACCAGGACCTCGTGCGGCAGGCCGAGTTGATGGCCCGGATCCGCGCCCACGCCACCGCCGCCGCCACCGCTCGCTGAGCGGGGGCCGGCGGAGCCGGCGGGGGCCGGAGGACGAAGGAGCGGCAGCCGGTGTCCGAGGACACCGACTGCCGCTCCTTCGTACGAGCCGCCTTACCGAGGGATCATCTTGACGATCGGGTACTGGCGCTCGGACTTGCTCTGGTACTTGATCATCCGGGGCTGCGCGGTGGAGATGAGCTTCCACGCCGCCTCGCGCTCCTCGCCCGTGAGCTTGACGGGCGTGATCTTCACCGGGTCGCCGCCGGGCAGCTCGACCGTCGCCCGCTCCGGGTTGGCCATCAGGTTCGTGTACCAGTCGGGGTTCTGGGTGCCACCGCCCGAGGCGATGCTCAGCCAGGCGTCCTTCCCGTCACCGAACCAGGCCACCGGCGTGACCCGCGGCTGGCCGCTGCGGCTGCCGACCGTGTTGAGGATGAGCACGTCCATTCCCATGAACGTGGCCTTGCCGTCGCGAACCTTGCGGATCATCCGGGCGTTCATTCGCTTCTGCATCCACCGGGAGAACGCCCCCGGCGTCCCCGGCTTGCGCTTGGTCTCCGCCATCGCCACCTCCACACATTTCCCGCGCCTCACGGCGCGATCATCAAATCCGAATTCTTGCGTTCATCCGCCGCGCACGCCACCCGAATCCGATGTTCACAGGGCGAGGAAGGGTCGCGGCAGGCACTGCTCGTAGGTCGGCAGCAGGCCGGCGGCCGCGGCCTCGGCCAGGGTGGGGGCCACCGCGTCCTTGTCCGAGCGGATGGGGGGTTCCGTCAGGTTCCACGGCAGCGCCAGCTCCGGATCGAGCGCGTCGACGTCGATCATCGTCCCGGGCACGTACTCCTGCGAGCAGAGGTAGCTCATGCACGTGTCGTCGGTGAGGGCGAGGAAGGCGTGGCCGACCCCGTCGGGCAGGTAGACCGCCGTCCCCGACTCCGGGCTCTGGTAGGTGACGTCGTAGTGGCCGAACGTCGGGGAGCCCACGCGGAGGTCGACGGCGATGTCGAGCGCGCTCCCCCGGACGCACGTGACGAACTTCGCCTGGCCGGGCGGGACCTTGGTGCCGTGGATGCCCCGCAGGGTGTTCCGCCTCGACACCGAGTAGTTGACCTGGCGGACCGAGAACTCCCAGCCGCTGTCGGCCAGCAGGGCGCTGGTCTTCACCGACTCGAAGAAGTACCCGCGCCGGTCACTCAGCGGCTCGGGCTCGACGCGGTACGCGCCGGGGACCGCCATTTCCGTGATCAACACCGCTTGCTCCTCGCTGACTCAACCGGCGGAGACCGGGCCGGCTCCGGCCGCCGCGGCGATCCGCTGCCGCATGGCCGCGGAGTCGTTGGCGTGCGGGAACTCCTCCTGGGGGACGTCGACACCGAGGAAGGCGCACAGCGGCTCCCACCCCTGCCTCACGTCGTAGACGAGGACGTTGTCCGCGCCGAGGGCGCGCACGACCTCCTCGTTGTGGCGGTGGTACGCCGCGATGGCGTGGTCCTTGTCCTCGAACCGGCCGTCGAAGACGCCGTCCCACACCATGGTGCTGGTGAGGTCGAGCAGCCGCGCCTGGCGGGAGCCGGGCTCCGGCGGGTGCTCGGCGCTCTTGAGCACGAACTGGTAGAGCGTGTCGTACGTGCTCCGGTACCAGCCCTCGGCGTCGCGCACCGTGAGGATCACCTTGGCCTCGGGGAACGCCTCGCTGATCTGCCGGTAGTAGACCGCGCAGGGCCCGTCCACCGCGGAGGTGTAACCGTCGTACAGGGCGGCCCAGTCGGGCTCCTCGCCGTCACAGACGATCTTCGCCCACTGTTCGAGGCGCTGCCCGTCGCCGACGATGTCGAACATGTGGAAGCAGGTGCCGAGACCGAGCCGGTCGAGGGCCACCTTCAGGGACGTCGTGCCGGTCCTGCCGAGACCGGCGTTGATGAGCTTCAGCACGGTGCCGTGTCCCCTTCCTCAGCGAAAGGCCGCGGGTTCCTGGTGGGTGGCCACGTTCACGCGGTTCCAGAAGTTGACCAGGCCGATGTGCATGACGATGGCGCCGAGCTGCTCGTCGTTGTAGTACTTGGCGGACTCCTCCCAGACCTCGTCCGGCGCCATGTCCACCGGGTCCGTCATCAGGGTGACGGCCTCGGCCATCGCGAGGGCGGAGCGCTCGGCGTCGTCGAAGACGGTCTGGTTGCGCCAGTCCGACACCTGGGCCAGACGCTTGTCCGTCTTGTCCGCGATGTCCTCAAGGGTGTAGACGCGGCCGTTGATCTCGCTGACGAGCAGCCGGACCAGGTCGAGCGTCGTCTGCGGCACGCCGACCTTGCCGATGACCTCGGTCAGGTCGAGCAGGGGCTGCAGGGCGCCGGGAACGACCAGCGAAGGGTTGTCCATCCGTGGACTCATCGGGTCTTCTCCTGTGCGATTAAGTAGCGAGTGAGTACGTGTCAGTACGTTGAATTACCTCGGAAACATGCTGCTCCCCGCCCTTCCCCTTCGCAAGAAATCCCGTTCAAGTGCGGAATGCAGCAGATGCAACGCGGCGACAATCCATAAGTTGCCAGAAATTCAACCGATGACTTGTAGTGGTCTCGTGTCTGAGTCCACCGCAACGAAGAGCAGGCAGCCGATCTGCCTCGGCATTCAGGAAACACGCCAATTACTTCTCGAAGGTCATTCCACGGTCTCCGGGCACGTCGAGGACGTGCTCGGCGCCATCCGCGGGACGGACCCTGAGCTCGGTGCGTACGTCGAGGTGGCCGAGGCCCGCGCGCTGCGGGAGGCCTCGGCGGCCGACCGGCTGATCGCCCGGCTCGGCCCGGCCGCCTTCCGCGGCCGGCCGCTGCTCGGCGTCACCGTGTCGGTGAAGGACCTCATCCAGACCGAGGAACTCCCCACCCGGCGAGGCTCGTTGCTGCCCAACCACCGTACCGCCGCCGACGCGCCCTCCGTGGCGCGACTGCGTGCGGCGGGCGCGATCGTGGTCGGGAAGACGACGACCTCGGAGTACGGCTGGAGCGCGAGCACCGTCGGACGGCTCGGCTCCGCCACCCGCAACCCCTGGGCGCCCGACCGGACGGCCGGCGGGTCCAGCGGCGGGTCCGCCGCCGCGGTGGCGGCCGGTCTGTGCACCGCCTCGCTCGGCACCGACGGTGCCGGGTCGGTGCGCATTCCCGCCGCGTTCTGCGGCGTCGTCGGGTTCAAGCCCTCCTACGGGCGGATTCCCTACGTGCCGGCGTGTGCCGAACGGCTGTCCCACGTCGGGCCGTTGGCCCGGAGCGTGGCGGACGTCGCCGAACTGATGGCGGTGCTCGCGGGACCCGACCACCGCGACCC
This sequence comes from Streptomyces sp. NPDC043176, assembly GCF_056436715.1. Classification (NCBI taxonomy): domain Bacteria; kingdom Bacillati; phylum Actinomycetota; class Actinomycetes; order Kitasatosporales; family Streptomycetaceae; genus Streptomyces; species Streptomyces sp. NPDC043176. The sequence goes on from NZ_JBWKCA010000009.1 coordinate 185,564, forward strand.
CGACTCGGGCGTCGCTCCCCCGGGCCCCGCCGCCCCGCCCGTGCCCGCGACGGCGCTCGCGCCGCTGCGCGTGGGCTGGATCGAGTTCCCGGGCACGTCCGGGCCCGTCCGTGACGTCACCGAGGGCGTCCTGCCGGTGCTGACGGCTCTCGGGCACCGCGTGGACCGCATCGAGGTCCCGTTCCCCGACCCGTACGGCGCGCTGGTCGACATCCTCGCCGCCGCGGACGCGCACGGCACGGCGCCGGAGGACGAACCCTGGTGCGACGAGGGCCGGCTGGCCGTCGTGCGGTACGGACGCTCGCTGAGCGGCGCCGCCGTGGCACGCGCCGAGGCGACCCGGCTCGCGCTGCGCACCCGGCTCGCCTCGGTGATGGAGACGTACGACCTGCTGGTCATGGCGACCGTGCCGATCGAGGCGTTCGCCGCCGACGCCATCGCCCCGCCGTGGGCAGCCGACCCCGCGGACCTGCGGTGGCTGTCCTGGGCCCCGGCCGCGTACCCCTTCAACCTCACCGGTCAGCCCGCCCTGTCGCTGCCCGTCGGCCTCACCCCGGCCGGGCTGCCGGCCGGGCTCCAACTCGTGGGCCGCGTCGGCGACGACGGCCTCGTCCTCTCGGCCGCCGGCCTCCTGGAGACCGCGCTCGGCCTCACCCTCACTCCCCCCGGCAGCACGACGGAAGGAAGACGACCATGACGCCCAGGACGCTCGACGACGACCTGATGTCCTCCGCCGCCGCACTTCTCCGGACGGCCCTCGCCTCGCTCCCGAAGGACGCCGGGCGGCCCTTCCCCGCGCCCGCCCCCGTCCCGGCCCCCGCGCCCGCGGACCCGGCGGACGACGACCTCTTCGCCCTGTCGGCCGCCGGGCTCCTCTCGACGGCGCTCGGCCTCACCCTGACCCGTCCCGGTGTCACAGCGAAAGGCAACTGATCATGGCTTCGAGATCGTGGTCCCGGATCGGCGGTGAGAGCGGCGTCGGACGCCCCTCGTTCGTGGCCGAGTTCGGGCTCTGGGACGACCGGCAGGCCGCGGCGGCCGAGCAGGTCGAGCTCCAGCTGGACGAGGTCGACCTCGTCCGGGTGGTGTTCTGCGACCCGCACGGCCTGGCCCGCTCCAAGACCGTGCCGGCCGACGTCTTCCGCTCGGTGCTGCGCAACGGCATGGACTTCAGCGCCGGGCCGTTCCTCTTCGACACCGGCCACGCCGTCGCCGTCGACTTCCTCGCCGACGCCGGCGTGGGCGTCGGCGAGCTCCTCGGCGCCGGCGACTTCGTCCTCGTCCCCGACCCGCGGACCTTCCAGGTGCTGCCCAGGGACGGGGCCAGGACCGCCTGGGTGGTCGGCGACGAGTACCTGCGCGACGGCACCCCGCACCCGCTGTCCGCCCGCAACGTCCTGCGCCGGGTCTGCGCCGCGTACGAACGCGAGGACCTCGCGCCGGTCATCGGACTCGAACTCGAGTGGTACCTCACCCGGCTGACCGGTGGAGGCCCGGTCGGGAACGCCGGCAACGGCTTCGGACTCCAGGGCGCGGCGCCCGAGGTGACGGCCGTGAACCCCGGCTACCAGTTCAACCTCGACAGCGCCTACGACTCGGTCGCCGACATCGCCGACCCGCTGGCCGCGCTGCTCATCCGCCTCGGCCTGCCGCTGCGGTCCTTCGAGCACGAGTCGGGCCCCGGCCAGCTGGAGACGACCTTCAACCCGATGCTGGCGCTCGACGCCGCCGACGCGATGCTGCTGCTGCGCACCCAGCTCAAGCAGGAGTGCCGCCGCCGCGGCCACCACGCCTCCTTCATGACCCTGCCGCGGCTGGAGAGCTTCGACCCCAGCGGCTGGCACCTCCACCAGTCCGTCAGCAGCACCAAGACCGACGTCAACCTGTTCGCCGAGGGCGACGGCCTCCAGGACGCCATCTCCGCCGAGGGTCAGGCCTACATCGGCGGCCTGCTCACCCGGGCCCGCGAGCTCTGCCTGCTGTCCGTACCGACCGTGAACGGATACCGGCGGCTCTCCCCCGAGTTCACGCTCGCCCCGACCTCCGTCGACTGGCGCTTCGAGGACCGCAGCGCCATGGTCCGGGTCCTCAGCGGCGGCAGCTCGACCCACGTCGAGAACCGCATCGGGGAACCCTGCGCCAACCCGTACCTCGCCATCGCCTCCCAGCTGCACGCCGGCCTCGAAGGGCTGCTGTCCGGCGTGCCCGCCGACCGCGTCCCCCGGCCCCCGCTGCCCGGCACCCTGCCCGAGGCCATCGAGGCCTTCCGCGCGAGCGAGAGCGCCGAACGGCTGCTCGGCGCGCCGCTGAAGGAGTGCCTGGCGAAGCTCAAGGAGAGCGAGGCCGCCCGGTTCGACGCCTGGTGCGCGGCCGAGCTCCCCGACGGCCCCACGGCCGAGGTCACCGAATGGGAGCACCGCGAGTACTTCGGCGCCTTCTGACCGGCCACCCCACGGACATCCCGCACGCCCTGCCCGCACGCCCGACATCCCGCCCCGATCCGATCCGATCCGAAGGAGAAACGCCATGTCGCGCTACGAATGGGATGGCACCCACCCGGCCATCGAGACCCTCAAGGGCGCCATCGAGCCGGCCCGCCTGAAGGTGCTGAGCCACCCGGTCTACCACCAGTTGGACTCGGTGGACGCGGTCGTCACCTTCATGGAGCACCACGTCTTCGCGGTGTGGGACTTCATGTCCCTGCTCAAGTCCCTCCAGCGGCGGCTGACGTGCGTCGAGGTGCCGTGGCTTCCGTCGGCCTCCACCGGCAGCCGCCGGCTCATCAACGACATCGTCCTCGTCGAGGAGAGCGACGAGCTCGGCGAAGGCTTCATCAGCCACTTCGAGCTGTACGTGGACGGCATGCGACAGGCGGGCGCCGACACCACGCGCATCGACGCCTTCATCGGCCTGCTGCGCGCGGGCCGCCCCGTCCCCGCCGCCCTCGACGAGGCGGGCGTGCCGCGCTCGGTCGCCGAATTCGTCGGAACCACCTGGGACTTCATCGACAACGCGCCGGTGCACTGCCAGGCCGCGGCGTTCGCGTTCGGCCGCGAGGACCTGATCCCGGACATGTTCGACCAGGTGGCCGCGCTGGACGCCGGCCACGGCACGCTGTCCACCTTCGTGGACTACCTCCGCCGCCACATCCAGGTGGACGCCGAGGAGCACACCCCGATGGCCATGCAGATGCTGGCCGACCTGTGCGGCGACGACGCCGCCAAGTGGGCCGACTGCGAGGACACCATCGACCGCGCGCTCGCGGCCCGGACCCGCCTGTGGGACGGGATCTCCGACGCGATCGCCGCGAACACCCGTTGAGGACAGCACTCTTGTGAGGGGAGCACATTCATGGCGAGGGTGAAGGAAACACCATCCGTCACCGGTACCGGACGCGCCGAGCGGATCGCTTCGCGGACCCGGGACGAGAACTGGAAGAAGGCTCCGCGTCGCATCGAGACGTCGGAGTGCATCACGTGCGACACGTGCCTGCGCAGCTGCCCGTCCGAGTTCGGGGCGATCTTCGACGACGGGCTCAACGTCGTCATCGTGCCCGAGCTCTGCTCCGGCTGCCCGGTGTGCGTGATGGTCTGCCCCGTCGACTGCATCTACGTGGACGAGGAGTGGACCGCGACCGAGGCCCGCATGTGGGAGCACATCGACCTGACCGCGGGGGGCACGGCATGACGTTCCCCACCGAGCGGGACGGCACGCTGCCCCGCCGGGCGGCGCTGGCGAAGGCGCGGCAGAGCCGCCGGCCGAGCCGGCTCGGCCGGCCGGCCGGGGCAGCGGACGAACCCGACTACAAGGTGCCGCGGGACGCCGGCTTCCCGGGGCTGCTGCGGCAGACCTGGCAGCGGGCGGTCGACGCCCCCGACCTGGCCACGTCCGTCGACACGCTGCTGACGCTCGCCGGGCACGTCCCGGCGGACATCCAGCTGCGGGCGCTGCCGGTGGCGGACGAGACCGCCCTGAAGGTGCTCGTCGGCCGGTCGTGGCGGGACGACGCCCGCACCACCGACCGGGCCGACGGCGCGGCGACCGCGTTCCTGGGCGAGATCGGCCTCGACCGGAGCGGCCGCCTGGTCGTCCGGGTCCCGTCGAAGGGCCCGCTGAGCGGCGAGACCGACCTGGTCGACGGCGTCCTGCGGGTCCCCTGGTCCGCCGAGGACCTCGCGGACTACCAGGTCGAGCTGGCCCTGGCCGAGGAACGCTGGCACGCGTCGGTGGCCGACTGCCGCCAGTACCTGCTCGCGGCGGGCTCCGAAGGCCGTCGCGGGCTGCTGGAGGACCTCACCGAGGCGGCGCTGCGGACCGCGCCGTTCATCCTGTACGCGGGTGAGCGGCAGTACACCAACTTCCGCGACCGGAACACGCTGACGGGCAAGACGCTGCGGCCGGGGCACCCCGACTGCGCGCTGAGCACGCTGGCGTCGGTGCCGCTGGAGCTGTGGTCGGACAGCGACGTGCTGCTCGTGGTCTGCCTCACGCTGCTGGTCCGCTCCTCCGGGTACGGACGGATCGAGGAGGCCAACGGGACGCAGCTCACGCTCGACCACGTGGCGCTCCTCTTCGAGCGGACGCGGACCGCGTACAACGCGGCCGACGCCTCCCTCCCCCCGGTGCCGGCCCCGGCCTCGCACGGGGTGGCGGCACTCGGCGAGCTGGCCGACGCGCTGGCCGCCCGCCGCCGCGAACTCATGGCGACCGGCACCGTCCGGCTCTACCGGGAGATCTACGGCCCGCTGATGCACAAGATCGAGCGGGTCGCCGGCCCCGTCAAGGACGACGCGGAGCAGCTGGAGGCCGCGCTGTGCGCCCGTCTGCGGGAGCGGCTGCCGCTCACCGGCGACACGCTGGCCGGGCTGGGCGCGGACCTGGAGGCGGCGCCCGGCTGGCTGGCCGAGCCGCACGGCGGCTTCGGCTCGGGCCTGGAGTCCCTGGTGTACGAGGCGGTGCGGGCGGCGACGGCGGTGTTCGACGCCGACTTCGCGATGAGCCGCGGGATGCGTTCGCTGCCGGCGCTGATCGAGGCGCTGCGCGCCGAGGAGTACCCGAAGATCGCCGCGTGGGAGATCCCGCACTTCTTCTGCTGCGTCGTGCCGTCGCCGGAGTCCCGGCGGCTGTTCGGCGGTTCCGCCTCGCACCTGGCGGACACCGCGTGGGCCATCTCCTCGCGGATGCAGTACAACTCGTGGCACTTCCTGGTGGGGAACCTGCCGAAGGTGCCGGAGATCGCGGCCCGCGACCACTTCGTGCCGCCGGCGATCCCGGACATCGCGTACTACTCCGACCAGCACCACAACGGCCACGTCGCGGCCAAGGTGCGCTTCACCGTCCGCAGTCCGCAGGCGGTGGAGGTGCTGGGCCGGCGGTTCAACGGGTTCATGGACCTGCGGCTGCTGCGCTGCGAGGGGCTGCCGTTCGACGAGCAGGACCTCCTGGCGGCGGACCGGGTGTCGGCGTTCATCGCGCGGGCGACGAGCCTGGCGGCCGCGCTGGTCGCCGGGGGCGCGCACATCGAGGTGGCGTCGTTCGACTCGCAGTGGCACTGGGACGAGATCGCCTCCTGAGCCGGAGAGCGCGGACACCACGTGGGGCCCCTGGCGAAAGCCAGGGGCCCCACGTGGTTGCGGCGTCCGGGAGGTCAGACCGTCGCCGGCTCGGCGGAACGGGTGTGGACGGCGCGGTAGCTGTTCCAGTCGATGCTGGTGATCAGGGAGTACTGCTTGCTCTGGAAGGCGCTCCGGGCGGCGGACCAGTCGGCCTCGGCCTGGTTGCGGTGGGCGTCGTAGGACGCCTTGTCGGCCCACTGGGAGTAGGCGATGACGAAGTCGTTGTCGGTGCCGACGGTCGCCAGGGTGCCCTCTCCGCCGTCCAGGTTGCGGGAGCGGATGCCGCGCAGGATGCTCTGCGAGCGGTAGCCGGGGACGTCCACGAGCCAGTCGTGGGCGGTGCCGAGGGCCTTGACCAGGGCGCCCTGCTGGGCCGGCTTCACGCCGAGGATCTCGACGACCGTGTAGTCGTCGCGCTCGGGCGAGACCTCGGTGACGTCACCGAGCTCGGGGTGGCGCTGGGTGAACTCCACCTCGTTCTGCATGAGGCGGACGTAGGTGGTGATCTCGCGGAAGACCGGGACGGTGTGGTGCTTGAACTCGCTGTCGTTGTAGCGGGACTCCAGGTCGTCCATGCCGCGCCACTGGATGAAGTTCAGGGTGCCGGGGTTCTGCTCGCCGCGGTGCACGGTGCTGGAGATCCAGCCGGGGTAGGCGGCGACGTCGACGATCTTCTTCATCTCCGTGACGAGCGTGTCCACGCGGTCGCGGGAGTCGGTCTTGAACAGGTTGAGGACGGTCAGGTGCCCGGCCTCGGGGCTGATGATCGGCATGGTCGCTCCTTGGGTAAAAGGTGGACGCCCCGCGGTGGCGGGGCGCCGGGGTGGCTGTCCTAGAGGTCGTCGCCGGGGGCGCCGAACCAGCGGTTCAGGGCGTCGGTGAGGCCGGCGGCCCCGTCGGTGGCGATCCACGCGGTGTAGCCGTCGGGGCGGACGAGGACCGCGTCGACGTCCGCGAGCGCGCCCTCGGGGCGGACGGCCGCGGTGACGGTGTCGACCCGGTCGCGCCACGGCCCGGCCGCGGCGGTCACGGCGGCGTCGCCGCTCAGGTCGAACAGGACGGCGCGTCCGCCGTGCAGGGACTTGTACGCGGTCGCCCCGCCCTCCGCGGCGTCGAGGGGGAAGTCCGGCAGGCGGCGGCCGAGCAGCGGGTGGTCGCCCGCGCCGGCGTCGTAGGTGATGTCGAGGCCGGTGACCATGCCGACGAGGTGCTTGCGGACGTCGTCGTACGCGAGGAGCTCGGCGAAGACGGCCCGCATCGGGTCCATCTCGGGGCCGCCGAGGTACAGGCTGCGCTGGGTGAGCGTGTTGGCCAGGATGCGGGCCGCGACGGTGTGGCGCTCGGTGTGGTACGTGTCGAGGAGGCCCTCGGGGGCGGTGCCCTTGATCTCCGCGGCGAGCTTCCAGCCGAGGTTGACGGCGTCGCCGAGGCCCGCGCTGATGCCCTGCGCGCCGATCGGCATGTGGGTGTGCGCCGCGTCGCCGGCGAGGAAGACCCGGCCCTTGCGGTACTGGGCGGCCTGGCGGCTGGAGTCGGTGAAGTAGCTGAGCCACACCGGCTTGCCGGTGCTGATGTCGTCGCCGGTGACCCGCTTGAAGGCGTCGGCGACCTGCTCGAAGGTGGGTGGCTCGGTGGTCGGGCGGACGCCGGCGCCGCGCTCGAAGACCACCACGCGCGTGGTGTTCGGGCCGACCGGGAGGACGACGACCATGCCCGCGTCGCCGAGCTCGCCGGTGGGGCGCAGCCGGACCTGGACGTCGGTGACGTCGGCCATCAGCATCTCGAGGGTGGCCTCGTGGCCGGGGAAGTCGATGCCGGCGAGCTTGCGGACCGCGCTGCGGCCGCCGTCGGCGCCCACCGCGTAGCGGGCGCGCAGGGTGCGCGGGCCGTCGGGGGTGTCGGCGGTGACCTCGACGCCGTCGGCGCCTTCGGTGAGCCCGGTGACCTCCCAGCCGCGGCGGACGTCGGCGCCGAGGCCGGTCGACCACTTGTTGATGATGGCCTCGGTGAGGGCCTGCGGCACGCCGCGGACGCCGAAGTTGCCGCCGGGTATGACGGTGTAGTCGAGCGGCATGCCGCCGAAGTGCCCGAACGGGATGACGCCCATGTCGCCGAAGGCGCCGAGGAGTCCGCGCTGGTCGAACTCCTCCATGGTGCGGGCCGAGAAGCCGAGTGCGCGCGACTGGCGCATCGGCTCGGTGAGCCGCTCGAGGACGATGGCGTCGATGCCCGCGAGGCGCAGTTCGCCCGCGAGCATGAGGCCGGTGGGGCCGGCTCCCACGATGATCACGTCAGTGTCGAAGTCGTGCGCTGTCACTGTCTTTCCCTGCCTTCCATGCGTGTCCGTACTTCCCGTGTGTTCTTCAGGTCCGGTGGTCGAGGTTGCTCGCCCTGGCGGTGAGGTGGGCGCGGACCCGGTCGAGGCCGATGAGTTCGGAGAGCACCGTGCGCAGCGGCTCGATCCCGGGGCCGTCGAGCATCAGCTGTTCCTGGGCGGCGACGTGCCGGAGCACCCGTGCGCCGACGGGGTGCCGGGTGTCGTGGTAGGGGTCGAGGGTCCGGGGCGCGGTGCGGTCGCGGACGGCCGCGGCGAGTCGGGGGCCCAGGTCGGCGGCGTCCTGGAGCCCGGTGTTGAGGGCCTGGCCGCCGACGGGCGGGTGCCAGTGCGCGGCGTCGCCGGCGAGGAGGACCCGGCCCTTGCGGTAGGTGTCGGCCTGGCCCTTGGCGTTGTCGAAGGCGTCGAGCCAGACGGGGGTGCCGTGGGAGACGTCCTCTCCGGTGACCCGTCGCCAGGCGTCCACGACCTCCTCGAAGGCGGGCGGTCCGGAGCGTGGGGTGGGCTCCGTGCCGAACGCGTGGACCATGAGGCGGGTGACGCCGTCGCGGGTGGCGGCGACCGCGAAGCCGCCGGTGAGCCGTTCGAACCGGCGGTCGCGGACGGTGAGTCCCGTGATGTCGGCCCGGAGGAGTTCCTTGGTCGCCGGTGTGGAGGTGGCGGGGATGCCGGCGAGGCGGCGGACGGTGCTGTGGGAGCCGTCGCAGCCCACCACGTAGTCGGCGCGGAGGGTCAGCGGCCCGTCGGGGCCCTGGATCCCGCAGCGGACGTGGTCCTCCTCCTCGGTGAGTGCGGTGAGTTCGTGTGCGCGGAGCACGGTGGCGCCGAGCTCGGCCGCGCGTTCGCCGAGGGCGGCCTCGGTGCGGTACTGCGGGACCTTCCAGTTGCCCGCGTACGCGCTGTCGACGGGGGTGAGCGCGAACCCGAGCCCGCCGAAGTGGGTGCGCGGCTCGTGCGCGGCCCCGGCGAGCAGCGCGTCGAAGCCGCGCTCGTGGAGCAGTTCGGCGGTGCGGGTGCTGAGCTGGCTCGCCCGGGACTCGGTCATCGGACGGGCCAGCCGCTCCACCACGACGGTCTCGACCCGGGCCCGCCTCAGCTCGCAGGCCAGCAGGAGCCCGACGGGGCCCGCGCCGACGACGACGACCCGCGCGTCCGCCCGGGACGGGCTCACTGTGCCGTGCGCCCGCCGCCGACGCCCTCGGCGTACGCCTTGGCGAGGCGCAGGGTGGCGAGGCTGTTGCCGCTCAGGGCGTTCTGGACGTACTCCCGGGCGGTCCGGACGGTGACGCCCTCGCCGAGCACCGTGGTGATGTTGTCGGTGTTGATCCGCACGGTGTGGCGCGAGGTCACGCTGACGCCGCCGCCGGGGCGGTCCTCGATGAGCCAGCGGCCGGTGTGCAGGGTCATGAGGGCGGGCAGGACGATCTGCTTGTACACGATGGTCGTGGCGCTCTTGCAGACGCGGACGGACCGGGTGGTGTGGGTGGATCCGTCCTTGGTGCGGGTGTCCATCTCCAGGATCTGGAGGCCGGGTTCGTCCTCGTCGAGGGTGACCCGGGCGACGTGCGGGAGCCGCTCGCGCCAGAACTGGGCGTCGTTGAGGAACTCGTAGACGTCCTTGCCGCTGCCCTCCACGGTCACGGTGTCGTCGAAGGTGAGGAGGTCGTCGGGGCCGGCGGCCTCGGCGCTCGCCTTCAGGGCCTGGAGCTCGGAGGCGCTGTTGCGGTCGACGGCCTGGCTGATCCAGTCGAGGTCGGCCGGGTCGTCGGTGGCGGCGTGGAAGTCGTGCAGCAGCCGGACCCGGCAGGAGTCCGCGGTGACGGGTTCGACGATCCAGGCGCCGCCCATGGCGCCGACGGGGTGCTGCGAGCGCTCCTGGCGGAAGGTCACGCTCTTGTTCGCGGCGTCGTGGACGCGGCGGGAGGTCCAGGTCTTGGCGGTGCCGTTGGCGGTGGCCCAGAGCTGGATCAGCTCGTCGTCGCCGTCCCGCTCGACGACCTCGGCGTGGACGGTCGGGGGGAAGGTCTCCGGCCACCTGGTGACGTCCGCGATCAGTGCGTACACCAGTTCGGCGGGGGCGGAGACGTTGATCTCGTGTTCCGTTTCACGTACCGCGTTCTCGGTCACGTTTCTTCTCCTCTCGGTAGACGGGGCCGCTAGCCGGCGTCGCCGAACCAGTGGTGCAGGGCGTCCTGGAGGTCGCCGCCGTCGGGGGCGGTCCAGGCGATGTATCCATCGGGGCGGACGAGGACCGACTCGGTCGGGGCGTCGCCCTCCTCGGGACCCGCGGGGAAGCTCTTCACCCGGACCACGTCGACCCGGTCGGACCAGCCGGCGGCGGTCCCGGCGGCCGCGCCGGTGGGGTCGGCGGTGATGAGGACGCCGCGGGCGGTGTGCAGCAGCCGGGCGGTCCGGTCGTGGCCGCCGTCGGCGAGCTCCAGGTCGCGGTCGGCGAGGCGGGTGCCGAGCAGCGGGTGCCCTGCGCCGCCCTCCGCGCCGATGGCGTACCGGATGTCGAAGCCGCTGACCATGCCGGACAGGTGCCGGGCCACCGGCCGGAGCGCGATGAGCTCGGCCATGACGGCCCGCATCGGCTCGACCGACTTGCCGGTGAGGTTGAGCGTCCCCTGGGCGAGGGTGTTGCGCAGGAGCCGGGCCCCGACCGGGTGGCGTTCGGCGTGGTACGTGTCGAGCAGGCCCTCGGGGGCGGTGCCCCGGACGGTCGCTGCCAGCTTCCAGCCGAGGTTGAAGGCGTCCTGCACGCCGACGCTCAGCCCCTGCCCGCCGGCAGGCAGGTGGATGTGCGCGGCGTCGCCGGCGAGGAGCACCCGGCCGCGCCGGTACTCGGTGGCCTGGCGGGTGGCGTCGGTGAAGGCGCTGACCCAGCGGGTCTCGCCGTGGTGGATGGAGTCGCCGGTCAGCCGCTGCCAGGCGTCCGCGACCTGGGGGAAGGTCACCTCGCGGCCGCGGTCGGGGGACGCCCCGTTCTCGCAGACGATGATCCGGGTGTAGCCCTCTTCGAGCGGCGCGGCCATCACCATGCCGTTGGGCCGCAGTTCGCCGATCATGCGGGGCTTGATGTCGCAGCCGCGGACGTCGGCGAGGTACATCTCGCGGGTGGCGTCGGAGCCGGCGAACTCGAAGCCCGCCTGGCGCCGGACGGTGCTCCGTCCGCCGTCGCAGCCCACCAGGTAGCGGGCGGAGTGCTCCTCGAAGCCCTCCGGTCCGCGGACGGTGACGGTGACGCCGTCCTCGTCCTCGGTGAAGCCGGTGAACTCGTAGCCGCGGCGCAGGTCCGCACCGAGCTCGACGGCCCGGTTCTCGAGCATCTCCTCGATCTTGTACTGGGGCGCGCCGCGCACGCCGAAGTGCGAGCCTTCGAGCACCCCGTAGTCGATCGGGATGCCGCCGAAGTGGCCCTGTCGGGTGACCTCGATGTTCTCCAGGCGTTCGAGGATCCCGCGCTGGTGGAACATCTCGGTGGCGCGCGCGGTGAAGCCGATGCCGCGCGACTCCCAGCTCCGCTCCCCCCGCTGCTCGAAGACGACGACATCGGCGCCGCCTAGGCGGAGTTCGGCCGCGAGCGTCAGTCCCGCGGGCCCCGCACCGATCACGATCACATCGGTTTCCATGTTTTCCTGTCCTGAGCCTCGGCCTCTGCGATGGGGGAAGGGGGCGGTGCGCGGAATCAGACCGCGATCGCCTCGATGATGGAGATCGGCGCGCTGGTGGGGACGGCGCGGGTGACCTGGAAGCCGGCCTTGGCGAAGAGCTCGGTGTACTCGGCGAGCGTGCGGTCCTGGGCACCGAGCATCAGCATCAGCCAGAGGTCGATGGTGTGTCCGAGGTGGTTCTCGTTGTTCTCGGGGAGCACGTACTCGATGACGAGCAGCTTGCCGCCGGGGGCGATCGCCTCGCGCGCGTTGCGCAGGGCGGTCACGGCGTCCTCCTCGGAGAAGTCGTGGATGATGTGCTTGAAGACGTAGGCGTCGGCGCCCGACGGCAGCTTGTCGAGGTATCCGCCGTGCTCGATGGTGAAGCGGTCGGCGACACCGGCCTCCTCGAAGAGCGACTGCGAGTCGACGGTGGCGACCTCGGAGTCGTACAGCACGCCCTTGACGTCCGGGGCCTGCTGGAGGATGCCCGCGAGGAGGTTGCCGCGGCCGGCGATGACGTCGACGACGGTGGAGAACTGGGTGAAGTCGTAGGCGTCCAGGATCGGGCCGGTCTCCGAGAGGGAGAGGCCGCCGAAGGCCTGGAAGAAGACGTTCGCGTACTCGGGGGTGGCGTGGAAGAAGTCGAGCGCGCCCATGCCGCGCAGCTTCGGAAGGTTGGGCTCGCCGGTCTCGACGGTGGCGGCGAGGTGGCCCCACTCCTCGTGCAGGAGCGGGTGGCTCATCAGGACGGCGAAGCCGCGCATCGAGTCCGGGGCGTCCTCGCGGAGCTTGTCGGAGAGCGGGGTGTTCTCGTAGCGGCCGTCCGGGCCGGCCGCGAAGACGCCGTGGCCGGCGAGCGCGCGCAGGATGCGGTGGGTCGCCTTGGCGTCGGCGCCGACGCGTCCGGCGATGTCGGCGGCGGACAGCGGCCCGTCGGCGAGGACGTCCGCGACACCGAGCTTGGCCGCGACGGAAATGGCCTGGGTAATGACGGCACCCTGGATCAGGTTGAGCAGGGCATACGAGTCGGACTGGTCGCGGACCTCGGTCTTTTCGGACATGACTTTCCTTCCGGAGCGCCTTTTTCGTGGATTTCCCGACGATAGGTCGGCGCTTCTCGGACCCGCAACCAGACACTTTTGAAATTGTTGACTCGAACGTTCAACCGGCGAATCTGTGCGGTTGAACGGCGAGGAACCTCCACTGCTCCTCGACCGGGATTCCGGCCCTCCTTGTCAGATTGTCACGGCCCCACATACATCCCGAGAAGGAGCAGGCGGAATGGCCGACAACGGACAGCAGGTAGCGCTGATCACCGGCGGAACGAGCGGCATCGGCCTGGCCGTCGCCGAGAACCTCGCGAGCCAGGGGCACAAGGTCTTCCTCTGCGCGCGCAGCGAGGAGAACGTCCAGGAGACGGTCGCCAAGCTCCGCGCGGCCGGTCACGACGCCGACGGCCTGGCCGCCGACGTGCGCAAGCCCGCCGACGTCGAGCGCCTCGTCGACGAGGTCGTCGAGCGGTACGGCCGGATCGACATCCTGGTCAACAACGCCGGCCGCAGCGGCGGCGGCGAGACCGCGGAGATCGCGGACGAGCTCTGGTACGACGTCATCGACACCAACCTGAACAGCGTCTTCCTGATGACGCGCGCGGTCCTGAAGAAGGGGGACCCGGTCGGGCGCGGCTGGGGTCGCATCGTCAACATCGCCTCCACGGGCGGTAAGCAGGGTGTCGTCCTGGGCGCCCCCTACTCGGCGTCCAAGCACGGTGTCATCGGCTTCACCAAGGCGCTCGGCCTGGAGCTCGCGAAGACCGGCGTCACCGTCAACGCCGTCTGCCCCGGCTACGTGGAGACCCCGATGGCGCAGCGCGTGCGGCAGGGATACGCGGCGCACTTCGAGACCTCCGAGGCGGAGATCCTGGAGCGCTTCGAGGCGAAGATCCCGCTGGGCCGCTACTCCACCGCCGAGGAGGTGGCCGGCCTCGTCTCGTACCTCGTCTCCGACGCGGCGGCCCCCGTCACCGCGCAGGCCATGAACGTCTGCGGCGGCCTCGGCAACTACTGACCGAGCCGACGGACACGAGCACGGACACACCGAGGAGCCGACGTTGCCGCACCCCACCCCGACCCCGGTCGACTTCTGGTTCGACCCGACCTGCCCCTGGGCGTGGCTGACCTCCCGCTGGATCCACGAGGTCGCGCGGCACCGGCCCCTCGACGTGCGCTGGCACATCATGAGCCTGACCGTGCTCAACGAGGGGCGCCCCGACCTGCCCGAGCGCTGGCACCGGGACCTGGCCCTGCGCATGGAGCCGGTCAGGGTCCTGGCCGCGGCCGAGAAGGAGTACGGCTCCGAGGTGCTCGGCCCGCTGTACACCGAGCTCGGCACCCGGTTCCACCTCGGGAAGGCACCCAAGGAGCGGGCCACCTACGAGGCGGCGCTGGCCGCCGCGGGCCTCGACCCGGCCCTCGCCGAAGCGGCCGGGTCCGACGCGTACGACGCCGCGGTGCGGGCCTCGCACCAGGACGGCATCGGCCGCGTCGGCACCGATGTGGGGACCCCCGTCGTCGCGGTGGGGGACGTGGCGTTCTTCGGCCCCGTGGTGACCCCGACTCCGCGCGGCGAGGCCGCCGTGCGGCTCTGGGACGGGGTGCTCGCGGTGGCGGGGACCGACGGGTTCTTCGAGCTCAAGCGCACCCGTACCCGCGATCCGATCTTCTCCTGAGAGCTCCGCGAGCCATGTCGTCAGCGTCGGGCCCCCGCGAGGGGGGCGGTCCAGTTCTCGCTCAGCCATGCCTCCAGGGAGACGAGGTTCGGCCTGATCCGGCGCAGTTCCGGCAGGTCGGCGTGGTAGCCGTCGCGCTCGAACCAGTCGAACATGTTGGCCAGGTCCTCGCGGTGGGCGCGCAGCGGCTCGATGGGCAGCTGCCGGTAGCGGGTCGGCACCCCGGACGCGGCCTCGAACGCGGCCGCCATCTGCGGTCCCGTCAGGGACTCGCCGGCGATCTCGACCACCCGGCCGAGCCAGGCCTCCGGGTGCTCGAAGGCCTCCGCGGCGAAGACGCCGATGTCGCTGGTGGCGATGAGCTGCACGGACGTGTCCGGGTCCAGCCACATGGACAGGACCAGCTCGCCCTCGACCGGGCGCGGGGCGATGTCGAGGAGGATGTCGTGGAACATGACGGGCCGCAGCACCGTCGTCGGCAGGTCGAGCGTCCGCAGGTACTCCTCCACCTCCAGCTTGCTCTCGAAGTGCGGGACCCGGGTGTCCCGGTCCGCGCCGCCGACCGAGCTGTAGACGAAGTGCCGCACCCCGGCCAGGACCGCCGCGTCCGCGACCGCCTTGCCCTGCCGGACCTCCGCCTCGCACCCGCCGGGGCCGCGGAAGGTCTGGACGCTGAACACGCCGTCGACGCCCTCCATCGCGGCGGCCAGCGACGCCGGGTCGTCCAGGTCGCCCCGGACGAGGACCGCGCCCGCCTCCGCCAGGGCCCGCGCCTCCTCCTTGCCCGGGTCGCGGACCAGGGCGCGCACGCCGGCGCCGCGCCGCAGCAGTTCGCGGGCCACCGCCCCGCCCTGCCGGCCCGTACCGCCGAGCACCAGGATCGTTCCTTCAACCGCCACTGTCTTCCTCCGTGTGAGTCGCCCGCCGGGCGCCCGCCCGCCGTGACGTTCCGATGTGGTGGCCGCGAGCGGCCGCGATCCCCCGCGGGATCAGGCCGCCGACATGACCTTCAGCTGGAGCAGCGAGTTCACGAACTCGACGAGGTCCCCCGCGGTGTTGATCAGGCCGATCTCGTCCTCGTTGAGCTCGATGCCGAAGTCCCGCTCGATCCGGCTGTACGTCTCCAGGAGCGCGAGGGAGTCGTAGCCCAGCTCGTCGAAGGGGCTGTCGGGCGCCTGGTCGAGGGGAAGCGCGTCCTCGGCCTCGCCGGCGCACTGGCGCATGATGGTCTGGAGGTCGCCGATCGTTATCTGCAGCACAGCCGTTCCTCTTTCTCTGTGGGTGACTCTCGGTCGGAGCCGCGCCGCGTTACCACGGCACGGTTCCGTCGTCCGCCAGGCAGGCGCCCGACGGTCCGGTCTCGTCGAGCAGGGCGAGCCGGACCGCGATCCCCGCTCCCTCGGCGGGTGTGCGGTGACCGCGGTGATGGTTGATGTCGGTCGCCACCACTCCGGGGAGGGCGGCGTTGACCTTGATCGGGGTGCCGCGCAGCGCCTTCGCGTAGGCGACCGTCAGCGCGTTCAGCGCGGTCTTCGAGGACTGGTAGGCGATCATGTCGAGACCCGCGAGCGGCGAGCCCGGAGCGGAGTTCAGGGTCAGCGAGCCGACGTGGCTGGACAGGTTGACGACGCGGCCGGCCTCGGAGCGGCGCAGCAGCGGCAGCAGCGCGCGGGTCACGGTGACCACTCCGAAGACGTTGGTCTCGTAGACCTCCCGCAGGTCGTCCGCGGTCGCCTCGTCCGCCGTGCCGGTGAAGCCGCCCGCGACACCGGCGTTGTTGACCAGGATGTCGAGGCGTCCGTACCGCCGCTCGATCTCGCCGGCGGCCTCGGCCGCGGAGGCCGGGTCCGTCACGTCGAGGCGCAGCGGCACCGCGGTGATCCCGTCGGCGGCGAGCGCGTCGGCGGCCTGCTTGCCCCGCACCTCGTCCCGGGCGCCGACGAGGACGGTGACGCCCTGCTCTCCGAGCTGCCGCGCGACGGCGAACCCGATGCCCTTGTTGGCGCCCGTGATGAGCGCGACCTTCCCGTCCGGCACGTCGTTTCCTTTCCTCAGGGGCGTTCCACGAGAGGCGCGCCGAATTGCCGATGACCCGACGTTAGTAAGAGGCAAAAGCCGGGAGCACCTCCGACATTGCCATTCGATTCCGGTGTTCAAGCGTTCAATGGCGGCGTTCAAGCACGCCTATTCCTCGGTTGAACGCCGCTCCGGCGCGCCCGCATTCTTTTCATTGCAGTCGAACACGGCGCTGAGTAGCTTCACCATGGCCAACCGTCGCCACAGCGCAGAGGGTCCTAATGATGAAAACAACCGACGTCATCGTGGTGGGTGCCGGGCCCGTCGGCCTGTTCCTCGCCGGAGAGCTCCGGCTCGGCGGCGTGGACGTGGTCGTCTACGACAGGCTGCCCGCGCCGAGCGGCGAGTCCCGCGCCCTCGGGTTCAACCGGCGCGCCGCCGAGACCCTGGGGCAGCGCGGGGTGCTCGACCGGCTCGGCGAGTTCCGGTGGGGCCCGATGGGGCACTTCGGCGGCGTCCGCTTCGACCTCGGCATGCTCGACGAGGACCACAGCGGCGTCCTCGGCCTGTCCCAGGCCAGGACCGAGGAGGCGCTGGGCGGTTGGCTGGCCGAGCTCGGCGTCCCGGTGCGCCGCGGCCGCGAGGTGACCGGACTCCGCGAGACCCCCGACGGCGTCGTGGTGGCGTACGACGGTCCCGAAGGCCCCGGCGAGGAGACGGCCGGTTACGTGGTCGGCTGCGACGGCGCGGACAGCACCGTCCGGGCGCTCGCCGGCATCGCGGCCCCCGGCCACGAGGCCACCCGCGGCATGTACACCGCCGAGATCACCGGCGTCGCCCTGCGTCCGCGGCCCATCGGCGAGCGACTGCCCGGCGGCTGCATGGTGGTCTGCACCCCGGTGGGCCCCGGCCGCCTCCGGATCGTCGTCCACGACCCCTCGCTGCCGGCCCGCCCGGAGCCGGGCGCGCTGACCTTCGCCGAGGTCGCCGCCGCCTGGAAGCGGCTGACCGGCGAGTCCGTCGACGACGCCGAGCCCCAGTGGGTGTGGGCCACCGGCAACTCCACCGCGCACGCGGAGGAGTACCGGCGCGGCCGGGTGCTCCTGGCCGGCGACGCGGCGCACGAGATCCCGCCGCTGGCCGCCTGGGGGCTCAGCGCCGGACTCCAGGACGCCGCGAACCTCGGCTGGAAGCTGGCGGCGACGGTCAGGGGCTGGGCCCCCGAGGGGCTGCTCGACACCTATCACGCCGAACGACACCCGGTCGGCGCCGAGTTGATCCGCAACGCGCGTGCCGCACAGAAGGTCTACCTCGGCGACGACGCCATGGACCCGATCCGCGAGGTCATGGGCGAGCTGCTCGCCCACAAGGACGCGGCGGAGCAGGCCGCGGGCATCGTGAGCGGCCTCGGCATCCGTTACGCGTTCGGCCCGGGCGGCCATCCGCTGCTCGGCCTGCGCATGCCGCCGCACCGCGAACTCGCCCTGGCGGACGGGACCCGCGCCCGCGTCGGCGACCTGCTGCGCACCGGCCGCGGCCTGCTCGTCACCACGGACGGCGGCACGGCCGCGGAGCACGCGGAGGGCCTGACCGACCGGGTCGACGTCGTCACCGGCACCTGGGTCACCGAGCCGGACGCCGACACGGGCGCCGACGCCGTCGCCTCGCTCGACGCGGTCCTCGTCCGCCCCGACGGCTACGTCGCCTGGACCTCCCCCGGCGGCGCCGACGGCCTCGCCGAGGCACTCGGCCGCTGGTTCGGCACCGCCCGCGTCCCCCAGACCGCCGGCCGTTGACCGGCCCCCTCGAACCAAGGAGCTCAGGTATGCCCAGGGACACAGCCCGGGATGTCATCGTCGTCGGCGCCGGGCCCGTCGGGCTGATGCTGGCGGGCGAACTCGGCCTGCGCGGCGTGGACGTCGTCGTCTACGAGCGGCTGCCCGCCCCGGCGCGCGAGTCGCGCGGCGCGAGCTTCACCCAGCGCACCGCCGAGTGCTTCGACCAGCGGGGCCTGCTCGGCGCGCTCGGCTCGACCGAGCCGGCCGACAGCCACTTCGGCGGGGTCCCGATCGACCTGTCCGCGCTGGCCGAGGACCACTACGGGCACCGGGGCATCTCCCAGTTCCGCACCGAGCGGATGCTGGAGGAGTGGGTGACCGGGCTCGGCGTGCCGATCCTGCGCGGCCACGAGGTGACCGGTTTCGAGGAGGACGCCGACGGCCTCGTGGTGTCCCTCGAAGGGCCCGGCGGCGCCGCCGAGGCCACCGCCCGCTACCTCGTCGGCTGCGACGGCGGGCGCAGCTCCGTCCGCAAGCTGGCCGGCATCGGCTTCCCCGGCACTCCCGGCGGGCGCGGCTTCCTCACTGCCGACGTCACCGGCATCGAGACCCGCAAGCGGCGCATCGGCGAGAACCTGCCGGGCGGCAGCATGATCATGGCGATGGACCTGGAGAACGGCGTCACCCGCGTCGTCGTCCACGAGGCCGGGACGGCGCCGCGCGACCGCGACTCGCTCACGTTCACCGATCTCGCCGACGCCTGGCAGCGGCTCACGGGCGAGTCCCTCCACCACGGCGAGTGCCGCTGGATCAGCTGCTTCACCGACGCCTCCCGGGCCGCCGCCGCGTACCGCAGCGGCCGGGTGTTCCTGGCGGGCGACTCCGCGCACATCCAGCCCCCGGCCATGGCGCAGGGGCTCAGTGTGGGCGTCCAGGACGCGGTCAACCTGGGCTGGAAGCTGGCGGCGGCGGTCAAGGGCACGGCCCCCGAGGGCCTGCTCGACACCTATCACGCCGAACGCCACCCGGTCGGCGAGCAGTTGGCCCGAAACGCCCGGGCGGCGATCGAACTGCGGCTCACCGGCGAGGACATGGACCCCGTCCGCTCCCTCATGACGGAGCTCGTCGCCCACCCGGACGCCGCCGAGCACCTCGCGGGCATGCTGAGCAACCTCGGCGTCCGCTACGACCTGGCCAAGGGCGACCATCCGCTGCTCGGCCTGCGCATGCCGCCCGGCCGGGAGGTCGACCTGCCCGACGGCACCCGTACCCGGGTCGCCGACCTGCTGCGCACCGGGCGCGGCCTGCTCGTCACCACGGACGGCGCCCCGGTGCCGGCCGCGGCGGCCCTGGCCGACCGGGTCGACGTCGTCACCGGCACCTGGGCGGCCGCTCCGGAACCCGCGCTGGACGCGGTCCTGGTACGCCCCGACGGCTACGTCGCCTGGACCTCCCCCGGCAGCGTCGACGACCTCACCGAGGCCCTCGCCCGCTGGTTCGGGACGCCGGACGCGGCCTAGGGCCCGTCCGGTGCGGGACGCGGTCCGCAGCCCGTCCGACCTGGGGGCGGCCCGGAGCCCGTCCGACCTGGGACGCGGTCCGGAGCCCGTCCGACCTGGGACGCGGCCCGGGCCCCGTCCCGCGGACCAGGCCTGACGGCCTTGGTCCAGCCGCACTCGACCGGGGTTCCGGGGGCCCCGGTCAGACTGCCGAAGCCCGTCACGGCGCCGACCCGTCGGCGCCGGGGCGGGTCCTACGACACCGTATGCATCATTCATCAAGGAGCTGGTGGAATGGCCGGGAGCGAACGGGATCAGGCGAGCGGGAAGCCCCATGTGGTCATCGTCGGGGGTGGTATCGCGGGCCTTGCGGCAGCGTTCTACCTGCGTGACGAACCGGTCCGGGTGACGCTCCTGGAGAGCTCGGACCGGATCGGCGGCAAGCTCAAGGTCTCCGACGTGGCCGGGGTGCCGGTCGACGAGGCCGCCGAGTCGCTGTACGCCAACCGCCGCAAGACGACCGGCCTGATCAAGGAGGCCGGGCTCGGCGACCGGATCATGTCGGCGGGCGTCACCGCGTCGGCGATCCTCACCAAGGACGGCATACGCCACCAGCCGGACCGGCAGTTCATGGGCGTGCCCTGCGACATGGACGACCTGGCCCAGTCCGGCGTGCTGTCCGCCGCCGGTCTCGACCGGGCGCGCCAGGACCTGGCGCTGCCCTCGTTCGACCGGGAGGGGGACGTCTCGGTCGCGTCGTTCGTCGGCGGGCGCCTCGGCCAGGAGGTCGTGGACCGCCTCGTCGACCCGTTCCTCGCCGGCGTGTTCTCCGGCCGCGCCGAGGACCTGTCGTTCGAGGCGACGCTGACGCCGCTGGCGATGGCGTCCCGCAACCACGTGTCCCTCGCGGACGCGGCGGGTTCGCTGACGCCGGTGCTCGCGGAGGGCGAGAAGCCGCCGCCGGTGAGCGTCGCCACCCTGGAGGGCGGCTTCGGTTCGCTGCCCCCGACGCTGGTGCGGGAGGTGCTGGCCGCGGCGCCGGACGCCTCGCTGCGCACCGGGGCGTCCGTCCGGGAGCTCACCCGGACCGCCGACGGCTGGCGGCTGGCCGTGGGTCCCGTCACCGACCCGGAGTACCTCGACGCCGACGCCGTCGTCGTCGCCGTGCCGGCCGGGCCCGCGGGCCGTCTGCTGGCCGGGGTCCCCGGCGCCTCCGCGGCGGCCTCGGCGCTCGCCGAGGTCCCGTACTCCAGCGTGGCGACGGTGACGCTCGCCTACCCGCACGCGGCGTTCACCGGCGGCGGCCTCCACGGCCGCGGCTACGCCGCCTACCGGGTGCCGGCGACGGAGGGGAAGCTCGTCAAGGAGGTCACCTTCACCACCGTGAAGTGGCCGCACCTGGCCGGCGAGGTGGAGATCGTCCGCTGCGCGCTCGGCCGGTTCGGCGAGGACCACCTGCTGCGGCGCGACGACGCCGACCTGGTCGCGGTGGCGGCGGCCGAGCTCGCCGAGGCCATCGGCGTGACCGGCGTCCCGGTGGCGAGCCGGGTGAGCCGCTGGGAGGACGCCCTGCCGCAGTACACGGTCGGGCACCTGGACCGGGTGAAGCGGATCCGCGAGTCGGTGGCCACCCAGCCGGGCCTCGCGGTGTGCGGCGCGCTGTACGACGGCGTGGGCGTCGGCGTCTGCATGGCCACCGCGCGCAAGGCCGCCGACCAGGTCCTGGGCTTCCTGAAGAAGCGGGCCGCCGAGCGTTCGGTCGCGGTCGGCGTCTGACCCGGCCTTCGAGGCCCTGACGGCGACGAGAAGGGGCCGTGCCCGATCGGGCACGGCCCCTTCTCGTCGTTCCGGAAGCCGGGTCAGCGGTCCAGGACGGCCGCGAACACCTCGGTCAGGACCTGCTCCGGGTCCTCGGTGCCCTCCGTGGCGCGGTAGGCGACGTGCCCGTCCGGGCGGACCAGGAGCGCGCCGGTGCCGGTGATCTGCCGGACGGCCTCCCAGCCGCCGTCCACGTCCTCGTAGTCGCCGCCCTCGCCGATGCGGGCCGTGACGAGGGGGACGGAGTACTTCTCCGCCACGCGCTCGGCCGCCTCCGTCCACGGCGTCCCCTCGGGGCCGGTGATCAGCACGTAGCCGCTGGTGCCGGTGAGGTCGATCGTGGAGAGGACCTCGCCGTCGCGGCTGATCCAGGCGTGCGGCACCCGGTGCCCGGGACGGGACGTCGGCACGTGCACGTTCCGCATCGGGACGCGGGCCGGCCTCTCGGTGCCGTCGGGGACGAGCGCGCCCTCCTCGTAACCGAAGCCCACCTCCATGTCGAGCGACTGGCAGCCGCCCCGGTGGGTGTGGAAGATCTCCAGGGCCCGGGCCCGCACGGTGTCGCCGTCCGGGGACGGGTCGAAGTAGGCCTCCAGGCGCTGGCCGCGGCGGCCGGCCGGGATGTTGTGGCCGACGCCGACGGCGTCGATGACGACCTGGTGGTGGGCGGCGGCGGACACGGCCCAGTCGACGTTCTGCCGGCCCACGGGACGGCGCTCGGACTCGTAGGTGTCGATCAGGCTGTCGGGCGAGCCGCCGTTGACGACCGCGGCGAGCTTCCACGCCAGGTTGTGGGCGTCCTGGATGCCGGTGTTGAGGCCGAGCCCGACGGCGGGCGGCTGGCGGTGCGCGGCGTCGCCGGCGATCAGCACGCGGCCGACGCGGTAGCGGTCGGCGAGGTGGGCGTGCACGATCCAGTCGGTGACCTTGTGGACCTCGATCTCCAGTTCCGGCAGGCGCAGCAGCTCGCGGATGCGGGGGACGACGGTCTCGGCGTCCCAGCGTCCGGGCGGGCCGGGGGCGAAGTGCAGGCCCCACTGCTCGCAGGCCTTGCCCCAGCTCGGCCCCATCTCGATCAGGTTGCTGGAGAGGTCGGGGTCCTCCGGGCTGAGGAAGTGGGTGATGAGCGTGCCCTCCTCCCACCACTCGGACAGGTCGGCGGAGAAGTAGGCGGTGGTGGTGTTGACGAGTCCGGGCGGGCCTTCCAGCTTGATGCCGACCTCGGGGCCGACGAACCGGCCGCCGTCGGCGCCTATCAGGTACTGCGCCTTGACGGTGGTGACCTCCCCGGTCTCGACGTTCCGCACCTCGGCCAGGACGTGGTCGCCCTCGTCGGAGAAGGTGGTGACCTCGTGGTGGAAGAGGATCCGGCCGGGGCTGCGGTTCTCGGCGTGGCGGCGCAGGATCGGCTCCAGCCACATCTGCGGCAGCTTCGCCGGCAGGACGGGCCCGACCTCCTCGTAGCTCTCGCGCAGTTCGCCGCCGCCGAAGGCGTCCATCTCGTGGATCAGCCGGCGGTCCATCGGACCGTCGCCCGCGAGCGTGGTCTGCCAGCGCACCTTCCCGAACATCTCCAGCGGTGCCGCCTCGGCGAGGACGTCGTCGGCGATGCCGTGCTGCCGGAAGATCTCCATCGTGCGCTGGTTGAGATAGTGCGCCTTCGGAATCCTCGACGTGTCCGGGTGCCGTTCCACCAGCAGATGGTCGACGCCCTGGTCGGCCAGGAAGACGGAGGCGGACAGACCGCATCCGCCACCGCCCACGATCAGGACCGGAACCTCGATTGTCCCCATGTTCGCCCTTCCAGAAATATCGACGGATGCATTGCCGTCGCAGCCTGGCAAAGGGCTCTTCAGGGCCGGTCAAGAACGGCTGGACCCGGCCCGCCCGCACGGCCGCCGGCCGGTCACGGGGGTGTGACCGGCCGGCGGGCGGAGGGGGCGGGGTCGTGCGCGGGGTCAGCCGAGCCAGACCCCGTCGCGCATGAGGCCGCGGCCGGCCAGCTCGTTCGCCTCGCGCCAGGCCTGGGTGCGCTGCGGCCGGATGCGGAAGTACTGGTAGGGCTGCTCCAGTTCGCGCGGGTCGAAGCCGGTCTTGGCCGCGAAGGCGTCCCCGGCCTCCTGGCCGAGCTCGGCGACGTCCACCGGCTCGGCGACGCCGTCGACGATCACCACGTCGCGCGTCGGGCCGAGGCCGAGGCGGACCCGGCCGTCGGCGAGCAGGTTGCGGCCGGTGATCGAGGCGCGCGGCGTCGAGATGAGGAACGCGGTGCCGTCCCAGAGGTAGGAGAGGGGGATGAGGTGGACTCCGCCCTCGGCGCCGGAGGTGGCGACCCAGAGGTCGACGTCGTTCTCGAGCCTGGCGCGCGTGTCCTTGAGCCGCTCCTCCAGTCCACGCGGTGGCATGTCGGTCATGCTTCCTCCATCGATGTCGCGGAGCCGTCCCCGGCCGGGAACGGCTCGTTCGGTTGTCGGCCGGGCCTCGCGGGCAGCGTGGCCGCCACGGCCGCCACGGCGCTGACGGCCGCGCGCACACTGATCATGTCGTGTGACCGGTGCGCCACGAAGCGGACATGGCCGTTCGGCAGCGGAAGGACGCGAACTCCGTGCTCGGCGAGGCGTGTTGCGCAGTCGTCGGCCGTAAGGCCGGCGAGCCGGGCCATGACCATGTTGGTCGGTCGCGGCGGGCGCATCACCTCGGCGCCGGGCACCGAGGCGATGCCCGCGGCGAGGGCGGCCGCCTTGTCGTGGTCGGCGGCCAGGTCGGGCAGGCGCCCGAGCGCGACCAGGGCGGGCGCGGCGACGACTCCCGCCTGGTGCAGGGAGCCGCCGAGCCAGGTCCGCAGCTCGCGTGCCCGCGTCGCGTACGCGCGCGTGCCGCAGAGGAGGCCGCCGACCGGGCCGCCGAGCCCCTTGGAGACCGAGAAGGACACGCTGTCGGCGGGACCCGCGAGTTCGGCCGGCGGCACGCCGAGCGCCACGGCCGCGTTCGCGAGGCGGGCGCCGTCGAGGTGGAGGTGCGCGCCGTGGCGGTGGGCCAGGTCGGCCACGGTGCGGGTGGCGGCGGCGTCGAGGGCGTTGCCGGAGCGCATCATGCTGGTGTTCTCCAGGCACACCACGGTCGGCCGTCCCGCCGCGCCGGCGGCGAGCAGCGCGGTCAGGGCGTCGGGGTCGGGCAGGCCGTCGGGGCGCTGTGCCACGGTCACGAGGTCGATCCCGCCGAAGCGGCGCAGGCCGTCCGCTTCGAGGAACGCCATGTGGGTGTCGGCGCCGGCGATCACGCGGGGCGGCGGCGACCCGGGCGGGCCGGCCGCGGCGAGCGGGGCGATCAGGTTCGCCATGGTGCCGCTGGGCACGAGCAACGCGGCCTCGGTGCCCAGGAGTCCGGCGACCGTCTCCTCCAGGAGGGCGACGGTGGGGTCGTCGCCGTACACGTCGTCGCCGACCCGGGCCTCGGCCATGGCCGCGCGCATCCGGGCGTCCGGCAGGGTGCGGGTGTCGCTGCGGAAGTCGAGCCGCGGCGGGCCGGCGGTCGTCATCGGCCGCTGCCTCCCGGCCGGTGGGCGATCCAGACGGCGCGGGGCCGGGTGTAGCCCTCCACCGCGTGGAGGCCCAGTTCGCGGCCGTACCCGGACTGGCCCATGCCGGAGACGCTGACGGTCTCCTCGGTGTCGCCCCAGGTGTTGACCCAGACCATGCCGGCGCGCAGGTTCCGGCCGAAGTGCTCGACCCGGTCGGCGTCCGACGTCCAGACGGAGGCCGACAGGCCGTACGCGGTGTCGTGGGCCAGGGCCAGGGCCTCGGTGTCGGTGTCGAACGCGGCGACGGACAGCACGGGCCCGAAGATCTCCTCGCGCCAGGCGCGGCTGTCCGGCGGCGCTTCGTCCAGGATCGCGGGGTGGACGTGGAACCCGCCGTCGAGGTCGTGGCGGACGCCGGTGGCGCCGGGCGGCAGGACGACCCGCGCGCCCTTCGCCGCGGCCTCCTCGACCACCTCGGCCGCGCGGTCGGCGGCGGCCCGGCTGATCAGGGGACCGAGGTCGGTGGCGGGGTCCGCGGGCCGGCCGACCCGCAGGCCGGCGGCGAGCTTGGCCACGCGGTCGACGAACTCGCCGTGCACGGCCCGGTCGACGACCAGGCGGGAGGCGGCGACGCACATCTGGCCGGTGTTCCCGGTGAATCCGGCGACGACGGCCCGCGCGGCCGCGTCGAGGTCGGCGTCGCGGAAGACCACCACGGGGCTCTTTCCGCCGAGTTCGAGCGAGACGGGCTTGAGGCCGTCGGCGCAGCGGCGTGCGACGTCCCGCCCGGCGGCCGTCGAGCCGGTGAACGACACCGTGCCGACGGCCGGGTGCTCGCACAGCAGCCGGCCGGTGGTGGCGCCGCCGTACACGCCGGTGAGCACGCCCTCGGGGAGCAGTTCGCCGGCGCGGTCGACGAGGCGGCGCAGCGAGAGCGGGGTCTCGGGCGCGGGCTTGACCACGACGGTGTTGCCGTACGCGAGGGCCGCGGCGATCTTCCACACGGCGAGCAGCAACGGGTAGTTGTTCGGCGCGACGGCCGCGCAGACGCCGACCGGGACGCGGTCGGTGTAGGCGCGCAGGCCGGGGCCCGCCGGATGGGTCTCCCCCACCGGGTGGCGGGCCGCCGCCGCGAACCAGTCGAGCACCCGGGCGGCGAAGTCGACCTCGCCGAGCGCCCGTGCGGTGGGCTTGCCGGCGTTGCTGCGCTCCAGTTCCGCGAACACCTCGCGTTCGTCGCGCAGCAGGTCACCGAGGGCCCGGAGCGCCTCGCCGCGCCGGCTCGGCGAGGTGTCGGCCCACGCGCCGCGGAAGGCCGCGTCCGCGCGGGTCACGGCCTCGTCGACGCCGGACTCGTCGGTGTCCTTCAGGCGGGCGAGGAGGCGCCCGGTGGCGGGGTCGAGGACGGCCCGGCCGGTCCCGGTCATCCCAGCACCTCGGCGTTCCCGCCGAGGCGGAGGGCGGCGTCGATGCCGGCGACCAGGCCGAGGAAGGCCTCGCGGCCGAGGCCCTGTCCGGCGCTGCCGAGCAGGCGGAGGTCGTAGCCGTCGGGGTGCTGCCACCAGGCGTCGCAGGCGCCGTACCGGGCGTCGGGGTAGCCGAGGTGGAGGGGGCGGCCGCCGAGGTCGTGGAGTTCCTCGGTGGCGGGGTGCTTCTCGCGGGCGGGCGGGAACTCCAGGCGGCCGCCGCCGGTGCGCTGGGCCGTGAGGCGCAGTTCGCCGCCGGCCGGCGAGGCGTAGACGACCTCCAGTTCGCGGACGGCGGCGCCGTCCCCGAAGGTCGCGGCGCTCTCGGCGCGGAACGCGCCGGCCGTCACCGGGACGCCCTGGGCCGTGAGGAAGGGGGTGACGTCGGCGGAGGGGAGCCAGTCGCCCTCGTGCCTCCTGTCGCGCCGGTGGAAGGAGAAGACGCCGGTGGGCACGGACACCATGTCGGCCCGGTGCCTGGCCCAGTAGCTCAGCTCGGCGAACGGGGTGGCCAGGATCCGTTCCGCGGCCCGGGGCACCGCGGGGCGCAGCGCCGCGAACAGCGCGACGAGTTCCTCGTCGGTGAACTCTCCTTCGAGGACGGAGAGTTCGACGGTGGTACGGGCCATCCGGGCGCTGCCGGCCCGGTGTCCGAGGTAGTCGGTGCCGAGCCAGGCGACCCGGCCCTCGCCGATCTCGTACGGCCGGGTCTCGCTGCCCCACAGGCACGGGTGGTCCGCGGCGGGGAAGGCCCAGTCGTAGTGGAACTGCTTGAGGCGCAGGCGGCGGCCGCCGCCGGAGATCTCGGTGCGGTAGCCGGCCGGGTTGGCGTCGCTCCAGGGGGTGCGGCCCTCGGCCTCGACGCGCCCGGGGGGAGCCTCGCGGCGGAGGGTGCCGACGCTGGTGTCGCAGCCCGCGGGCAGTGCGCCCGGCCGCCACACCACGAAGTTGCAGCCGTCCTGGGCGACCGCCTCCGTGAGCACCGGCGGCACCGGGTCAAGGTCGGCGGCGCGTTCCAGGATCTGCCAGCGCCACGGGGGTACGGATCGGTTCAACATGGCTCCTCGGTTCGGTTCTGAACTCCGCGAGGTGGTCGAGCCAGGCGGAGGAGGACGCGAGAAACATCCATTCGCCGACGCCCAGTTCGGCGCGGAGCGCGTCCGGCAGCGGCGGCAGCCCGAAGGGGGTGCCGAGTCCGTCGGCGAGCTCGGTGAGCCGCCGCACGTAGCGGGGGTCGGTGGGGGTGGGGAAGCCCTGCTTGCGGCGGTGGCGTACCGACTCCGGCATCAGGTCGGCGAGCGCCGCCTTGAGCAGGCCCTTGTGGCTGCCGGGCTTGTTGGTGTCCTTCAGGTGCTCGGGGCAGCGGAAGGCCAGTTCGGTGAGGGCGACGTCCTGGAAGACGGGCCGGTCCTCCAGGGTGAAGGTCGACGAGGTGGCGTCGACCATGTCGTTGACGTAGACGAGGAAGCGCCGCATCAGGTGGTGCCGGCCGCGCTTGAGGGGCGAGGCCGTCTTGAGCGCCCGGTACTCGTCCATGGTGCGTTCCCACACCCGGTCGGTGACGACGCTCATGTCGACGTCGAGCTCGTGCGCCATCCAGCCGACGAGCCGCGCCCACACCGGCCGTTCGTCGGCGTGCAGCCGGTGCGTGAGGTAGTGCCGGCCGTGGATGTACGTGGGGGCGAGCGGGTCCACGACGGGGAAGTAGCGGCCGTCCTGGTAGCCCCAGAGCTCGTCGGCGCCGTGACCCGAGTAGACGACCACCTTCCGGTCGCCGGCGATGGTCCCGTAGAGGTGGTGCATGGCGAGTTCGGCGCCGTGCAGCAGCGGCCGCATCAGCCGGGTGGGGAGCACGGGGACGAGGTCGGCGGCGGCGTGCCGGTCCAGGTCGCAGACGGTCAGCCTCACCCCGAGGCGTTCGGCGACCTCGGTGGCGTAGGCGACGTCGTCGCCCGAGCCGCCGATGCCGTCCTGGTAGCGGAGCACGTATCCGTCGAGGGGCACTCCGGCGGCGGTCAGGCCGGCGGCGATGGCCGTGCTGTCGACGCCGCCGCTGAGCACCGCGGCCCGGGGGACGTCGGACACGGACCGCTGCCGGACCGCCCGGTCGAAGGCGGCCCTGATCTCCTCGGGCTCGACGACGCCGTCCACGGACGCCGGCTTCCAGTAGCGGTGGGTCCGCGTGCGGGTGGGCGTGCGCGTGGGGTCGACCACCAGGTACTCGGCCGGCTGGAGGGAGCGGACGCCGCGCAGCCAGGTGTGGTCGTCGGCCGCGTCCATCCGGATCCACGAGCGCAGCAGGTACTCCTCGGCGTCGACCTCGGGGGTGATCAGGCCGGTGCGGAGCAGGACCTGCTGCTCGGAGGCGAACAGCAGCCCCCCTTCGGTGAGGGCGTAGAAGAGCGGTTTGACGCCGAAGTGGTCGCGGGCCAGCACGACCCGGCCGGTCGAGGTGTCGTGCCAGGCGAGGGCGAACATGCCGTCGAGGGGCCGCAGGGCGTCCGCGGGGTCGTCCTCGCGGCAGACCTGCTGGAGGGCGAACTCGGTGTCGCAGCTGGTGCGGCGCGGCCACAGCGGCGGGGCGGGCGAACGGGAGCCGTAGACCTCGCCGTTGTGGACGAGCACGACCCGGCCGGTGGGGTCGGCCATCGGCTGGTCGCCCGCGTGGCTGCGGTCGCGGACGGCGAGCCGGGTCGCGCACAGCATGACGGTGCCGCACGCGGAGACGTACGGGGCGCGGGAGCCCTCCCCGCGGTGGGCCATGGCCCGGGTCATGGTCCGGCCGAGCGCGTCGAGCCAGGCGCGGTCCCGGCGGCCGTCGAAACTGATGAAGCCCGCTATACCGCACATGTGCCACTCACCCAACCCGCCTGACGTGTCCGGCTCTTCGGTGTCCCCGTCCGCTCCGAGAATGCCTCCGGTTCCCCCCAGACCCGCCGGAGTCCGGCCAGGGCCTCGGTGAAGACGTGCTCGATGCCGTGGTGGCCGCCCTCGTGCTCGCGGTAGACGTGCGGGACGTCGTGGGCCCGCAGGGCGGCGTGCAGGGCGCGGACGCCCCAGTGCATGCCGTACTCGTCGCGCTGTCCGACGTCGAGGTGGAGCAGCCCGAGCCGGGCCAGCCGGCCGGAATGCCCGGGGAGCATCCGCACCGGGTCGAGGGTGAGCCAGCGCTGCCACACGTCGTCGCGGAACAGGCCCGTCCCCGGGTCGCACGGCAGCGCGTCGGAGGCGCTGGTCCCGGGCTTCTCGGCGTAGCACATGCCCATCGCGACGATGCTCATCGCGACCATGAAGGGCACGTCGTGGGGGCCGGTGTCCCGGCGGGCGAGCAGTCCCTCGACGCCGCCCGCGGCGCGGATCGTGTCGAGGGTGCCGGGCAGCAGCGGCAGGTAGCAGTGCTCGAACCCGGCGTCGGGCGAGCAGGCGACGACCGCTCCGAACAGGTCGGAGGTCATGCCGGCGATCAGCGCGCCGTAGCCGCCGCTGGACTTGCCGCCGACGGCGCGCCAGGCCGGGTCGGGCCGGGTCGCGAACCGCCGGTCGACCTCGGCGACGACCTCGGCGAGGTAGCCGGCGTACGCGCCCGACGCGGCGGAGTCGAGGTACTGGGAGCCGCCGTAGGCGGTGGTGCAGTCCGGCACGACGAGCAGCGCGGGCGGCACCCGGCCGTCCTCCATCGCCTGCCGCAGCCGGTCGGCGACGGAGGCGCCGAAGGCGAGTGCCCGGCCGGTCAGGCCGGGGTGGGCGCCGAACCCGGGCAGCCAGTAGACGACCGGGAAGCGGCGGACGCCGTCGTATCCCGGCGGCAGGTGCACCTCGATGCTCCGCCGGTACGGGTCTCCCAGCGGGTTGCCGCGCAGGCGGGCGCTCTCGTGGTCGACCACGACGGTGGCGGGGAACGCGCCGGCGGGGCCGCTCACGAGCCGGCCTCCTGCCGCAGTGCGCGGTCGACGTGGCGGGTGTAGAACGACGGGTGGTGGAAGACCGCGGAGAGCAGCACCCCGTCGCTGGCCCACAGGCCGAAGGAGCTGCCGAACAGCAGGTCGGCGCCGAGCATGGCCTCCAGGGTGCTCGCCGCGATCTCGGTCCAGCCCTCGCCGCCGGCGACGTGGCCGCGGGCGGGGCCGGGGCCGAGGCGGGTGACGCGGCCGGCCACCGGGTCGAGCAGGAAGGCGGTCTCGCCGCCGCGGTTCCCCGCCGCGCCCTCGTCCTTCCCCGCGCCCGCGCCCCCGTCCCCGTCCTCGTCCTCGCCCTCGCCCTCGTACAGCGACACGACGTGCCGTCCGGCGCCGTCGTCGAGCGCCCGGTACCAGTAGTCGGTCGCCACGAGCCGGTCGAGCACCTCGCGGAGGAGGTCCTCGGCGGGGCGGGTCTGGCGCCCGTACCGGTCGAGGGAGGCGTCGAACGGCGGGACCGGTGTGCCGGGGTCGAGCCGCACCTCGGCGTAGACCTCGTCGAAGTCGTACGCGCCGGGCGCGACCGGCCCGTCGGTCAGGGCGGCCTTGCCGTCCGCCACCTCCATGACCTGGCCGGGGCCCCAGAGCAGGCCGTCGCGACCCAGCTCGTCGAGGCGCGCGAGGGCCTCGGTCGGGGTGAACGGGAACATCGTCCTGTTGCACCAGGAGTAGTCGCGCTCGCCGTCGCCGCTGACCCGCCAGCCGAACGACGAGGGCACGGTCACGGTGGCGGGCAGCGTCCCGACGTACCGGTCGAAGTTCGCGACGGCGCGGGCGCGGACCGCGTCCGGGTCGGTCAGCGCGCGGCGCTCGGTGAGCACGCCCGGCGGCGAGACGCTGTGCGCGGGGACGAACACGGCGTCGAGGCGCGGCGCGTCGTCGCGCTGGAAGGCGGCGACGGTCGCCTCGTGCAGGAGGGCGTCCCCGCAGAGCATGACGGAGGCGTCGGCGGTCTCCACGAGCACGCTCATCTCGGGGAACGACACCGCCGAGGGGAACGTCCGCAGGGTCGCCCCGCCCAGGGTGACGGTGTCGCCCGGCGTCACCGGGTGCAGGCGCTCGAAGCCGAAGCGGCGCAGCGTCCAGGCGATCGCCTGGTGCCCGAGCCCCGATGCGGTGAGCTGCGGCGGCACGGGGCCGGCGGGATAGACGCAGGTGACGCCGGAGCTCTGGCGCGGGCTGTCGTCGAAGTCCACGTCGGCGCCGTCGACGAGCCGGAGCAGCGACGGGAAGTGGTGGTGGTCGTAGTGGTGGTGGCTGAGGACCACGTAGTCGACGCCCTCGTCGAGCACCCGGCGGACCAGGTCGTCCGGCAGCGGCGGGTGGTGCTCCCAGAAGCGGTCGAGGCGCTGGGTGAGCCACGGGTCGAAGAGGATGCGTTCCGTGCCCGTCTCGACGAGGACGGCGGCGTGGCCGAGGGAGGTCAGGCGCATCAGCCGGCCGCCTCGTACACGCAGCGGAAGCCGACCTCCATGTGCCGGTCGGTGATCAGGTCCTTGCCCCGGTAGAAGGTGGTGAGGCAGGTGGGCGGGGAGGTCCACGTGCCGCCGCGCAGGACGTGGAAGGCGTCCTTGCGGTTCATGAAGTCCAGCGGGTGGCGGCCCTTGAAGAAGGGGTCCATGTCCTGGCCGGTGTAGAAGTTGGTCCGGGTCAGCTCCCAGACGTTCCCCGAGGTCTGGAGCACGCCGTACGGGCTCGCGCCTTCCGGGAGGGCGTCCGCGGCCAGCACCGGGTGGGCGGGGCTCTCGCCCTGCTCGACGGTGACGAGCAGCGCCTCCAGGGAGTCGAGGTCGGCGACGTTCTCGCCGAAGGCCCGCTCGACGTAGTTCACCCGGGCCGGGTCCCACTCGTCGCCCCACGGGTAGCGGCGGCCGTCGGTGCCGCGCGCGGCCTTCTCCCACTGGTGCTCGCTGGGCAGCGAGCCGCCGGCCCACTTCGCGAAGGCGTAGCCGTCGTACCAGTCGATGCCGACGACCGGCTGATCCGGCGCGTTGAAGCGCGGGTCGTGCCAGTGCGCGGGGCGGTGCGACCGCTCCACCGGCTGGTCGGGGTGGTCGAACTCGCCTGAGTCGCCGACCTCTTCGAGGAACTCCCGGTAGCGGGCGTTGGTCACCGTCGTGCGGTCGATGTGGAAGGCGGGCACGTCCACGGCGCTCAGCGTCAGGTCGTCGGTCAGCATGCGGAAGGCGTCGGCCTCCTCGACCGCGCCGATGATCGCCGGGCCGCCGGGCACCAGGACGACGTCGGCGTTGCGCCGGGGCCGCTTGCGCGCGGCCTCGATCCGGGCCCGCATGTCGGAGAAGTACTCGTCCTCGAGGCGGCGGAGTTCGGCCGGGTCGCGGGTGCCGAACACGCTGAGGAGGGCGCGCTTGGTGAGGGCCGCGCCGCAGCCGACCGGCTTGCGCGCCCAGCCCGGCTTGGTGAAGTTGCTGGGCCAGCCCGAGATGCGGATGAGGTCGGGGACGGCGGCCGCGATGCGGTACTCGGTGATGACCTTCAGGGCCGTGAAGGCGACCCAGTCGACGGTGTCGTGCGTCGAGGCGGCGACGGCCGTGTCGGCCGCGGGGTCGCCCGCGTGGTGCTCGGCGAGCAGCCGCACGGCGCCGGCGCGCACCGGCCACTCCGGGTGCGTGATGGCGAGGGTCGCGAGCAGCGGCACCCCGTCGGCGGCCCGGCCCTTCTCGCGCGCGAGGCCGACGACCCGTTCCACCGACGCCCAGTAGCGGTCGTCGGTGGAGTCGTCGATCACCAGCATGTCGGCGGGAATGTCGATGACGTGCGCAACGCGATTTCCTACCATCTCAACCTCTCTCTCGGGACGATGGACGACGAGCCGCCCGTACGGAATGCGAATCCGTACGGGCGGCGCAATTCGCTGGTCAGCGGATTACCACTTGCTGGTCTCCTGCTGCGCGTCACGGGTCTCCATGAAGGTACCGTCGCTCATTGTGAACTCCCTCCGGTATTCCGATTCA
The DNA here is from genome assembly GCF_056436715.1 of Streptomyces sp. NPDC043176. Lineage (NCBI taxonomy): Bacteria > Bacillati > Actinomycetota > Actinomycetes > Kitasatosporales > Streptomycetaceae > Streptomyces > Streptomyces sp. NPDC043176. The sequence continues at coordinate 218,926 of NZ_JBWKCA010000009.1, forward strand.
TGCGGTCGGTCGACCTCATGCCGAGAAGCTTAGGCAGCGCCGATAAGGCGCTACAACGGAAAGGGCCGCGAACGCCGAAAGAGAGCATTCTGCGAGATATCCGGGGTAGGTTCGCGCCCACCCGTCATCAGGAGAGAGGACACGACGAATGGTCGACACCGAATACCGTGACCTGCGGGAGAACGGTTTCACCCGGCTCCCCTCGCTCGCGGCCGGCGACGCGCTCGACCGGCTCCGGCGGGCGGTCGGCCGGCTGGAGGAGCTGGCCCGCGACCGCACGGTCTCCACCGGGGACTTCGTCCTCGAAGCCCCCGGCATCGGCGGCTGGGCGGCCTGGCAGCAGGGGTCGGGGGCGCTGGCCGGGGTGCTCCGCTCGGCGGACCGCATCCACGAACACGTGCCGGAGTTCGACGCGGTGCAGCGCTCCCTCGGCCTGGCCGGCGGGCCGGTCGCCCGGGCCGCAGGCGGGCATCCGGGCACCCTGGTCAACGCGTTCCTGTGGGCCAAGCCGCCCGTGGTGGGCTCGGCGAAGCCCTGGCACCAGGACCTGGCGTTCGCGCCGCCCGGCTTCGGCGCGGACGAGCACGGCATCGTGACGGTCTGGATCGCGCTGGAACCCGCCACCCCGCGCAACGGCTGCCTGGAGTTCCTGCCCGGCTCGCACCTGCTCGGGCTGCTCCCGCACACCGGGGACCGCGAGCGGCTGCCGGGCGAGGCCCGGCTGGCGGCGGCGGTCGAGCCGCACGTCGCGGCCGCGCACCTGCCGGCGACGGATCCGGTGGCCGTGCCCCTCCCGGCCGGTTCGGCGGTCCTCTTCGACGGCCTGGTGGTGCACCGCTCGGCGCCCAACACGACGGCGGCGGAGCCCCGTACGGCGGTCAGTTTCGTCTACCGGGTGCCCCGCCCCTCCTGGACGCGACGCACACCGGCCGCCGCCCGCGCCTGATGTTCGACCGCGGATCGGCAGCGGTCGAACGGGGGCGCGGCCGACGGCCGGTCGGGTTCCGGTCGAACGGCGGTCAGGAGCCGTCGAGGGCGTAGAAACCGACGCCGTCGAGGTGCCGGATGGTGTTCAGGTCGCGCTGCACGACCTCGTCGAGGTCGTGCAGCAGCGTCACGATCACCGGGTACGTGAGGTCGTCGACGGTCCTGCGGATCTCCTGGCCCGGCTTCACCGGGGTCGCCAGGGCGTGGAAGCCCTCCAGCCGTTCGATCTCCTCGATGCCCCGGTACTCGCGGAGGACGCCCTCCACCGGCGAGACCATGCCGGCGATCGCGGCGTACCGCCTCACCTCGTACGGCGTCCCCGCGCGGGCGTGGAACCGCTCGGGCCGCAGATACGCCTCGACGGTCCACTCCAGCTGCGAGGCGCCGATGCCGAGGCCGGCGGCGGCCGGGATGCCGCCGCCGGCGATCCGGGCGCCGATCTCGACCAGGCACGGCCCGTCCGGGGTCATCCTGATCTCCAGGTGGGCGGGGCCGTGCCGGATGCCGAGGGCGTCCAGGACCCGGAAGCCGTACTCCGTGAGCGGCTCCACGGCCCTGCTGCCGGAGTCGACGAGGGAGAGGGCGTCGCAGAGGTCGACGACGCCGTTCGCGCTGACCCGGCCGGTCCGCCAGACGTCGCACACGTGGTGGCGGCCGTCCCTGCTCACGGTGTTGACCATGTACTCGGTGCCCGCCAGGTACTCCTGGGCCACGGCCCCCCGGTTGGGCTGGGAGAAGACGTCGTCCGCGTCGGCGAGGGACCGGTAGGCGGCGACGGACTCCTCCGGGGTGTCGCAGAAGGAGACGCCCTGGCTGCCGGCGCTGCGCGGCGGCTTCACCACGACCCGGCCGCCGAGCTCGCGGTGCCAGGCGGCGAGTTCGTCCGCGTCGGTGGCCCACAGCTGCCGGGCGGCGCGCAGTCCGGCGGCCCGCAGGGTCTCGATCATGAGGTGCTTGTCGCGGCGCGCTGCGCTCAGGGCGGTTCCGTTGCCGGGCAGGCCCAGGCGCTCCGCGAGCAGGTCCGCGAGCTCCACCCCGATCTCGCCGCCCGAGATCACCGCGATCGGCGCGAACGCCGCGACAGCGTCCGCGGTGGCCGCCGGGTCGCCGTCGTGGACGATGTCCGCGACGAAGTCCTCGGGGACGTGCGGGGCCGACCGGTAGACGAAGGGCACGTCACGCGTGCTCTGCACGCGGACGACGGAGCACCCCTGCTTCCTGAATTCCAGAACGAGCGAACGGACCGCGGCATAGGCATCGACCATCACGATGCACGGGCCGCCTTTTTCGGCTGCTGTCATGTGTTCAAGATAGACAGACTTCTCCTTGGCCGAAATCCGTTCAGCTCTGTCATCCTCCAGCCCTGGAGGGATACTTCATGACGTTATTTCCCGCGACTTTCCGGTCGCCTCACCTCACTCCCGCATTGCTGTTCGTCAACACGTGCGGGAGTTTTCTGGTGCTCGTGAGCCTGTCCACCCACGTCGGCTCCGTCACCGGTTCCGGCCTGCTCGCCGGCGCCGTGCTGAGCGCCCCGTGGCTGCCCGCGCTGCTGCTCGCCGCGCCGCTCAACCGCCTCCTCGCCCGGCGCGCTCCGGAGCGGCTGGTCCGGCTGGCCGAGGCCGCGAGCCTGCTGCTCACCGCGGCCGCGCTCGCCGCGCCGGGCTCCGCGCTGCTCGCGGTCGCCACCGGACTCGTCCTGGCCCGCGGGTTCTTCGAGGCGGTCACCCGCTCGGCCACCTCGGTCGTGCTGCGCGGCGCGGTCCCCGCGGAGCGGCTCGACCGGGCCAACACCGTCGCCGAGATCGGCAAGCTGACCGGCCTCAGCGTCGGCGCCGCGCTGGCGGGACCCGCCGGCTCCGCCCTGTCCCTGCGGGGTCTGATCGCGGTGAACGTGGCGACCCTCGCGCTCTCCGCGCTCCTCGCCTGGGCGTTGCCGGCCGCCGCGGGCGGGGCCGCCGGGGAGAAGGCCGAGGAGAAGGCCGCCGCCGACGGCCGGCTGCGGGTCGAGGACCCGGTGCTGCGCCGGCTGTTCGCCCGGTTCCTGCTGGTGGCGTTCTGGCAGGGCTTCCACACGGTGGCCGTCACCGTCGTCCCGCTGACCCTGCTGGGCGGCGGGACGCGCCTGGTGGGCGTGTTCGTCGCGATGTCGGCGGTCGCGATCTTCGCGGGTTCGCTCGCCGCCCTGCCGGCGCAGCAGTACCTCGACCGGGTCCCGTCGGCGGTCTGGGCGGTGCTGCCCATGCCGCCGCTGCTCGCCGCGGTGCTGGTCGGCCGTACGGCACCGACGCTCGCGCTGTACGCGGTGTTCCTGGTCCTGTTCGAGGTTGCCTTCGTCCACTTCAACAACCGGCTGCTCGCCGCGGCCTCCGCCCGGGACCTGTCGTCGGTGGTGACGCTCCGGGCGACGCTGCTCCCCTCGGGCGTGGCGGTGTCGATCCTGGTCATGGGCGCCCTCTGCGACCTGGCGGGCCCGGTTCCGGCGGCCCTCGTGGTCGCCGCCGTCACGTTCCTGGTCACCGCCGCAACCGGGGGCACCCGGCAAATCTGGAGAAGAACCGTGCCGGAGGCGTGAGCATGATGATCGGGACCGACAGGGGGCGGAGTACCCCCGCCCACTCCCCACGGCCCCGACCCGAAGGCGGTCCGTCATGCGTGTGCTCATCGTGCCGTTTCCCTTTAAGACCCACCTGTTCAACCTGATCCCGCTGGCCTGGTCGCTGCAGACCGCCGGCCACGAGGTGCGCGTGGCCGGCTGGCCCGACCTGCTCGACGACGTCACCGGAGCCGGACTCACCGGCATCAGCGTCGGTCCGGGCGAGACCGCCGAGGTGCGGAAGGAACGCGACCGGCGGGACCAGCGGAAGAAGGCCGCCGCGCCCCCCGCGGGCGGCGCCGGGCAGGGTCCGCGGCAAGGGGGCGGCCTCGACCCCCTGTTCGACGTGCGGCCGGACCGCGACCGGCTCGACTGGGAGCAGGCGACCCGGGTCTTCGAGGACCTGGTGCTCCCCCAGGCCCGGCGGTCCAACGACTCGATGATGGACGACGTCGTCGGCTTCGCCCTCGAATGGAAGCCCGACCTGGTGCTCTGGGGCGCGAAGGCCTTCGCGGGGGCGGTGGCCGCGGCCGCGGTCGGCGCCGCGCACGCCCGGGTGCTGTACTCGGTGGACGTCTACAGCCGCATGCGCGAGGACTTCCTGCACGCGCAGGAGCGGCAGCCGCCCGAGGACCGCGCCGACGGACTGCGCGACTGGCTGTCGGGCTGGGCGGCGAAGTACGGCGTCGACTTCTCCGAGGACCTGGTGAACGGGCAGTTCACGATCGACCCCCTTCCCGGTGACTTCCGTCCCGACCACCGGCCGACGACCCTTCCGATGCAGTTCGTGCCCTACAACGGGCCCACCGTGGTGCCTCGTTGGCTGGCCGAGCCGCCCCGGGCGCCGCGGGTCCTGATGACGTTCGGCGACGCCGTGAACGACGGACCGGTGCGGCAGCTGCTGCCCGTCGAGAAGATCCAGGAGATCCTCGACTCGGTGGGCGACCTGGAGATGGAGCTGGTCCTCACGCTGCCGCGGGAGTCCCAGGAGAAGCTGCGCCGGGTGCCGGACAACACCCGCCTGGTGGAGTCCGTGCCCCTCGCCGACGTCCTGCCGACCTGCACGGCGATGGTGCACCACGGCGGCACCTGGTCGTTCGGCTGCGCGCTGCGCTACGGCGTCCCCCAGCTGCTCGTCAGCCGGGCCTTCGACGTACCGCTGAAGCTCCAGTGCCTGGAGCGGTCGGGGGCGGGTCTCGCCATGAGGCCCGCCGACGTGGACGGGCCGGGCGTCCGCGCCGCGATCGTCCGGCTCATCGAGGACGAGGCCCTCCGGGCCAGTGCCCGGCGGCTCCGCCTGGAGGTCCTGACGATGCCCGCGCCCAACGAACTGGCCCGCACCCTGGCGCAGTTGGTGGACGCGCACCGGGCCGGAGCGGCCTCGGCGCGCTGACCCGGAGCGGCGCCCGCCGGGCGAAGCCTTCCCGGGGAGCGCCGCTTCCTGTCGTCACGGAGCCACGGGCCCCGCGTGTCTCGCTCACGCGGTGCCCGTCCGCGTCCCGCGTGTCTCGCTCACGCGGGACGCGTCCGCGTCCGGTCAGGCGCCGGCCGGCACCGGGTCCGGGGCCGCCGCGCAGGTGGCGTCCACACCCCACTTGGAGGCGGGCCGGGTGCCGTCCCTCAGGTAGTCGCTGAGGTAGGCGTTGAGGCAGGTGTTGCCGTTCGCCGACAGGGCCGCGCCGACGCTGTGGCCGCCCTTCTCCAGGATGAAGCGGGAGTTGGGGAAGCGCAGGTGCGTGTCGTAGGCGCCGATGACGCCGTGCGCGGTGTCGAACTCGGGCTGCACGATGAGGACGTCGACCGAGGAGTTGCCGACCTGCACGGGCGCCTGGGAGGCGGCCGGCCAGAAGGCGCACGGCGCGGTGTACCAGGCGTTGTTCCAGGTCAGGAACGTGGTGCCGGTGGCGTACTGGGCGGAGTAGGCCGCGCTGTACGGGTTCCAGTCGCGCGGCCACGGGCCGTCGGTGCAGTTGACCGCGTTGGTCATGGTGTGGCGGTTCTGGTGCGGGAAGCCCGGGTCGGAGAAGTTGGCCTTCAGCGACGTCGGGTCGTTGTGGACGACGAAGTCCGAGAGGATCTTCGCGCGGTTCAGCCAGATCCAGTGGCGGTAGACGACCGGCTCGAAGACGTCGGCCCACTCCGCCGGGCCTATCTTGCCGTCGACGGGTGCGGTGCGCAGGCTGTTCTGGGCCGCGTAGTACTTCGCCTCGACCTGGGCGGCCGTGGTGCCCAGGTGGTAGACCGAGTCGTACTTGGCGACCCAGGCGAAGAAGATGCCGGCGTTCTGCTCGGTCGTGAAGTTCTTCCCGAGCTGGTTCAGGAAGCCGACGCCGCTCGGGCTCGGCACGCTGTCGACGATCAGCCGCTGGACCCGGTTCGGGTACAGGGTGGCGTAGACGGAGCCGAGGTAGCCGCCCCAGTCGGTGCCGAAGTAGGTGATCTTCTCCTGACCGAGCGCGATGCGCATCTGCTCCAGGTCGCGCGCGGAGTCCTTGGTGGTGAGGTGGTTCAGGATGTCGCCGTACTGCTGGCCGCAGCTCTGCGCGTACGAACGTGCCCGGTCCACCAGGGCCTGCTCGGCGGCGGGCGAGCCCGGCACCGGGTCGGGAAGCGCGTGGCCCGGGTTGATGTAGGTCGGGTCGCAGACGACCGCCGGTTCGCTGGCCCCGACGCCGCGCGGGTCGAAGCCGATGAAGTCGTAGGCGGCGCCGACGTCCTGCGCGAGGCCGGTGGTGCCCTTGGCGTACCGGGTGGGCAGGTCCCGCGCGATGGGGCCGGGCCACTGGCCGCGGTGCAGGATCACGACGCCCTTGTAGTCCGCCTCGGCGACGGTGTGCTTGGCCCGGGTCAGTGCCAGACTGATCTTCTGGCCGTCGGGCTGGGAGTAGTCGAGCGGCACCTGGACCGTGCCGCACTCGAGGCCCTTGAGCATGGCTCCGAGGGTCGGGTCGTTTTCCGGACACGGCGACCAGGCCACGCTTGCGGCCGGCGTGACCGCCTCCACCGCCGCCACCGGGGTGACGGACGGACCTACCAGGCCGGTCACGATCACCGTCGTGACCAATGCGAGCTTCTTCACGTGATTCCCCTTCTGGATGCAACGCGCTCGCAGCCTGACAAGGCCCTCTGTAATTCGGGTCAAAGATGGCTGGAATCCCACTTGAGTGAGCAAGAACGGAGAAGCATCCGGAGGGGCCTTTTCCCTAGCATGCGGAAACACGATCCCGACCTAGGAGTGATCATGTCCCACCCCGCCACCCAGGGAATCAAGACGGTGCTCCACCCCGTCAAGGACCTGGCGACGGCCAAGACCGTGTACACCGCGCTGCTGGGTGTCGAACCCCAGACGGACGAGGACTTCTACGTCGGCTTCGACGTCGCGGGCCAGCACATCGGCCTGGTCCCGGGCGCGGGCACACAGGGCATGGCGTCCCCGGTGGCGTACTGGCACGTGCCGGACATCGAGGCGAAGTTGGCCGAGGTGGTCGCGGCCGGCGCCGTCGTGCAGAACCCCGCGGCCGAGGTCGGCGGCGGCCGTCTGGTGGCCACCGTCACCGACGTCGACGGCAACGTCCTCGGCCTCCTCCAGGAGCGCTGACGCCCGGCCCCTCCCCGCCCGGGACTCCTCCGCCCCGGCACACCCCCCCATACGGCTCGAATCCCCCTGGATTCCCGCTCGAATTCTCCTCAAGCCCCCCGCGAGGAGAATTCGAGCGGGATTCGAGGGGGATTCGAGCGTGTCCGCCTAAGCTCGCCGGATGGGGCCGGGCAAGGGCGGTCCCGTCCGGAGAGATGGAGAGACCATGAGCAAGGACACCGGGACGGACGCGAGCTCCTCCGAGCCGCACGTCGCCGACCGTCACGACCTGATCCGCGTGCACGGGGCACGGGTGAACAACCTCAAGGACGTCAGCGTCGAGCTCCCCAAGCGCAGACTGACGGTGTTCACCGGGGTGTCCGGCTCGGGCAAGAGCTCGCTGGTGTTCGGCACGATCGCCGCCGAGTCGCAGCGGATGATCAACGAGACCTACAGCGCCTTCGTCCAGGGCTTCATGCCGACGATCGCGCGCCCCGAGGTCGACGTGCTGGAAGGCCTGACGACCGCGATCGTCGTCGACCAGCAGCGGCTCGGCGCCGACCCCCGCTCCACGGTCGGCACCGCCACCGACACCAACGCGATGCTCCGCATCCTCTTCAGCCGCCTGGGCACGCCGTACATCGGCCCGCCCAGCGCGTTCGCCTTCAACGTCCCCAAGCGGGTCGCCAGCGGCGCCATGAGCGTCGACAAGGGCAAGGGCGAGAAGCTCGTCGTCACCAAGGCCGTCTACCACGGCGGCATGTGCGCCCGCTGCGAGGGCCGCGGCACCGCCTCCGACATCGACCTGACCCAGCTGTACGACGACTCCAAGGCGCTCGGCGACGGCGCGTTCACCATCCCCGGCTGGAAGCAGGACAGCTTCTGGACCACGCGGGTCTACACCGACTCGGGCATCCTCGACCCGAAGAAGCCGATCCGCGACTTCACCGCCGACGAGATGGCGGAGTTCCTCCACGGCGAGGCGCGCAAGGTCAAGGTCGACGGCGTGAACCTCAACTACGAGGGCCTGATCCCGAAGATCCAGAAGTCCATGCTCTCGAAGGACAAGGACTCCCTCCAGCCGCACATCCGGGCCTTCGTGGAGCGGGCCGTCACCTTCACCTCGTGTCCCGAGTGCGGTGGTTCGCGGCTCAGCGAGGAGGCCAGGTCGTCGAAGATCGACGGCCTCTCCATCGCCGACGTCTGCGCGATGGAGATCAGGGACCTGGCCGCCTGGATCCGCGGCCTCGACGAGCCGTCGGTCGCGCCGCTGCTCGCCAAGCTGCTGCACACCCTGGACTCGATCGTGCGGATCGGCCTCGGCTACCTCTCGCTCGACCGCCCCGCCGGCACCCTGTCCGGCGGCGAGGGCCAGCGCATCAAGATGATCCGCCACCTCGGCTCCTCGCTCACCGACACCACCTACGTCTTCGACGAGCCGACCACCGGCCTGCACCCGTACGACATCAGCCGGATGAACGACCTGCTCCTGGAGCTGCGGAACAAGGGCAACACGGTGCTCGTCGTCGAGCACAAGCCGGAGACGATCGCGATCGCCGACCACATCGTCGACATCGGCCCGCGCGCCGGCTCCGGCGGCGGCCGGGTGATGTTCGAGGGCACCCTCGACGGGCTGCGCGCCAGCGGCACCGTCACCGGGCGCCACTTCGACGACCGTGCTTCCGTCAAGGACACCGTGCGCAAGCCCCAGGGGCACCTGGAGATCCGCGGCGCCTCGACGCACAACCTCCGGGACGTCGACGTCGACATCCCCCTCGGCGTGCTCTGCGTGGTCACCGGCGTCGCCGGCTCCGGCAAGAGCTCGCTGATCCACGGCTCGGTGGCCCGCCGGGAGGGCGTCGTCTCCGTGGACCAGGCGCCGATCAAGGGCTCGCGCCGCAGCAACCCGGCGACGTACACCGGCCTGCTCGACCCGATCCGCAGCGCCTTCGCCAAGGCCAACGGCGTGAAACCCGCGCTGTTCAGCGCCAACTCCGAGGGCGCCTGCCCCACCTGCAACGGCGCCGGCGTCATCTACACCGACCTGGCGATGATGGCGGGCGCCGCCACCGCCTGCGAGGACTGCGAGGGCAAGCGGTTCGAGGCGTCCGTCCTGGAGTACCGGTTCGGCGGCCGGGACATCAGCGAGGTCCTCGCGATGCCGGTCGACGAGGCCAAGGACTTCTTCGGCGCCGGCGAGACCCGCGTGCCCGCGGCGCTCCGCATCCTGGAGCGGCTCTCCGACGTCGGCCTCGGCTACCTCGACATCGGCCGGCCGCTCACCACCCTGTCGGGCGGCGAGCGCCAGCGGCTCAAGCTGGCCACGCACATGGCGGAGAAGGGCGGCGTCTACGTCCTGGACGAGCCGACCACCGGCCTCCACCTCGCCGACGTGGAGAACCTGCTCGGGCTGCTCGACCGCCTCGTCGACTCCGGCAAGTCCGTCATCGTCATCGAGCACCACCAGGCCGTGATGGCGCACGCCGACTGGATCGTCGACGTCGGTCCCGGCGCCGGCCAGGAGGGCGGCCGGATCGTCTTCGAGGGCACGCCCGCCGACCTCGTCGCGAGCCGCTCGACCCGCACCGGCGAGCACCTGGCCGCGTACGTGGGCAAGCAGTAACACCGCCCCGAATCAAGGGGGTTGGTGCCGAAAAGCATTTCGGCACCAACCCCCTCCCTTTTTTTCAGCGGTTGAACCCGCAATCTGAAAGATGCCCCCCATCAGGCGTTTCCCTAGCGTGAATTGCATGCCATCCGTCCCCCTCATCGAAAAGGGTCAAGACACATGCCCCGACCGTGGAATTCCGACTGCGACGTGATCTCATGAGAATCCTCGTCACCGGCGGCGCCGGATTCATCGGCTCGCACTACGTACGGACCATGCTCGACGGGGGGTACCCGGGCTACGAGGACGCCCACGTCACGGTCCTCGACCTGCTGACGTACGCGGGCAACCGCGCCAACCTCCCCGCCGCCCACCCCCGGCTCACCTTCGTCCACGGCGACATCCTCGACCGCGAGCTGCTCCGCTCGGTCCTGGAAGGCCAGGACGCGGTGGTGCACTTCGCCGCCGAGAGCCACGTGGACCGCTCCATCCGGAGCGGCGCCGCGTTCGTCCGCACCAACGTCGAGGGCACCCAGGCCGTCCTCGAGGCCTGCCTGGCGGCCGGCGTCGAGCGGGTCGTGCACATCTCCACGGACGAGGTGTACGGCTCCATCGACGAGGGCCACTGGACCGAGGAGTCGCCCCTCCTGCCCAACTCCCCTTACGCCGCGTCGAAGGCCGCGTCCGACCTGGTCGCCCTCGCCTACTTCCGTACGCACCGGCTGAACCTCTCGGTGACCCGCTGCTCCAACAACTACGGGCCGTACCAGCACCCCGAGAAGTTCATCCCGCTCGCCGTCACCAACCTCCTCGAAGGCCGGCGCATCCCCGTCTACGGCGACGGGCAGCAGATCCGCGAGTGGCTGCACGTCGACGACCACTGCCGCGCCATCCAGCGGGTGCTCACCGCGGGACGGGCCGGCGAGGCGTACAACATCGGCTCCGGCTCCTCCGTGCCGAACCTGACGCTCGCCCACCGGCTCGTCGAGCTCTGCGGCGTCTCCCCCGACCTGATCGAGCACGTCGCCGACCGCAAGGCGCACGACCGGCGCTACGCCCTCGACCAGACCAGGATCGAGGAGGAGCTCGGCCACCGGCCGCTCACCTCCTTCGACGAGGGCCTGGCGGCGACCGTCGACTGGTACCGGAACAACCCGCAGTGGTGGAAGCCGGTCAAGGAGAGCGGTGGTCGGCCGTGACCGTCGAGACCCGTCTCGTGCCGCGCCACCGGGCCGGCACGACCGAGCGCCTGGCGCTCTCCGCGGCGACGCCCGAGGGCGCCCACATCGCGACCGCCGACGTCCCGGGCTGGCTGGACTTCCACCGGCTGACCTGCGGCACGGCGATCCGCCGCATCCCGTTCGCCGAGCTCGACCACTGGTCCTTCGCGCCCGACACCGGCGACCTGCGGCACAGCAGCGGCAAGTTCTTCACCGTCGAGGGCCTGCACGCCGTCCGGCCCGAGGGCGCGTGGCAGCAGCCGATCATCGTCCAGCCGGAGATCGGCATCCTGGGCATCCTGGCCAAGGAGTTCGACGGCGTACTCCACTTCCTCATGCAGGCCAAGATGGAGCCGGGCAACCCGAACCTGGTGCAGCTCTCCCCCACCGTGCAGGCCACCCGCAGCAACTACACGAAGGCCCACGGCGGGGCGGCGGTGAAGTACCTGGAGCACTTCCTCGACCCGGACCGCGAGCGGGTGCTCACGGACGTCCTGCAGTCCGAGCACGGCGCCTGGTTCTACCGGAAGCGCAACCGGAACATGATCGTCGAGGTGGACGGCGACGTCCCCGCCGACGAGGACTTCCGCTGGCTCACCCTCGGCCAGATCACCGCCATGCTCCGCATCGACAACGCGGTGAACATGGACGCGCGCACCGTCCTGGCGAGCGCCCCCATGGCCGCCGCCGAGGCCGGGGCGCTGGCCTCCGACGCCGACCTCCTCGCCTGGTTCACCGGCGAGCGGGCCCGCCAGGACATCCACGTCCGCCGCATGCCGCTGCGGGAGATCTCCGGCTGGCGCCGCGACGAGCACTCCGTCCGCCGCGAGGACGACCGCTTCTTCCGGGTGGTGGCCGTCTCCGTCGAGGGCGCGGGCCGCGAGGTCGCCGGCTGGACCCAGCCGATCATCGAGCCGGTGGGCCAGGGCGTCGTCGCCTTCGCCCGGCGCGTCTTCGACGGCGTCCCGCACGTCCTCGCGCACGCCCGCGTCGAGGGCGGCTTCCTCGACACGGCGGAGCTCGCCCCGACCGTGCAGTACGTCCCCGAGAACTACGCGCACCTGCCGGCGGACCGGCGGCCGCCGTTCCTGGACGCGATCCTCTCGGCGTCGCCCGACCGGGTGCGCTACTCGACGGTCCTGTCCGAGGAGGGCGGCCGGTTCCTCAACGCCGACAGCCGCTACCTGATCGTCGACACCGACGAGGACACCACGCCGGCCGAGGCGCCCCCGGGGTACCACTGGGTCACACCCGGCCAGCTGAACTGGCTCGCCGGACACAGCCGTTACGTCAACGTGCAGGCCCGCACCCTGCTGGCCGTGCTCACCACGCACGCGGCCGGCCGCGCCCCGCTCGCCCGCTGACCGCCCCACGCATCAGGCCCTGTTCGGTGGATTTCCCACCGGACAGGGCCTGATTGCGAATGCCTGGAAAACGAGTCGGATCAGCGGGAAGAGGAAGCGGCGGCCTGGGACTGCGCCTGCGCGAGCCGGGACGTCATCGGGGTCCACTTCTTGGGGTTGATGCGCCAGTCGACCGGCTCCTGCTTGGTGGCGACGTTGACGCGGTTCCACAGGTTGACCAGTCCGATGTGGAGGACGATCGCGCCGAGCTCGACCTCGTTCCAGTGCTTGGCGGCCTCCTCCCACACCTCGTCCGACACCGGGTCCTCCCGGTCGTTGATGCGGGTGGCGGCCTCGGCCAGGGCCAGGCAGGAACGCTCCGCGTCGGTGAAGCAGTCCTGCTCGCGCCAGGTCTCCACCACCGGCAGGCGGTGGTCCTCCTCCCCCGCGGCCTCGAACTCGGCCTGCTTCTTCGGGATCTGCACCGGCCGGCCGTTGATCTGGCTCACCCGGAGGTGGATGAGCACGAGCGTCTTCAACGGCACACCGACGCTGTTGACGGCCTTGACCAGTGCGCGCATGGGCGGCAGAACATCGGGAACGACCAGCGACGGGTTAGGCATCCGCGGCGACATCTGTAATTCTCCTTCGGATCGGGATCGGTAACAGCTTGCCCACCGGGCAGCCTTTTCTCAAGTATTCCGAATTTCGACGGATCAGTTGCTTTTCCGGCTTACAGCGGCTTGTACGAGTGCTTCGTGAAGTCGGGTGTCGGGGGTGTGCCCGGCCTCCCATTGCACGCCTATCGCAAAGGGGTGGCCTTCGATTTCGACGGCCTCGACGGTGCCGTCCTGGGCCCAGCCGGTGACGGTGAGGCCGGCGCCGAGCCGGTTCACCGCCTGGTGGTGGTGGCAGGCCGACCGCGGCTCGGCCTCGTCGAGGACGCCGGCGACCCTGCTGCCGGGCGCGAGCTTCAGCGGGTGGCGGCCCAGCGTGAACGAGGGCGTCCGGGGCTGGTGCTCGTCGTGGCCCGTGATCTCCGGCAGGTGCTGGTGCAGGCTGCCGCCGTGCAGCACGTTGAGCAGCTGCATCCCCCGGCAGATGGCGAGCACCGGGAGCTCGGCCTCGAGTGCCGCACGCACCAAGGCGAGTTCGACGCGGTCGGCGTCCGGGCTCATGGGCCGTGTGACCGGGTGCGCGGCCTCGCCGTACAGCCCCGGATCGAGGTCGGGGCCGCCCGGGACGAGCAGGCCGTCGAGCCGGTCGACGAGGCCCTCGACGCCGGGCAGCAGCGGAAGCAGCAGGGGCGTGGCGCCCGCCGCGGACAGGAAGGCCACGTGCGCCTGGAGGGCGAGGCTGACGAGCATGTCGCTGCCCTGGAGCGTGACCGGCGCGGTCCGTGCGCAGATCCCGATGACCGGCCGGCCGGTGCCCGCCGGGCCGTTCGCGTCTGAATTCATGACCACCCTCATGGGTTCCGTGGGGTTCGCGTTCAACTGAGGAAATCGAGCAGATGGAACAACCGCCGATACGGGCGGTCGGCACCGTAAAAATAGCCACGGACCTGAAACGGAGGCCATCGTTCAAGGGCGCCCCGTAGGGGACTACTGAACAGAATGCAAGCCTGGTACCAAGGTGGGTGGGGGGTTTTGCATCCCCGATTGATCTCTCGCACCCCATTCAACGAGGTAACCCATGATCGAAGCCAAGAACCTCACGAAACGCTACGGCGACAAGACCGCCGTGAACGGTCTCTCCTTCACGGTCGAGCCCGGTCGCGTCACCGGCTTCCTGGGCCCCAACGGCGCGGGCAAGTCCACGACCATGAGACTCCTGCTCGGCCTCGACCGGCCCGACGGCGGCGAGGCCACCGTCAACGGCGTGCGCTACAGCGACCTTCCGCAGCCCATGCGGGTGGTCGGAGCGCTCCTTGAGGCCCGCGCCGTCCACACCGGCCGCAGCGCCTTCGACCACCTGCTCTGCCTCGCCCAGACCCAGGGATTCGGCAGGCGCCGGGTCGAGGAGGTCATCGACCAGGTCGGCCTGACGTCGGTGGCCCGCAAGCGGGCCGGCGGTTTCTCGCTCGGCATGGGGCAGCGGCTCGGCATCGCGGCCGCGCTGCTCGGCGACCCCGCCGCCCTCGTCCTGGACGAGCCGGTCAACGGCCTGGACCCGGAGGGCATCCTCTGGATCCGGAACCTGATGAAGTCGCTCGCGGCCGAGGGCCGTGCCGTCTTCGTCTCCAGCCATCTGATGAACGAGATGGCCGTCACCGCCGACCACCTCATCGTCATCGGGCGCGGCCGGCTCGTCGCCGACTGCTCCACCCAGGAGTTCATCGAGCGCAGCACCGAACAGTCCGTCCTCATCAAGACCCCGGACCGGGAACGACTCGCCGCGCTCCTCAGGAACCACGGCGGCACCGTCACCGACACCGACGAGGGCGACCTGGACGTCGTCGGCATCGAGGCCCCGCGCATCGCCGAACTGGCCTCCGGCGGCGGCCTGGTGCTGCACGAGCTCTCCACCCGGCGCGGCTCGCTCGAGGAAGCCTTCATGGAACTGACCAAGGACGCCGTCGAGTACGACGCCGGCGTGCCCACCGCCGGAGGTGTGAAGTGACCGCCGCGACCGCATCCGCGACCGCGACCGTCCCCGTCGCGGACGCCCACAAGCCGACCTTCGGGCGGCTGATGCTGTCGGAGTGGACGAAGATCCGCTCCGTCCGCTCCACGGTCTGGTCGCTCGCGATCCTGGTCGTGGCGACCCTGATCTTCACCGCGCTCTTCATCCAGATGGGCGTGGCGAACTGGGACAAGACCGACCCGTCGCAGCAGGCCGCCATGCGGCTCGACCCGACCGGCACCATCCTCGGCAGCGGCATCCTGATCGGCCAGCTCGCGGTCCTGGTGCTGGGCGCGATGGTCATCGCGTCCGAGTACTCCACGGGCATGATCCGGGCCAGTCTGCTGGCGGTGCCCAAGCGGGTGCCGGTGCTCCTGGCGAAGGCCGCCGTCTTCGGACTGCTCGTCCTGGCGGTCGGCGAGATCACCGCGTTCGGCTCGTTCCTCATCGGCGCGCCGATGCTGAACGGCAAGGCTCCCGTCGCGCTCGGCGATCCGGGCGTCCTGCGGGCCGTCGTCGGATGCGGGTTCTACCTGTCGCTCCTCGGCCTGTTCGCGCTCGCCGTCGGCGCGATCATCCGCCACACGGCGGCGAGCATCACCGGCGTCATCGCCTTCGTCCTGGTGCTCGCCCCGATGGCCAGGCTGCTGCCCGGCACCGTCGGCGAGCACGTCCACGCCTACCTCCCCACCGAGGCGGGGTTCCTGATCACCCAGCAGCACTCCCGCGTGGACGACCTGCTGGGGCCGTGGCAGGGCCTGGGGGTGCTGGCGCTGTGGACCGCCGCCCTGCTGGCGGTCGCGGCGGTGCTGCTGAAGCGCAGGGACGCCTGATCCCACTCGAACACCGCGGGCGCCCGCCGATCCGGCGGGCGCCCGCGGTGTCGTGCTTCCAGGCGGCGTCCAGCTTTCCTCGACCGCTCCTGAAGACCCTGCTGCGACGCTCGACGGGAGCGGCAGCAGAAAGGGAGTGAAGGGAATGGCTCAGAGCAGTGGGCAAGCCGTCTTGATCACGAGTGCGTTCAGCCCCGTCAGAACGGAGAGCACCGAAGCAGCGACCCGCAGCGAATTCGATCTCAAGAACTTCGAGAAACTGCCGGCACGCGACGTACCCGTCAGCGCGCTGTCGCCCGGCGTCTCCCTGCGCCAGAGCGGTACGGACGCCGCTCACATCCAGCTTCTCGTCGACGCGGCGGGGTCGGCGGAACTGCCGCCCATTCTGGTCCAGATGGACGGCTACCGCATCATCGACGGTCTGCACCGCCTGGAGGCCGCGCGGCTCCGTGGTGATGTCAGCATCAAGGCGCGTTTCCTCGACTGTTCGAATTCCGAGGCGCTCGTCATCGCCATGAAGGCGAACGGCTCGCACGGTCTTCCGCTGTCGAAGGCCGACCGGGTGTCCGGCGCGCAGCGCGTGCTGAGTTCGCACCCGGACTGGTCCGACCGGGCCATCGCCGGCATCACCGGGCTGAGCGCCAAGACGATCGCGTCGCTGCGCGACCGGACGGGCGAGGGGGCGCCGCTCGACGGCAAGCGCATTGGGCGGGACGGCAGGCGCCGTCCGGTGGACGCGGGCGAGGGCAGGCGGCGCGCCGCCGAGTACATCACGGCCCATCCGAACGCCCCGCTGCGTCAGGTCGCCCGGGAGACGGACGTGTCGCTGGGCACGGTCCACGACGTGAGCGCCCGGCTGCGCCGCGGCGACAGCCCCGAGCGGGACGGGCGCCAGACGCAGGCCGCCCGGCCGGAGCCGGTACAGCCCGTGCGGTCGGTGCAGTCCGTACGGCCCGTGCAGGCCGTCCCCGCCGTGCAGTCGGCGCCGGCCGTACGGCAGCAGGTGCGGCTCCCCGGCGAGGCGGCGCGGCCCGCGGGCACGGCGGCGTGCGGCACCGCCCGCGGACCTCTGCGGGTGGCGTCGCACCCCGACGCGGCCCCGGCGCCGCGCAGGAACCACACGGAGGCGCCGCCCGCGTGGGCGACGGTGGCGGCCAAGATGGCCACCGACCCCGCCATCCGGTACAACGCGGGCGGCCGGGAGTTCCTGCGCTGGATGCAGCTGCACGCCACCGACCCCGACGAGGACTGGCGCGAGCTGGTCGACGCGGTCCCGCCGCACTGGCTCGGTGTCATCGCGCCGATCGCCGAGCGCATCAGCAGGGAGTGGAGCCTCCTCGCCGAGCAGCTCAAGACCAAGCAGGACATGGTGCCTTGAGTTCCCGTCCTCACGAGGCCGTCGGCGCCGGAGCCGCGGAAGCCACCCTGAGGTGGCCCGCGGCCTGGCGCCGTCCGCCGTTGTCCTGGGGAGGGTTGACGGAGGCGCACCCCGGGTGCGGGACGACGTCGGCCGGGGGCCGGAGTTCCGGCAGCGCGAGCAGGACCGGCGGGTCGGCCGGCCGGGCGGGGCGCAGTCGTACCGCCGCGCTCGTGACGGTGTCGGCGGTGACGGTCACGGCCTTCGGGCCGTCGCCGACGAGCGGGGTGCGCCCGGCGGCCGGGTCGGGCCCGAGGCCGTCGGCGACGGCCACCGCGAGCAGGTACCAGCTGCCCTCGGGCACGTTCTTGAGCGAGTAGCAGGAGGGCCGCCCGCTCGGCACGTCGATGACGCCGGAGGCGACCGACGGGTGCTGGACGATCGGCGTGCCGAAGGCACCCAGGAACACCCGCGCGTTGCCGTGCCCGGTGGGCAGGCTGATGGTGCCCGCGACCGTCCCGAAACCCGTCCACGCCGCCGGTTCGGGGCCCGGCAGCGCGTCACCGCCGTCCCGCGTCAGCCTGCGGAACCGGCTGGGCGAGACGCCGACACTGGCCGTGAAGGAATTGGTGAAGGAACCCAGGCTGTTGTACCCGACCGCGTAGGAGATGTCGGTGATGCTCATCGAGGTGGTCTCGATGAGTTTCTTCGCCTGGTGAATACGGATCGCGGCCAGGAATCGTCCCGGCGTGAGCCCGGTCTCCTCTTTGAACAGCCGCGTGAAATAGAAACGGCTGAGCAGAGCGCTTTCGGCGATCTCCGTGAGGGTCAGCGGTTCGCCGTAACGCTCCCGGATGCACTCGATCGCCCTTTCTACTGCTGTATCCATATGCACCTCACTACGTGTCGACCCACGCAGCAGTGTGACCCGCGGATATCGCGCTCGGCTCGCGTATCTCTGGAGGACCGGTCGAGATTTGTTCACCGGATTTGCGGCGGACCCTCCGCTTCCTGTTGGCTGGCGAGGGGGCGTCTTTCCCGTTCCGGAAAACACCCGTGCCCCGGCCTTCGCGGCCGGGGCACGGATGCTCGGGGAATGCCGGTGATCAGCGCACGGGACGGCCCAGCCGCACCCGTACGAGCGTGGTCTCCACGCCGCTGTCGACGAGACGCCCGGCCGCGTCGAACGCCTCCGGGCCGTCGGTCATGCCGAAGTCGTTGTCGTTGAGCAGGACCAGGGTCGACGAGCCTTCGAGGGCGATGCCCTCGATCTTGCCGGGCACGCCCGGGACCGTGTTCAGGTCCACCACCAGCCGCTTGCCGAGGACCACGCCGGCCGCGCCCCGGTCGTCGAGCTGCTCCAGGACCGGGGCGGTGGCGGTGTCCCAGTGCGAGCCGAGGATGTCGGAGCTCCGGCGCAGGCGCACCTCGTACACGCGGGCGGCCTTGTCGGTGCGCTCCTGGACGAGGAGGCGGTCGCCGCCGAGCGCGACGAGCGCGGAGATCTTCAGCTCGGAGGTCTTGGTCTGGCCGGGCTCGACGTCGCCGACGGCGTCGAAGCGGTAGGCGTACTCGGCCGTCACCCGGTTCTTCCGGGGCGAGAAGCGCAGCAGCCGCGTCGTGCGGGAGTTCTCGCCGGTCGCCTTGTCCGGGTTGAGCAGCGGGCTCTGCAGGGCCATCACCAGGTCGCCGTCGGGCAGCAGCGCCAGGCCCTCGAAGCCGCGGTTGGTCTTCCGCTGGAGGAAGACCGACGGCAGCGACTCGACGACCGGGTAGTCGGCGCCCTTCAGGCCCAGGCCCTCGGGCACGTGCCGGGCGAGCACCCGCCCCCGGGCGGAGACGTGCACCAGCGACGGCCCGTACTCGTCCACCAGCCAGAAGCTGCCGTCCCGGTCCCGCACGAGCCCCTCGGTGTCCAGGCCGTTCGGGTCGTACGCGAGCGGGGTCGAGGCGTCGTACGTGTACGGCGCCTCGTCGCGGCCGGCCTGGTTCGGCAGCCCGGTCACGGGCGCGCCCGAGGCCGTGGTGAGCGGGATCGCCCTCAGGACCTGGATCCGGTCGCCCACCGCCCGCACCTTCACGAGGGCCGGGTCGAAGCCGGGCACCGGGAACGTCCGCCGCTTGTCCTTCCCCACGGCCATCTGCCCGTTCGGGCCCCGGTCGGTCACCGTCCAGTACTCGCCGCGCCGCTCGGCCGGGTACAGGTCGCTGCCGATGCCCCCGAGGTCGACGCCCCGGTCGTCCGCGACGCTGCCGGGCACCAGCGCGTTGCCGAACGCGGCCAGCGGGATGTCGGGCAGCGTCGCCGTGGAGACCACCCGGGCGCCGGAGCCGTGGTGGTGCTCGGGCGTCGCGTCGGCCGTCCCCACGACGACCGAGAGCGCGAGCGCGGCGGACAGCGGCAGGACCACGGCGGCGGGCCGGCGCAGGAGGCGTGGATTCATCAGAACTCCCTGGAACACATGAGAAGTCGCCGGTGACGGCGACCCCATGGTCCGGTCCCGCGCACAACTCCCGGCCACGCGCCGCCGACACCGGGGCGATCCCTGGGTGAACGCGCGTGTCCGGCCCTAGTAGCGGTCGAGGATCAGCTGCGTCTTCAGGACGTCTCCGTGGTACAGCCAGCCGTGGGCCTCGGCCACGGCTATGGCGTCCGCGTGGAGGTCGGCGGCGTCGGCGTACGAGTCGGTCTTGAAGGACAGCTCGATGACGTACTCCGTCCCGGTCCCGCCGGCTCCGACGACCGGCAGCACCTCGATGCTCGCGTCGTCGGAGGGTCCCCAGGCGCCGCCGTACACCTTCGAGGTGACCGGCCCGTGGGCGCGGGACGCCTGGAGGGCGGTCCTGCCCCGGTCGGCGCCGCCCCAGTCCTCCAGCTTGCCGGGGATGTCGTCGACGAGCCAGGTGCGGCCGGTCGTGCTCGTCGGCATCGCGGTGCCGGAGTAGCCGCTCGCGCTGTGGCTCTCCTCGTGGGAGAAGCTGAGGGTCTGCTTGGCGTAGCCCCAGTCCACCTCGGCCTCGTAGTCGGTGTCGCCGCTGTCGAAGCCGGCCGCGTCGGCGGTGTTCAGGGCCCCGGTGATGTCGCCGTTCGTGACGGGGAACCGCTTCTTGTACGTCTCCTCGAACGACGACCCGCTCTTGTGCCGCAGCCGCACGCTCCACCCCTCGGCGTCCAGCGCCCCGCCGTCGGTGTCGTAGTAGCTGTACGAACGCGCCTTGGCCGACCCGGTGATCCCGAACGCCGACTTCGCCGCGGCGCTCGGCGCGTACGCCGAGTCCAGGGCCGCCGCCGTGAGGTTGATCTTCACCTCGTACGTCGGCACGGCGTCGGCGGCGG
Organism: Streptomyces sp. NPDC043176; assembly: GCF_056436715.1. NCBI lineage: Bacteria > Bacillati > Actinomycetota > Actinomycetes > Kitasatosporales > Streptomycetaceae > Streptomyces > Streptomyces sp. NPDC043176. Next base: position 239,409 of record NZ_JBWKCA010000009.1, read on the forward strand.
CGTACGCCGGCGAGGCGGGGGAGAGGAGCGCGACGGCGGCGGCGAGGGCGACCGCGGAAGCGGCGGCGGGGCGCGGGGCCCTGGAGGCGAAGGTCATGCGCCCGATCCTCGTCACCGGGGGTGAGGACCGCGTGTCCCCGGAACGTGCCGCCGGTGAACCGGCGATGACCGGCACCGGTCACGCCCGCCCGCCACCGGGCCCCTCCCCGGGCGGGCTGTCGGACCCGCCGGGCAGAATCGGCGCATGGTGATCACCTCGCGTGCCCTCAACCGTTCGACGCTGGCCCGGCAGTTGCTCCTGGACCGGGAGCCGGTGGGCGTCGGGGAGGCCGTGCGGCGGGTGGTGGCGATCCAGGCGCAGCAACCGGGTTCGCCGTACGTGGCGTTGTGGAACCGGGTGGCGGGCTTCGACCCGGCGGCGCTCGACGCCGCGGTGGGTGGCTTCGAGCTGGTGAGGTCGACGCTGATGCGGCTCACGCTGCACCTGGTGCACGCCGACGACTACCGGGCCTTCCGGGAGGGCATGGAGCCGACCGTACGGGGCTCACGGCTGCACGATCCGCGGTTCAGGGCGGCGGGGTTCACGGCCGCCGACGCCGACGCGCTCCTCCCCGACCTCCTCGCGTACGCCGCCGAGGCCCGGGCCGGGGCCGAGATGCGGGCGCGCCTGGAGGCGGGCCGCGGCGGGCCCGTGGAGGCGGTGGTCTGGCGGATGATCCGGCAGTACGCGCCGCTGTGGCACGCGCCGACCGGCCTCCCGTGGTCGTTCGGCGCCGCCCAGTCCTTCGTCACGGCGACCCACCGCCCGGCGCTCGCCGACCCGGAGGCCTCCGCCGCCGGCCTGGCCGTCCTGATCCGCCGCTACCTGGAGGGTTTCGGCCCGGCCTCGGTGGCCGACATGGCGCAGTTCTCGCTGGCGCCGAAGGGCCTGGTCCGGGAGGCCGTACGGTCCCTCGACGGCGCACTCGACCGCTTGGAGGGCGAGGACGGCACGGTCCTGTACGACGTGCCCGGGGCCCCGCTGCCCGGCGAGGACGTCCCCGCGCCGCCCCGCCTCATGGCGATGTGGGACAGCGTCCTCCTCGCCTACGCGGACCGCAGCCGCGTCATCCCGCCCGCCTACCGCAAGCACGTCATCCGCGTGAACGGCGACTGTCTCCCGACCCTCCTCGTCGACGGCCGTGTCGCGGGCGTCTGGCGCCCCGTCCCCGACGGCGTCGAGGCCTCCGCCTTCCATCCCCTCCCCGCCCCCGTCTGGGCCTCCCTCGCCACCGAGGCCGCCTCCCTCGGCACCCTCCTCGCCGCCCGCGACCCCCACGTCTACCGCCGCTACGACCACTGGTGGGCGAAGGGGCTGCCGACGGTCGAGACGCGGATCCTGCCGGGGGCGTGAGGGAGGGGGTCCGGCGGCGGAGCTCAGCCGTCGAGCAGGGCCGCCGCGACTCACAGCAGCCCGGCCGTCCGGACTCCCAGCCACACGGCTCCGAGCCCGGCGGCCAGGCTGCCGGCCACGTTCAGCAGCGCGTACCCCTTCGCCCCGTCCTCGTACAGCTTCAGCGTCTCGTACGAGAAGGTCGAGTACGTGGTGAGCGCCCCGCACAGGCCCGTGCCGAGCAGCAGGTGCAGCCGGGCGGACGCGACGCCGGTGAGCAGTCCGAGGACGAACGAACCGACGACGTTCACGACGAAGGTGCCCCACGGGAAGGCGGAGTCGTACCGGGCCCTGACCGCCCGGTCCGTCAGGTACCGCAGCGGCGCGCCGACCGCGGCGCCGGCGACGACGAGCAGCCAGTTCACCCCTGCCGCCCCCGGCCGGTGCGGCGGGTCGCCGTCATCCCCGCGCCCCCGCCCGGCCCCTCGTCCGCACCGCCCGGGCCGCGGTGACCCCGGCCCACACGGCGGCGAGCGCGGTGAGCGCGGTGGCGGCGAGGTAGAGCAGTCCGCGCGTCGGGTCGCCCGCGGCGAGCAGCCGCTGGGTGTCGAGCGTGTACGTCGAGAAGGTGGTGAAGCCGCCGCAGAAGCCGGTGCCGAGGAAGGGGCGCAGCAGGGGGTGCGGGGCGGTGGCGGTCTCGGTGGCGAGGACCATGAGGACGCCGAGCGCGGCGCAGCCGGCCGTGTTGACGGTGAACGTCGTCCACGGGAAGGCGTGGGCCGGGGTCGGCCAGAGGAGCGCCGCCCCGTAGCGGGCGGATGCCCCGAGGGCGCCGCCGGCGGCGACCGCCCCGACGACGGGCAGCTGACCGCGCGGTTCCATGCGCTCAGACTACGTGCCGAGGCGAGGCGCACAGGCGCGGATCCCGGCCTGGGGCATTAACCGGGTCCCGGCCCGTGCAGCCTCGCTCTGCGATGGTCCGGCCACGGACTGCTACGGGTCAAAGCCGCGCCGGTGAGTCTGTCAGATCCCCCGAGAGGTGCTCGCGCCACACCCGAGGGGCCCCGCGAACCGTTCCGGATCACCCCGGGGTGGCCTCCGAACGACGCTTCGGAGGCGGCTCCGACCTGCGACGACGCCGGGGGAGGTGGTCCGGCCACCATCCGGCGGCCGATTCGGGTGCCGGGTACACCTCGTGCCCGGGGGCGGTGACGCGCGACGGTGGTGGGGCAGCGGGAGGGAGCTGCGCAACCTTCGGGCAGGAGTGTCGTGAGTACATCCGTCGCAATCAAGCGCAGGGCCACCACCGGGGCCGCCGTTCCGCCGGCGTCCCTCGGCCTCGTCCGGCCCGTGGGGGCGGCCGGCTCGAACGGGGACGTCCACGCCGAGCTGTGCAGCGCGCTCTTCGCCGGCTTCGCCCGCCGCGACCAGCGCCTGAAGGCCGAGCAGTACCTGCACGGCCTGCTCACCGCGCAGGGCCGCAAGTCGATCCGCAACATCGCCGCGCAGATCGGCGGCCCGGCGGCCGAGCAGAGCCTGCACCACTTCGTCTCCAGCTCCACCTGGGACTGGCAGCCCATGCGGGCCGCGCTCGCCCGGTACCTGGAGCGGAACAGCTGCCCGCAGGCCTGGGTGGTGCGGCCGATGCCGATACCGAAGGCCGGGGAGCACTCGGTGGGCGTGGACCGGCGCTTCGACCCGGAGCGCGGGCAGGTCTTCCACGGCCAGCAGGCGTTCGGGGTGTGGTTCGCCAGCGACGAGCTGAGCGTCCCGGTCAACTGGCGGCTCTTCCTGCCGGACCCCTGGGTGAACGACCGCACGCGGCGCGACCGCGCGGAGGTCCCCCAGGAGGCCGGCGAGGAGACCCTGGAGGAGTGCGCGGTGGCCGCGGCGCTCGACACGGCCCGCTGGGCCGACGTCACCCGCAAGCCGGTGCTCCTCGACATCCGCGGCGGCGCGGGGCGGCCGGCCCTGACCCGGCTCGCGGCGGCCGGTGTGCCGGTCGTCGCCCGCATCGGCCCGGGGGCGCGGCTCGCGATCGCCGACCGGTCGCTGCCGGGCTTCGGGGCGGGTCCGCTGTCCGCCCTGCAGATCCTGGAGTCCCTCAAGGGGCTGCGCAGGCCGGTGAGCTGGGTGGACACCGTGGCCGGTGCGCGGACCTCGCGGACCTCGCTCGCCACGGCGGTCCGGGTGGCGCTGCCCGCGCCGGGCGGGGAGCGGATGCGTCCGCTGGTGCTGCTCGGCGAGTGGGACGACCCGAGGCGGCCCGCGACCCGGGTGTGGATCAGCGACCTGACCAACTCGCCGGTCGGCTCGCTGCTGCGGCTGACGAAGCTCGCGCGCCGGGTGGAGCGGGACTTCGTCGAGGTCGGGGAGGGGGCGGGGCTGCGGGACTTCGTGGGCCGTTCGTTCCGCGGCTGGCACCGGCACATCACGCTGGCCTCCGCGGCCCACGCGGCGACGGTCCTGTCCACCGGCTGGGAGGCGGCGTACGACGCCGGCTACGCCTCGGGACGCACGGCCAGCTGACCGACGGCGGCCGGTCCCGCTCCCCCGGTACCGGCCGCGCTCCTCCGCCCCGGCCGAGTCGCTCCGGCCCCACCGCTCCGCCCCGGCCGAGTCGCTCCGGCACCGGCCGGGCTCCCCGCACCGGCCGTCGCGCCCTGCCCGACCGCCCCGGCCCGCCCCAACGGGCCGGGCGGCGGTCACCCGGCACGTCGTCAGGCAGTGAGGTTCGCCAGGCCGTCAGGTTCGCCAGGCCGTCAGGCCGTCAGGTCGTCAGGGGGTGCGGTCCTGCGGGGGCTGCGGGCGGGACGGGTCGGCGGCGGCGCGGCCCTGGGCGAGGACCTCGCGGGTGCGCTGGAGGCGCAGCGCCAGCTGGACCTCCAGGACCTGGCCCGGCTTCTGCCATTCGGGGCCGAGGAGTTCGCCGATCCGCTCCAGCCGGCGGGAGACGGTGTTGGGGTGGACGTGGAGCGCCTCGGCCGCGTTCGTGGGGCTGCCGCCGGAGGCGAAGTACGCCTCCAGGGTGCGGGTGAGGTCGGTGAACCGCTCGGCGTCGTAGTCGAGCACGGGCCCGATCGCCGACTCGACGAAACCCTCCACGTCGTGGTCGTCGGAGAGCAGCAGCCCCAGGAAGCCCAGGTCCTGCACGGAGGCCGCCGAACCGGTCCCGCCGAGCGCGCTCATGGCGTCCAGGCAGCGCCCGGCCTCCTGGTACATGCGCCCGACGCCGTCCGGGCTCCAGCCGGGTCCGGCGGCGGCGACGGAGACGGGATGGCCGAGCAGCGGGGAGAGTTCGGCGGCGACGGCCTTGGCGGCGGCCGAGGCGTCGATGCCGGGGAGCAGCAGCACGATGCAGCCGCCCTGCACGGTCTTGAGGCCGGAGAGGCGGTACGCGTACGAGGACGCCCACACCACCGCCCGGCCCTGCTCGCCGCCCTCGGGCCTCGCGACCACGAGGACGTGCGGTTTGCGCAGGTCGACGCCGAGGCGGCGGGCCCGCTGGGCGATCTGCTGCGGCGCGTGCGGCGGGTCGGCGATGAGGTCGTCGAGGAGTTCGTCGCGGACGGGTCCTTCGGCGACGGCCGTGGAGCGCCGCATGAGGAGGAGGAAGGCGACGGCCTGGGCGGCGAGTTCGAGGAGCCGCTCGTCCTCGCCGGTCAGTCCGCTCGCGGCGCGGACGACGAGCCCGCCGAGGTCCTCCGATCCGGCGATGACCGGGGCGACCCAGGTGTCGTCGTCGGCGAGGACGGGGCGGCGGCGGGCGTGCGCGTCGAGGGAGGCCTTCGCGACGGCCTCCTCGTCGAGGTCGGGGATGTCGCCCGCGGTGGCGAGGCAGCGGCCGCCCGGGTCGCGGATCGTCACGGTCGCGTCGAGCGCGTCGGCGGCCGCCTTGGCCACGTTGCACAGGTCGCCACCGGACAGGACGAGGTTCATGATGCGGCCGTGGGTCTCGCTGACGTGCCGCATGCGGGTGAGGCTGGTGCGCACCCGGGAGCTGTCCCGTTCGAGTTCGGAGACCTCGGCGCGGGTCCGGTCGAGGAGCCCGGCCTTGTCGACGGCGAGCGCGGCGAGGTCGGCGAGCGCCGCGAGGAGCCCGACCTCCTCGGGGGTGTGGTCGCGGACGCGCCGGTCCGCGCCGTGCAGGGCGCCGATCACGGTGTCGCCGCTGCGCAGCGGCGCGGCCATCATCGCGTGCACCCCCTCGGCCCGCAGGGCCGCTTCGGCCGCCTCGTCGAAGGCGGGGGCGTGGACACCGGCGTCGAGGGAGCCGGAGGGCGCGAAGCGTTCGTCGGCGAGGTAGTCGGGGGTCCAGACGGGCTCGCCGTGGAGCTGGACGGCGCCGCCGAGCCCGTACCCCTCGACGATCCTGAGGCCGGGGGCGAGACGCGGTCCGCCTGCGCGGTCGGCACCGGCGCGGGAGCCCTCGGTGGTGTGGACGTAGCAGGCGCCGTGCGGGGCGCGCAGCGTCACGTACACGAGGTCGAGGCCGAGCAGCCGCCGGGCGCGGCGGGTGATGACGCGCAGCAGGCTGTCGAGGTCGTAGGAGAAGGTCAGGTCGCGGGCGGTGTCGGTGAGCGTGGCGAGGGCGGCCTCGCGGCGGGCGTCCTGTGCGCGTCCGGCGTGGACGCGGTCGGCGAGTTCGACGGCCCGCTCCAGGCGGGCGAGGCCGTCGCCGTCGAGACCGGCGAGGCGGGCGTCGTCGAGGAGGGCCTCGAAGTGTGCGGGCGGGGCCTGTCGGGCGATCAGTTCGAGGACCGTGAGCAGCGCGTCGGCACCACCGGCTCCGTCCGCGCCGTGCAAGGTCATGGCCCCTACCCCCGTAGTCGAGCGAAATCGGGCACCTCGGAGGAAACCCGCACTGCTCGCCGAAAATAATTCGGCTTCGGGAGTCGGTCAACGGTGACCTGCCGCACTTCATTCCCCCGGTGCGTCCCCCGGCGCCGATCGGCCGGACGCCCCCGGCTGCCAGGCCGCTCTGTCGTGTCGTCAGCCGACCGATCCGGCCGGGACGAGTCGGGCGCGTCCCGGGGTGTACTGGGCGGGGACGCGGGCGCCGTAGACGGGCCGGCCCGTGGTGTGCCGGACGGCGAGGACCGAGCGGTGGAGGCGGCGCAGCCGCGCCGAGGGTTCCATGCCGCTCTCCCCCATGAGTGCCCCGCGCAGCCGTTCGTAGGTGGCGAGGGCCTCGTCGTGGTGGCCGCAGCGCAGCAGGGCCACCATGAGGTGGGCGTGCAGCGGTTCGTTGGTGCGGTAGCGGGCGACGAGTCCGGAGAGCTCGGAGAGGAGTTCGGCGTGCCGGCCGAGGCCGAGCTGGGCTTCGATCCACTGGTCGAGGACGCTCAGCCGGGAGGTTTCGAGGCGCTCGATCTCCCGGCGGATGCGGGGTCCCGCGGCCACCCCCGCGTAGGGGTCGCCGCGCCAGAGGGCGAGCGCCTCGCCGAGGCGGAGGGCGGCGCGCGGGAGGTCGCCGGCCTCCATGGCGCGGTAGCCGGCGCCGGCCGCCCGCTCGAACTGCCAGACGTCGTGGACGCCGCCGCCGGTGTCGAGCCGGTAGCCGCCGGGCTGGGCGACGAGGATCGCGTCGGCGGTGCGCCGGTCCGACCAGCCGGGGCGCGGCTCGGCCGGCTCGGCGCCGCGCAGGGCGCTCGCGATGAGGGAGCGCAATTCCGCTATGTGTCCCTGGAGTTCGGCGCGTGCGGCGCGGGGCGCGCCGGACGGCCAGAGTTCCTCGGTGAGGACCGTGACGGGCACGACCTGGTCGGCGCTGGCCGTGAGCAGGGCGAGCAGCTGCCGGGGCGCGGCCGCCGTCGGGGTGATCGACACCCCGTTCTCACGTACCGACAGTCCCCCCAGGATCCGGACGTCCACCTTGCCCCCTCAGTGTCTGTGCGGTGTCTACGCGCGCCACGGCCTCTGGATGATTAGAAAAGACCCCCGTAGGCATGTCAATAAGAAACCGGATGGTACGGAATACTGAACTCGGATATCGGGGTGATTCACCCCTTTTACGGGGGTATAGAAGCGTCAAGTTTTCGTCATTGGCGCAGACCTGCACCCCCCGACAGACTGTTTCCGGACTCGGAGGTACGCTTTACCAGGGTCCGCACAGGGGGTGACGGCACCCTGAACCGCGAGTTCCGGCCAGAAACCGACACGGGGGTTCGGTTTCTGGGCGGAGCTCGTGTCCAGTGCCCGGCCGGCTCCGGACACGACGAAGCCCGGCCGGCGTCGCGGTCCGTTTCCCGGTCGGGGTCCCCTAGAGCACGGCGGCCGCGGTGAGCAGGCCGAACGACACGGTGATCAGCACCGTGCGGACGCGGTGGAAGCCGTTCCACCGCTTCTCGAAGGCGGTCCGCGCCGCCGCCGGGTCGTCGCCGGGGGTGCCCTCCGCCGCGGCCAGCGCCACGTTGAGCGGGACGTTGCCCGTCACGGTGACCGCGTGGTTGAGGACCGCGGCCACGAGTCCCGCCAGGACCAGCCACTTCTGGGTGTCCGTACGCCCGTCGACGGGCACGAGGAACGCGGCGAGGGGGAAGGCGACCACCCCGAGGAAGACCGCGAGGAACACCGGCTTCGGCACCCACTCGTTGATCCGGCGCATCGCCGGGACGAACTCCGCGTCCGTCAGGCGGGCGAGCGCGGGCATGATCCCGGTCAGGAAGATCAGCAGGAATCCCGCGTAGAGACCGGTGCATCCGACGGCGAGGGCGAGCAGCAGCGTGGCCATACGGCCATTCTCGCCCGCCGCCCGCCCCGGACGCGAGACCGGTACGCCCCGGCCGTACGGATCAGCTGTACGGGTCGCCCGACCGCAACTCGCCCTCCTTGGAAGGACCTTCGCCCCCGCCCTCGCCCGGAGGGAGCAACCCGCCGGCCTGCCGGAGGGCGTCCGTCAGCTCGCCGACCACCGCCGAACCCGACCGGTCGGCGATCGCCCCGGCACGGTTCGCGAGCGCGGTGAGACCCGGCGCGCCCGGCAGGTCGCCGCCGCGCAGCGCGTCCGCGAAGTAGGCGGCGATCGCCGTCAGTTGCAGGCTGTCGTGCCCCTCCCCCCAGATGTCGGCGGTCAGCGCGCCCGTGCCGACCGAACCGGACCGCTCGCGCGGCGCCCGGGTCTCCGGGTCGAGCCAGCGGACGGTGGCGGTGGCGACCTGCCCCGTCACGCCGGGCCGGGTCTTGACCGCGTACAGCGCGGTGACGGTGTGCCCGGCCCCGATCTCGCCGCCGTCCACCCGGTCGTCACGGAAGTCCTCGTCGGCGACCTCCCGGTTCTCGTACCCGACGAGCCGGAACTTCTCGACCGTCCGCCGGTCGAAGGCGACCTGCGCCTTGGCGTCGCGGGCGCGGAGCTCCACGTGCGCGGGCAGCTGGTCGACGAAGACCTTGCGGGCCTGCGCCGAGTCGGCGACGTACGTCGTCTGCCCGTCGCCCTTGTCGGCGAGCTTCTCCATGAACGCGTCGCCGTACTCGCTGCCGACTCCGACGCCGAACAGGGTGATCCCGTACTCCCTGCGCTCCTCCTCGATCCGGGCGAGGATCGTCTCCGCCTCGGTGGCGCCGGTGTTGGCCAGCGCGTCGGAGAGCAGCACGACCCGGTTCGTGGCGCCCTCGCGGTGGCCGGCGACGGCCACGTCGTACCCGGTCCGGACGCCCGCCTCCACGTTGGTGGACGAGCTCGTCCCCAGCGACTTCACCACTTCCTCGATCCGGGTCCGGTCCGCCCCCACCCTGGTCATCGGCAGCAGCGTCTCGGCCTCGGCGCTGAAGGTGACGAGCGCGATCGAGTCGTCGTCGCGGAGCCGGGAGGTGAGCAGCCCGAGGGACTCCTTGACGAGGTCGAGCCGCCCCGGCTCGTCCATCGACCCGGAGATGTCGACGACGAAGGTGAGGGCGGCGGGCGGACGTTCGGCGGACCGGTCCGCGCCCCGGGTGGCGAGCCCGACCCGGACCAGGGACCAGCCGTCCCGCCCGGCGCGGGCCCCGTCGAGGGTCACGCTGAAGCCGTTGTCCGCCGGACGCGGGTAGTCGGGCCGGAAGCTGTTGACGAACTCCTCGGGGCGCACGGTCGCCGGGTCGGGCAGCCGCCCCTCGGCGAGCGCGCGGCGCGCGTAGCCGTAGGACGCGGTGTCGACGTCCAGCGCGAAGGTGGACAGGTGGTCGGGGGCGGGCACCGGCGAGCGCCGCTCGCCCTCCCCGGGCGGCGTGGTGCCGGTGCGCCCGCCGTCGGGGACCGCCGGGGCGGTCCTGCCGCCCTCCCTCACCCCCCGGTCGGCGCTCGCGCCGTCGCCGCTCGCCCCACAGCCCGTGACGGCCAGTCCGGCCGCGAGCAGCGCCGCGATCGCGGCCGGGAACCGGGCCCCGCTCCGGCGGGCCTCCGTCGCGCTCGGTCGTTCCATGACATCTCCCCCTCGTCGTACGGCACTTGTGAATGTGACGAACGAGAGGTCCGGATGGAGCAGTCGAAGGAGTTGCGGATGGATCTCGATGCGGCAACGGCGACGGGGGCGCACCGGGGTGGCATGGATTCGCCATCCTTTTCAACAGGGGTTGTCACCGTGTGCAGTCACGTGCGTACATGGAGTGGACATCGATCGGGCGGGGGTGGTCAGCGGTGGCAGAGAGCGCGGGCTCCGTGATGCTCGCCCGTTCGGCGATGAACCGGGCCGCGACCGAGGGACAGCGGCCCGCGGGGCGCCCGGTCCGGGGCGCGCGGAGCATCAGCGCCGCGCTCGCCGGGCTGGCCGCTTCCACCCGGTACGAGCTGCTGACCTTCGACGACCCCGTCGCCTCCGCGGGCTGCGCCATCCCCGGGCCGTTCCTGGAGCTGGCGGGAGCGTGCATGCGGGCCGCGGCGGAACGGGCCGGCGAGGTCAGACGGATCGTCCCGAAGCACGCCCTGCCCCGGCTCGAAGGGGGGCTCCGGATCCCCGGCCGGGCCCGCCTGGCGGACGCGATCCCGTTCAAGATGATCCTCGTCGACCGTACGGTGGCCGCGGTCCCGCTCGACCTGGAGCTGCTCTACAACGGGCTGCTGCTGATCCGGGACCCGGTGGTGGTGCAGGCCCTCGCCCGTGCCCACCACACCTTCTGGGCGGCGGCCGAGGAGCTGACCTACAGACCCCCGCCCCCGTCCCCGCCGAGCGATCTGCCGCCCCAGCTGCGGCTGGTCCTCGACGCCCTCCTGTCCGGGCTCACCGACGAGACGGCCGCGGCCCGGCTCGGCATGTCGGCGCGGACGTACAGCCGCCGCGTCGGCGAGCTGATGTCCGTCCTCGGCACGACGAGCCGCTTCCGCGCGGGCGCGGAAGCGGCTCGAAGGGGGTGGGTGTGAGCGGGCCGTAGGAGCTCTACGACACGATGTCCTTGCGGGCGAAGCCACGGAAGGCGAGCGCGAACAGGACCAGGGCGTACGTGAGCGAGATCGCCGTGCCCTTCACCATGCCGCCCCATTCCAGCTGGGGCTGGAGCGCGTCGATCCAGGCGAACTGCCAGTGCGCGGGCAGGAAGTCGCGCCAGTCGCCGAGGGCCGTGACGGCGTCGAGGACGTTGCCGACGATGGTCAGGCCGACGGCGCCGCCCACGGCGCCGAGCGGGGCGTCGGTGCGGGTGGAGAGCCAGAAGGCGAGCCCCGCCGTGACGAGTTGGGAGGCGAAGACGAACGCGACGGCGACACCGAGCCGCAGCAGCGACTCCCCGGCCGGCACCGCGCCTCCGGTCGGCAGGCTCAGCGGCCCCCAGCCGTAGGCGACCGTGCCGACGGTCAGGGCCACGAGCGGCAGCAGGAGCATCGCGGCCGCGCTGTACCCGAGGGCGACCGCCAGCTTGGAGGCGAGCAGCCGGGACCGCGGGACGGGCGCGGCGAGCAGGTACCGCAGCGAGGACCAGCTCGCCTCCGAGGCGACGGTGTCCCCGCAGAACAGGGCCACCGGAATGACGAGGAGGAAGCCGGCCGAGACGAAGAGGCAGGTCGCGGCGAAGTTCGCGCCGGACGTCGTCGCCGTGTCCATCAGGGTGATCCGGCCGTTGCCGGCGCCGTCCGCCGGCCCGCCGATGGCGAACGCGGCGACCAGGATGAACGGCAGGGCGACGAGGATGCCGCCCATCACCAGGGTGCGCCGCCGCTTCCACTGGCGCAGCGCCTCGACGCGCAGGGGCAGGGTGCGTCCCGCCCGGTAGCCGGGGGCGGACTCCGCCGCGCCCGTGAGGGTGCCGGTGGTGCTCATGCGGATCCTCCTCCGATCAGGGTCAGGAACGCGTCCTCCAGACGCCGGTGCGGTCCGACCCCCGTCAGCGGCACGTCCAGGCGGACGAGTTCGCCGATGAGGGCCGTCGCGTCGGCGCCGTCGAGGCGGACCAGGAGTCCGCCGTCGACGCGCGTGGCCGCGCCGACCCCGGGCAGGGCGGCGGTCTTCTCGACGAGGGCGTCGTCGATCTCCCCGGCGAGGGTGACGAGCAGGGTGTCGCCCGAGCCGGTGATCTCGGCGACCGGCCCGGCCTGCACGAGCTGCCCCCGGTCCATGACGACGAGGTGCGTGCAGGACTGCTCGACCTCGGCGAGGAGGTGGCTGGAGACGATGACGGTGCGGCCGCCCGCCGCGTACCGGATCATCACCTCGCGCATCTCCCGGATCTGCGGCGGGTCGAGTCCGTTGGTGGGCTCGTCCAGGATCAGCAGGTCCGGCAGGCCGAGCATGGCCTGGGCGAGGGCGAGGCGCTGCCGCATGCCCTGCGAGTAGGTCCGCACGGCGCGTTCGAGTGCGCCGCCCAGGTTCGCGATCCGCAGCGCCTCGTCGGCGTGGGCGTCCTCGGCGGGACGGCCGGTGGCCTTCCAGTACAGGTCCAGGTTCTCCCGGCCCGACAGGTGCGGCAGGAAGCCGGCGCCCTCGACGAACGCGCCGACCCGGGAGAGGACCGGGGCGCCGGGCCGGATCGCCTGCCCGAAGACCCTGATCTCCCCCTCGTCGGGGGTGATGAGGCCCATCAGCATGCGCAGGGTGGTGGTCTTGCCCGCTCCGTTCGGCCCGAGCAGACCGAGGACCTGCCCCTGCTCGACCCGGAAGGACAGGTCACGGACGCTGTACCGGTCGCCGCCCTTGTACTTCTTGGACAGGCCGGTGATCTGGAGCGGTACGGAGGTGAGTTCCGGGTCGGGCGCGGGGGCGGCCGTCCTGCGGCGGGCGGTCAGCAGCAGGGCGGCCGCGGCGGCCAGTCCCAGCAGCGGCAGGCCCCACACCCACCAGGGCAGCGCGGCGGCCTGGGTGGACAGACCGGGCGCGGTGGGCACGGTGAGCGGGCCCTCGACGGCGACGGTGTACGTGGCCGGGACCGTCGGCGAGGCGTAGCCGAGGTCGGTGGCGGCGAGGACGAGCCGCAGCCGGTGCCCGGCCTCCACCTCGTGGTCGATCGCCGGCAGGGTCAGCGACAGGGCGCGGCCGGCCCGGGCGTCGTCGACGCGGAAGGGGGCCACGAGCTGGGAGGGCAGCACCTGCTGCCGCCCGTCGGGCCCGACGTCGTACACCTTGGCGAAGAGGACGGCCGAGCCGTCGCCGGCGGTGGAGCTCACCTTGACGCGGACGGTCGGCGTTCCGGTGATCCGTACGGCCGTGGTCTGCGGCTTCGCGTCGAAGCGGGCGTACTGGCCGGGGAAGTCGAGGGAGAGCCCGACGCCCAGCGAGGACAGGCCGGAGAGTCCGCCGCCGAGGCCGGGGACCGCCGAGACGGCGGGCGGTGCGGCGCCGGCCGGGTTGGCGAAGGTCTGCGGCGGGCCCGCGAGGGGGACGGTAGTGGCGCCGGAGGCGAGACCGGGGTAGCGGTCGGCGGTCGCGGCGCGCAGCGTGGCCCGCCCGTCGGTGGAGTCGACGCCGCCGGTGCGGCTGACCCGGAAGGCGGGTCCGGTGTCGACGGAGGTGTCGCGCTTCAGCCAGCGGTCGAACCAGGCGCCGATCCGCCGTTCGACGCGGTCGGTCTCCCGGTCGCCGCCGTCGTGGCCGCCGGCGATCCAGTCGACGGCGACGGGGGCGCCGTTGGCGGTGAGCGTACGGGCCATGGCGTCGGACTGCGCCAGGGTGAAGAGGGAGTCCGACTGGCCCTGGACGAGGAGCGCGGGCACCTTGATCGCGGAGCCGACGGCGGACGGGCTGCGGGCTTCGAGGAGGGCGCGGGCGGCGGCGTCGGGCTTCCCGGAGACGGCGACGCGCTGGTAGAGGGCGCAGACCTCGGGGGTGAACCGGCCGCATCCGTCGGCGTTCGGGGCGCCCGGCCGCTCACCGGTGGAGAAGAAGATCCCGGCCCACAGCTTCTTGAAGACGCCTTCGGGGAAGAGCGCGTCGGCGAGGTTCCAGTAGGTGATCTGTGGGGCGATCGCGTCGACGCGGGCGTCGTGACCGGCGGCGAGCAGGGAGATCGCGCCGCCGTAGGAGGCGCCGGTGACGCCGACGCGGGGGTCGCCGGGCTCGTCGAGGAGGACCTCGGGGCGGTCCGCGAGCCAGTCGATCAGCTTCCGGACGTCCTGGACCTCGTGGGCGGGGTCGTTGAGGCCGATCTCGCCGGTGGAGGCGCCGAAGCCGCGGGCGGACCAGGTCAGGACGGCGTAGCCGTCGCGGGCGAGCCCTTCGGCCTGGGCGCGGACGTCGTCCTTGGAGCCCCCGAAGCCGTGCCCCAGGAGGACCGCGGGCCGTCGTCCGGTGCCGTCGCCGGTGAAGTACGAGGTGTCGAGCCGTGCCCCGTCGACGGACAGGACCCGGTCCGCACGGTGCACGGGCGGTGGATCGTCCGAGGCGGCGGCGGTCCAGGTGCCGGTGCCCGCGAGGACGGCGAGCGCGGCGGTGACCGCGGCCCACCGGGGGATTCGGAGTCGCATGGTGTCGAGCCTAGGCGGGACGGCGGCCCGGTCGCGGCGCTCCCGAGGGGGAATTCGGCGGCCTCCTGGAGTCGTACGCGTTACGGTCCGCGTACAGCAGGCGCGGTACGCGCACCGGGGTGCGCGCGGCGGGAGGTGCGGGATGGAGATCCGGCGGGCGACGACGGCGGCCGAACTGGTCGCGGCGGAGCACCTGTACGACGGGCCGGCGCGGCGGGAGTGGGCCGAGCGGTTCCTGGCGGCGGGCGGTCATCTGATGCTGGTCGCGTACGCGGAGGACGGCTTCCCGGCGGGGTTCGTCTCCGGGATCGAGATGGTCCACCCGGACAAGGGCGTCGAGATGTGCCTGTACGAGCTGGCGGTGGACGAGGGGCACCGGCGGCGCGGGGTCGGCCGGGCGCTGACGGCGGCGCTGGTGGCGGAGGCGCGGGCGCGGGGCTGCCGGGGCGCGTGGGTGCCGGTGGACACGGACAACGACGCGGCGCTCGCCACGTACCGGTCGGCGGGGGCGGCGGACGAGGGGGTCTTCGCGATGCTCGGCTGGACCTTCGACGAGGGGTGACGCGGGGCGTCCGGCACGGGGACGGCCCCCGGGGTGTGCTGTCAGCACCCCGGGGGCCGTCGTCGGGTGCCGCCCGTCAGTGGTTGCGCGGGAAGCCCAGGTCGACGCCGGTGGGGCCGTCGGCCGGGTCCGGCCAGCGGGTGGTGACGACCTTGCCGCGCGTGTAGAAGTGCACGCCGTCGTTGCCGTAGATGTGGTGGTCGCCGAAGAGCGAGTCCTTCCAGCCGCCGAAGGAGTGGTAGCCCACCGGCACCGGGATCGGCACGTTGACGCCGACCATGCCGGCCTGGACCTCCATCTGGAAGCGGCGGGCGGCGCCGCCGTCGCGGGTGAAGATCGCGGTGCCGTTGCCGAACCGCGAGGCGTTGATGAGGGCGAGGCCCTCCTCGTACGTCTCGGCGCGCAGCACGCACAGGACCGGGCCGAAGATCTCGTCCTGGTAGGCCTTGGCCGTGGTCGGCACGTGGTCCAGGAGGGAGAGGCCGATCCAGTGGCCGTTCTCGTGGCCCTCGACGGTGTAGCCGGTGCCGTCGAGGACGACCTCGCAGCCCTCGGCGGCGGCGCCGGTGACGTAGGAGGCGACCTTGTCGCGGTGGACGGCCGTGATGAGCGGGCCCATCTCGGAGGTGGGGTCGGTGCCGGGGCCGATCTTGATCTTCTCGGCGCGCTCGCGGATCTTCTGGACCAGCTCGTCGCCGACGGCGCCGACGGCCACGACGGCGGAGATCGCCATGCAGCGCTCGCCGGCGGAGCCGTAGGCCGCCGAGACGGCCGCGTCGGCGGCGGCGTCGAGGTCGGCGTCCGGGAGGACCAGCATGTGGTTCTTCGCTCCGCCGAGCGCCTGGACGCGCTTGCCGTTGGCGGAGGCGGTGGTGTGGATGTGGCGGGCGATCGGGGTCGAGCCCACGAAGGAGACCGCCGAGACGTCCGGGTGCTCCAGGAGCCGGTCCACGGAGACCTTGTCGCCGTTGAGGACGTTGAAGACGCCGTCCGGGAGGCCCGCCTCGGCGAGCAGCTCGGCGATCTTCATGGCCGGCGACGGGTCCTTCTCGCTCGGCTTGAGGACGAAGGTGTTGCCGGTCGCGATGGCGATCGGGAACATCCACATCGGCACCATGGCCGGGAAGTTGAAGGGCGTGATGCCGGCGACGACGCCGACGGGCTGGCGGATCGAGGCCACGTCCACCCGGTTGGAGACCTGGGTGGAGAGCTCGCCCTTGAGCTGGACGGTGATGCCGCAGGCCAGGTCGACGATCTCCAGGCCGCGGGCGACCTCGCCGAGCGCGTCCGAGTGGACCTTGCCGTGCTCGGCGACGATCAGCTCGGCGATCGCGTCGCGGTTGGCGTCCAGGAGCGCGCGGAACTTGAAGAGGATGGTGGTGCGCTGGGCGAGCGAGGAGGTGCCCCAGGTCGCGAAGGCGTCCTTCGCGGCGGCGACGGCGGCGTCGACCTCCTCGACGGAGGCGAGCGCGACCTGCGTGGTGACGGCGCCGGTGGCCGGGTCGGTGACCGGGCCCCAGTTCCCCGACGTGCCCTCGACGGTCTTGCCACCGATCCAGTGGTGGACGGTCTTCGTCATGACGAGTTACTCCTTCAGAGATGGCGGCGTCGGGCGGTGACGTGCCGGTCGTACTCCTCGCGGGCCTTGACCGCCGACGGGCGGGTCGACGTCTCGGCCACGGGCACATCCCACCACGCCTGGGCCGGGGGTGGGCCCGACACTGTGTCTGCCGTTTCGGTCTCGACGTAGACACATGTGGGAACGGCCGCCCGTCGTGCGTCCGCGAGGGCTTCTCGCAGGTCACGTACGGTGCGGGGGCGGAGCACCCGCATCCCGAGGGAGGCGGCGTTGGCGCCGAGGTCGACGGGGAGCGGCGCGCCGGTGAAGCCGCCGTCCGGGTCACGGTGGCGGTAGTCGGTGCCGTACCGCTCGGCGCCGACGGCCTCGGAGAGGCCGCCGATGGAGGCGTAGCCGTGGTTCTGCAGGATGACGAGCCGCAGGGGCAGCCGCTCCTGCACGGCGGTGACGATTTCGGTGGGGTTCATCAGGTACGTACCGTCGCCGACGAGGGCCCAGACGGGTCTGCCGGGTGCGGCGAGCAGCACGCCGAGGGCGGCGGGGATCTCGTAGCCCATGCAGGAGTAGCCGTACTCGACGTGGTACTGGTCCGGGGAGCGGGGCCGCCACAGCTTGTGGAGGTCGCCGGGGAGCGATCCGGCGGCGTTGATCAGGATGTCGCGGGCGTCGACCAGAGTGTCGAGTACGCCGAGGACCTGGGCCTGGGTGGGGCGGGCGTCCTCGTCGGGGGCGGCGTAGGCGGCGTCGACGCGGGTCTGCCAGCGGAGCTTCCCCTCGGCGTACTCGTGGACGTAGTGCGCGGTGACGTGGTGCGGGTCGAGGAGCGCGTGGAGCTGTTCCAGGCCTTCGCGGGCGTCCGCCACGAGCGGGAGCGCGGCCATCTTGTGGGAGTCGAAGGCGGCGATGTTGAGGTTGACGAACCGCGTGCCGGGGTGGCCGAAGAGGGTCCCGGACGCGGTGGTGAAGTCGGTCCAGCGGGTGCCGACGCCGAGGACGACGTCGGCGGTGCGGGCCAGGTGGTCGGCGACGGCGGTGCCGGTGTGGCCGATGCCGCCGACGTCCTGGGGGTGGTGGTGCGGGAGGGCTCCCTTGCCGGCCTGGGTGGAGGCGACGGGGATGCCGGTCAGCGCGGCGAAGTCGTGGAGCGCCTCCTCGGCCCCGCTGTAGCGGACGCCGCCGCCGGCCACGATCAGCGGACGGGTGGCCCGGCCGATCGCCGCGACGGCCGCGGCCAGTTCGTGCTCGTCCGGGGAGGGGCGGCGGACCCGCCAGATCCGCTCGGCGAAGAACTCGTCCGGCCAGTCGTACGCCTCCGCCTGGACGTCCTGGGGCAGCGCGAGGGTGACCGCGCCGGTGTCCACGGGGTCGGTGAGGACCCGCATCGCGGCGAGCGCGGCCGGGATGAGGGCCTCGGGCCGTCCGATCCGGTCGAAGTAGCGGGAGACGGGCCGCAGGCAGTCGTTGACCGACACGTCTCCGGCGTGGGGGAGTTGGAGCTGTTGCAGGACGGGGTCGGCGGGGCGGCCGGCGAAGGTGTCGCCGGGCAGCAGCAGGACCGGGAGGTGGTTGATCGTGGCGAGGGCGGCACCGGTGACGAGGTTGGTGGCGCCGGGGCCGATGGAGGTGGTGACGGCGTGCGCGGAGAGCCGGTTCGTCTGGCGGGCGTAGCCGACGGCGGCGTGCACCATGGCCTGTTCGTTGCGGCCCTGGTGGAAGGGCATGCGGTCGGCCTCCTCGACCAGTGCCTGGCCGATCCCGGCGACGTTGCCGTGTCCGAAGACGCCCCAGGTGGCGGCGATCAGACGGCGTCGTTCACCGTCGCGCTCGGTGTGCTGGGCGGCGAGGAAGCGGACGAGCGCCTGGGCGACGGTCAGCCGGATGCTCATGCGTATCCCTCCGTGTGGTCCGGATGGAAGCAGATCTTCCACTCCCGTTCGGGTCCGGGACCCGCCATGACGTTGAGGTAGTAGAGATCGTGACCCGGCTGGGCGATCGACGGGCCGTGCCAGCCGTCCGGGACGAGGACGGCGTCGCCGTCGCGGACCTCGGCGAGGAGGTCCGCGCCGCCGGGCCGGGAGGGCGAGATCCGCTGGTAGGCGAGGGCGCCAGGGCCGGCGATCTCGTAGTAGTAGATCTCCTCCAGGACGGACTCGGCGCCGGGCCGGTGCTCGTCGTGCTTGTGCGGCGGGTAGGAGGACCAGTGGCCGCCGGGGGTGACGACCTCGACGGCGATGAGCCGGTCGCAGGCGAAGGCGTCCGCCGAGGCGAAGTTCCGCACCCGGCGGGCGCGGGATCCGGTGCCCCGGGTCTCCACGGGAACCTCCGGCGCGGGGCCGTAGCGGGCGGGGAGTCGTCGCTCGCACTTCGCTCCTGCCAAAGCGAAGCGGCCTCCCGCGCCGGAGGCGATCTGGGCGTGGGCGTCGCGCGGTACGTAGGCGAAGTCGGTCACTCCGTCGAACACGCTCGCGCGGCCTTGGAGTTCGAGGATCTCGCCGTCGACGCGCACGCTACAGGCACCGGCGAGGGGAAGCACGACCCATTCGCCTTCTCCGCTGTCGAACGCGTGCGTCTCCCCCGGTCCGAGGGTGAGCACCCGGAGGGCGGAGTAGGTCCATCCGGCCCGCCCGGGGTCGATGTCGACCGTGTACGGGCCGTGCGCGGCGGTCCCCGCGGGCAGGTGGAGGGAGCGGGGCGGGGCGGCGCTCGGGGCGGGTCCGGGGGCGGGGCGGTCGGGGCTCATGCCGGATCCCTACCCCTTCTCGGGGATCGTTCCCGTGCCCGTCGCGAGGGCTTCGGCGATCTCGGAGGCGTACGGCATGGCGGAGGAGCAGGGGAGGCGGCCGGCGACGATCGCGCCGGCGGCGCCGGCGTGGCGCAGGACCCGTTCGAGGTCCCAGCCGGCGAGCAGGCCGTGGACGAGCGCCCCGCCGAACGCGTCGCCCGCGCCGAGGCCGTTGACCACCTCCACGGGCAGGGGCGGCACCTCGGCGCGGGCCCCGTCGGCGGAGAGCGCGAGGACGCCTTCGGGGCCCTGCTTGACGACGGCGAGCCGGACCGCGCCGGTGGCGAGGAGCGCGCGGGCGGCGGCGTCCGGGTCGCGTTCCCCGGTCGCCACCTCGCACTCGTCGAGGTTGCCGACGGCGACGGTCGCGTGGCGGAGGGCCTCGGCGTAGTACGGGCGGGCCGACGCCGGGTCCTCCCAGAACACCGGTCGCCAGTCGAGGTCGAGGACGGTCGTCCCGCGGCCCGCGCGGGCCCGCAGCGCCTCCAGGGTCGCGGTGCGGCTCGGCTCGGCGCACAGGCCGGTGCCGGTCGCCCAGAAGACCCGGGCGGCGCGGATGGCGTCGAGGTCCAGTTCGTGCGGGTGGATCTCCAGGTCGGGGGCCTGGGGCCGCCGGTAGAAGTAGAGGGGGAAGTCGTCGGGCGGGAAGAGCGCGCAGAAGGTGACGGGGGTGGGGTACGCGTCGACCTCGGTGACCCAGCGCTCGTCCACGCCGAAGTCCTGGAGCGCGCGGCGCAGGAAGGTGCCGAAGGGGTCGGCCCCGGTGCGGGAGACGAGCGCGGTGCGGCGGCCGAGCCGGGCCGCGGCGACGGCCACGTTGGCCGCGGAGCCGCCGAGGAACCGGCCGAAGCTGTCGACCCGGTCGAGGGCGACGCCGCTGGTCAGCGGGTACAGGTCCACGCCGAGGCGCCCCATGGTGATCAGCTCGTACGGCTCCGTCTCCACCCGCCACCTCTCGGCTCCGGCCCCGCCACCAGGTCTAGTCGTCGGCCGGGAGGGCTGTCAACGACATGTCCGGACATCCGGACGACCGTCTTGACGCTCTCCCCGGCCCCGGTCAGGGTGGCATTCATGACGAAACCGTCCGCACCGTCCCGTATCCGTGTCGGCTCCGCCCCGGACTCGTGGGGGGTGTGGTTCGCCGACGATTCCCGCCAGGTGCCCTGGCAGCGTTTCCTCGACGAGGTGTCGGGCGCCGGTTACACGTGGATCGAACTCGGCCCGTACGGCTATCTGCCCACCGATCCGGCCGTCCTCGCGGAGGAGACCTCGCGGCGCGGCCTGCGGGTCTCGGCGGCGACGGTCTTCACCGGGCTGCACCACGGCCCGGACGTCTGGGACCGCACCTGGGCGCACGTGGCCGAGAACGCGGCCCTGGCCCAGGCCGTGGGCGCCGCCCATCTGGTCGTCATCCCGTCGTTCTGGCGGGACGACCGGACGGGCGAGGTCCTGGAGGACCCGACGCTCACCGCCGGGCAGTGGCGGGACCTGACGCGGCTGACGGAGCGTCTGGGCCGGGAGGTGCGCGAGCGCTACGGACTGCGGATCGTGGTCCATCCGCACGCCGACACCCATCTGGACGGCGAGGAGAGCGTGACGCGCTTCCTCGACGCGACCGACCCGGAGGCCGTCGCGCTCTGCCTGGACACCGGACACTACGCGTACGCCGGCGGGGACAGCGTCAAGCTCATCGAGACCTACGGGGAGCGGATCGGCTACCTCCATCTGAAGCAGGTCGACCCGGAGGTGCTGGCGGGGGTGGTGGCCGAGGGGGTGCCGTTCGGGCCGGCGGTGGCACGGGGCGTGATGTGCGAGCCGCCGTCCGGGGTGCCCGCCCTCGAACCGGTGCTGGCCGCCGCGCGGGCCCTGGACGTGGACCTGTTCGCCATCGTCGAGCAGGACATGTACCCCTGCGAGCCCGACGCCCCCTACCCGATCGCCCTGCGCACCCGGCGCTTCCTCCGCTCCTGCGGCGTGTGAGAGGCGCGGGGCGGGCGCGCGGGGCGCAGGGCCGGGGGGCGGGTGCGGGGCGGCGGCGGGTGAAGGGGCGGCGCACGAGAAGGACGCGTGACCGGCGTACGGCTGGGTGCGACGCCCGGCGCATACTCGCCTGACCAGGGGTGACGCACGCGGACACACCGGTGGATGCGTGTGCCACTTCCGTCACACAGGTCCCTTCACCGTCACACATATCTCCGTTACGCGGGTTTTGCGTCACAGGCGGTCGACAGCCGCTCTCCTCCCGTCGGCAAGGCCGTTGCACCGGGCAACACGCTCATTGATCGCTTGATCGCAACCGCCCGCCCGCAGCGCCCCCGAACGGCACCCCATGCCACCGCTGCGCGGCGCGCAGGGAGGTACCGGGCATGACGGACAGAAGGCTCTGGTCGTACAAGGACATCGCCGCGCACATCCGGGTGCAGCCGGACACGGTCCGCTCCTACCGGAAGCACGGACTGCTGCCCCCGCCCGACCAGGTGGAGTCGGGCAAGCCCTACTGGTACGCGGACACGATCCACGCCTGGGTCGCCAACCGCCCCGGCAACCGGGCCCGCCGCGACTGAGATCCCGCCCCGCGCGGGGGCACGGCGCCGGGTCCGGAACGCTCCGGGCCCGGCGCCGTGCCGTCTCACCGCCGCGCGGTCGCGGTCTCCCGCCGCTCCCCCGTCGCCGCGGGGCCCTCCGGGGCCGGCGCGGGACCGGACGCGTCCGACTCGCTGATGCCGAAGCGGTCGTGGAAGCGGCGCAGAGGCGCAGGGGCCCACCAGGTGAGGCGGCCGGTCAGCTTCATGACGGCGGGGACGAGCAGACTGCGGACCACCATCGCGTCCATGAGGACGGCCAGGGCGACGCCCAGGCCGAGCATCTTGGTGTTGGTGACGCGGGAGGTGCCTATGGCCACCATGACGACGGCGAGGATCACGGCGGCGGCGGTGATCAGGCCGCCGGTGTGGCGCAGGCCGAAGCGGACGGAGTGCTCGTGGTCGCCGGTGACGTCGTACTCCTCCTTGATGCGGGAGAGCAGGAACACTCCGTAGTCCATGGAGAGTCCGAAGGCCACGCAGAACATGAGGACGGGCAGGGTCGTCTCGATGTCACCGGTGGAGGTGAAGCCGAGGAGTCCGGCAAGGTGGCCCTCCTGGAAGACCCAGACGACGGCGCCGAACATCGCGGTGAGGCTCAGGGCGTTGAGGACGACGGCCTGGACGGGGATGACGACGCTGCCGGTGAGCAGGAAGACGAGGAGCAGGGTGGCGAGGACGACGACCGCCGCCGCCCAGGGCAGCCGCTCGGCGAGGGCGTCCTTGGAGTCGACGAGGACGGCGGACTGGCCGGTGACGGAGGTGTCGAAGGGGGCGGCGACGGAGCGGAGCTCGCCGACGACCCGCTGGGCCTCCGCGCCGACGGTCTCGCCCTCGGGCACGACGGTGAAGTAGGCGTGTCCGCCGCCGCTGCCCGCGGTCACGGGTCCGTCGGCCCGGGCGACGCCGTCGAGGACGGATATCCGCTCGCGGAAGTCCGCGTACTGCGCGGGGGTGGCGGGCCCTTCGGCGAGGACGGTGATCCCGCCGCCGGGATTGCCGGGGAAGCCGTCCCGCAGCTGGTCCTGGACGATCCGGGAGGAGGCGGTGACGGGGAGCTGACGGTCGTCGGCGG
Organism: Streptomyces sp. NPDC043176; assembly: GCF_056436715.1. Lineage (NCBI taxonomy): Bacteria > Bacillati > Actinomycetota > Actinomycetes > Kitasatosporales > Streptomycetaceae > Streptomyces > Streptomyces sp. NPDC043176. The sequence continues at coordinate 262,226 of NZ_JBWKCA010000009.1, forward strand.
TGCCGAACTTCACGCCGAGGAAGGGCAGTCCGAGGAGGACGAGCCCGGCGGTGGTGAGGACGGCGAAGACCGGCGCCCGGCGCATGACGAGGGCGGCGGCCCGTGCCCAGCCGGCGCCGTCCCCGGTGCTCTCCGGCCGGCCGCGGCGCAGGAGGCGCCGCAGGTCCAGGGCGTTGACCCGGTCGCCGAGCAGCACGAGGGCCGCGGGGAGCAGGGTGAGCGCGGCGGTCGCGGCGAGCAGGACGACGGCTATGCCGGCGTACGCGAAGGAGCGCAGGAAGTACTGCGGGAAGACCAGCATCGCGGAGAGCGAGACGGCGACGGTGAGGGCGGAGAAGAGCACCGTCCGGCCCGCGGTGCGCAGGGTGGTGCGGACGGCGGTGTGCGTGTCGGCGCCGGCCGCGAGCTCCTCGCGGTAGCGGCGGACGACGAACAGCGCGTAGTCGATGGCGAGTCCGAGTCCGAGCGCGGTCGTCAGGTTCTGCGCGAAGACGGAGACGTCGGTGAACTCGGTGATGCCGCGCAGCACCGCGTTGGTTCCGAGGATGGCGACGATGCCGACGCCGAGCGGCAGCAGTGCGGCGACGGCGCTGCCGAAGACCATGACGAGCAGGACGAGGGTGAGGGGCAGGGCGATGAGCTCGGCCCGGAGCAGGTCCTCCTGGATGACGGTCTGCATCTCGTGGCGGACGGCGAGGTCGCCGCCGAGGGAGACCCGGACGGGCCCGTGGGTGCCGCGGTACTCGGGGGCGATCCGGTCGAGGACGGCGGCTGCCGCCTTCTCCTCGCCGGCGATCCGGGCGGCGATGACCGCCTGGCGGCCGTCCTCGGAGCGGAGGGCGGGCGAGCCGGTGGACCAGTAGGAGCCGACGCCCTCGACGCCCGGCTCGGCGGCGAGCCGCTCGGCGAGCCTCCTGGCCTCGGCGGCGACGGCGGGCGCGTCCACGGCGGCCGCGCCGGCGGCCGGACCGGCTCCGGTCGCTTCCGCCGCGCCCGCCGCCCCGGCGTCCGCCGTGTCGACGAGGAGGAGCAGGTTCGGCTGGGAGCCGGGGAACTCCCGCTCCAGCGCCTGGGTCGCGTACGTGGACTCGGCGGTCGGGTCCTCCCAGCCGCCGCTGCCCATGCGGTCGGCGACCCCGCCGCCGGCGAGGACGGCGAGGGCGGTGAGCACGAGCGCCACGAGGAGGGTGAGGCGCGGCCTGGCGGTCACGAACCGCGTCCATCCACCGCCCGCAGATCGCCCCTGACCTGGAACTCCGGCCCCGCCGGACGCTGATTTCTTGACTTCGGCCATGCCGCGGTGTCCCCTTCACCTGACCCCTGCGCTCGCTTCCCGGCAGGTCGCATGGGTCGCCCATTGCCATAGACTGGCAAACACGAGTGATCACTCGCATTTTCCAAGAATGCGAGCGACCTCTCGTGTTTGTCAAACGTGTCGAGGAGATCTGGGGACAGTCATGTCCGAAGACATGCCCGAGGAACCGAAGCCGCGCCGCCGCCAGGCGCGTGGCGAGCGCCGCATCGCGCAGCTGCTCTCCGCCGCCGCGAGCGTCTTCTGCGCGAACGGCTACACGGCGACCAGCACCAACGCGATCGCCCGCGAGGCGCACGTGTCGCCCGGCACGCTCTACCAGTACTTCCCGAACAAGGAGGCCATCGCCATCGAGCTCGGCGGGCGCCTCCTGCACGAGATGCGGGCGGCCCACGGCCAGGCGTTCACCCCCGAGAACCTGGCCCTGCCGCTGCCCGAGCTGCTCGACGTCGTGGTCGACCCGATGATCGAGTTCAACTGCGCGAACCCCGTCTTCCTCGCCCTGATGCACGGATCCGAGGTGCCCGGCCGGATCGCCGAGGAGCACGACGCCCTCCACGCCTCGCTGCTCACCAGCGTGCAGGAGGTGCTCGCGCACTACGCCCCCGCGCTGACCGCCGCGGAGCGCTCCCGCATCGCCGACATGACGTTCGCGATCTTCAAGGGCGGCCTGGGGCTGGTGCTCGCGGCGCCCGCGGGGGCCGAACGGCAGGCGACGATCGCCGAGCTGAAGACGGTCCTGCTGCGCTACCTCGGCCCGCTGGCCGACGGGACGGCCCCCGCCGCCCTCACCGCGCCCCCGACCCACTGACGACCCCCCCGTCACCCTCACCGCGCCCCCGATCCGCTGGCAGCCCTCACCGCACCCCCGACCCACCGACGGCCCCGTGACCCTCACCACGCCTCCGACCCCCTGGCGGCGTCGGAGGGCGGCGTCTTCTCGCCCGCCCGCGCGCGCAGCCGCAGCGCGAGCAGCGGGAAGACGAGGACGGAGATCATGGCCGCCCCGACGAGCGCGGCCGCCTCGCCCGCCGTCATCGCCTTGTCGTCCACGCCGATCGTGGTGATCGCGACGACGAGCGGCAGCGCGGTGGAGCCGTAGAGCACGAGCCCCGTCCGGTCCTTGCGGTCGAGGTCGCGCGGCGCGAGGAACCGGATGGGGCCGCCGCGCACGGCGAGGAAGAGCAGCAGGAAGACCGGCAGCAGGAGCAGGGTCCTGCCCCCGGCGAGGAGCGAGTCGAGGTCGAACTCGATCCCGGTGACGACGAAGAAGACCGGGACGAGGAAGCCGAAGCCGACGCCCTCGATCTTCTCCAGGATCTCCGGCCCGGAGTCCGGCGCGGCCCCGGTCAGCACGAGCCGGGTGATGAGCCCGGCGGCGAAGGCGCCGAGGAGCATGTCGAGCCCGAGCGCCGTCGACGCCCCGAGCATCAGCGCGAGCAGCAGGAAGACGAACCGGACCGCGAACTGGCCGCTGCTGTGCAGGGTCTTGGCGATGACCTTGGAGAACCAGGGCGGGCGGGGCCGCAGCGCCCAGTAGACGGCGCCGGCCGTGAGCGCGGCGAAGACGGCGAGGAGCGCCGTCGACTCGGCGGCGCCCCGTCCGCTGAGCAGCAGCGCCATCGCGATGATGGGCCCGAACTCGCCGACGGCCCCGAAGGCCATGACGACCGAGCCGAACCGCCCGTGGAGCTCGCCGGCGTCCCGCAGCACGGGCAGGACGGTGCCGAGCGCGGTGCTGGTCAGGGCGACGCCGACGAAGACGCCCTTGGTGTAGCCGCCGCCGAGCAGGACGCCGGTGGAGAGGCCGAGGGCGAGGGCGGCCACCCAGGCCCACACCGAGCGCCTGAGGGTGTCGCCGCGGACCTTGCCGAACTCGATCTCGTACCCCGCGAGGAAGATCAGCATGGCGAGGCCGAGCTGCGAGAGGCCGTCGATCAGCGCGTCGGGGCGGGCCCAGTCGAGGACGTCGGGGCCGATGAGGATGCCGAGCAGGATCTCGAAGATGACGAGGGGCACGGGGAGCCTGCGGCCCACCCCGTAGGCGAGCAGCGGCGCCAGGACGGCGATCGTCATGATCAGGATGAGCGTGGTCCCCGAATGCGACATATCGGGTGTTTATCATGAGCCCCGGCCGGACACCCGGCCGACGGAGGGACTCGGAGGTCCAGTCGTGCACGAGCACCCGCCCACCACCCGGACGCCCCGCCGTCCGCCGCTCGCCCCGAGTGGAATTCATACCCCCTAGGGGTATAATCTCGGTATCGTAAGAGCCTGAATCCCCCAGGAGGAGCGCGCCATGTCCGCAGAGACGAAGACCGAACTCACCACCGTCTACCAGGTCAAGGGCATGACCTGCGGCCACTGCGAGGGCGCGGTCTCCGGCGAGATCTCCGCGCTCCCGGGCGTCTCCTCCGTCACCGCCGTCGCCAAGACCGGCGAGGTCACCGTCGTCTCCGACACCGCCCTCGACCGCGAGGCCGTGGCCGCCGCCGTCGACGAGGCCGGCTACGAGCTGGTCTGACACCGTCGGACAGGGCTTCGCAGGGTCGTACCGTTACCTGGTACGGCCCTGCTCCCGTTTGGAACCGCACATGCCCAGCACCACCGCCACCGAGCTGACGATCGGCGGGATGACCTGCGCCTCCTGCGCCGCCCGCATCGAGAAGAAGCTCAACCGGATGGACGGCGTCACCGCCACCGTCAACTACGCCACCGAGAAGGCGCATGTCGAACACGCGCCGGACGTCGGCGTCGACGAGCTGATCGCGACGGTCGTGAAGACCGGCTACACGGCCGAGGAGCCCGCCCCTCCGGAGCCGGACCAGGACGAGCCTGCGGAGTCGGCGGACCCCGAGCTCGCCTCCCTCCGGCAGCGGCTCACGGTCTCGGCACTGCTCTCCGCGCCCGTGGTCCTGCTCGCCATGGTCCCCTCGCTGCAGTTCGACAACTGGCAGTGGCTGTCGCTCACCCTCGCCTCCCCCGTCGTGGTCTGGGGCGGACTGCCCTTCCACCGGGCCGCCTGGACCAACCTGCGGCACGGCGCCGCCACCATGGACACGCTCGTCTCGGTCGGCACCCTCGCCGCCTACGGCTGGTCGCTCTGGGCGCTCTTCCTCGGCGACGCCGGCATGCCCGGCATGCGGCACGGCTTCGACCTCACCGCCGACCGCGCCCACGCCTCCTCCTCGATCTACCTGGAGGTCGCCGCCGGCGTCGTCACCTTCATCCTGCTCGGCCGCTACCTGGAGGCCCGCGCCAAACGCAAGGCGGGCGCGGCGCTGCGGGCCCTCATGGAACTCGGCGCCAAGGACGTGACCGTGCTGCGCGCGGGGACCGAGGCGCGGATCCCGGTCGCCGACCTGCGGACCGGCGACCTCTTCGTCGTACGTCCCGGCGAGAAGATCGCCACCGACGGCACCGTCACCGAGGGCGCGTCCGCCGTCGACGCCTCCCTGCTCACCGGCGAGTCGCTGCCGCTCGACGTCACCGAGGGCTCCCCGGTGACCGGCGGCTGCGTCAACGTCTCGGGCCGGCTCGTCGTCCTGGCCACCGAGGTCGGCGCCGGCACCCGGCTCGCCCGGATGGCACGGCTCGTCGAGGACGCCCAGAACGGCAAGGCCGAGGTGCAGCGGCTCGCCGACCGGATCTCCGCCGTGTTCGTCCCGGTGGTGCTGCTCATCGCGCTCGGCACCCTCGTCGCCTGGCTCCTCCTGACGGACGACCCGACCGCGGCCTTCACCGCCGCCGTCGCCGTCCTGATCATCGCCTGCCCCTGCGCCCTCGGCCTCGCGACCCCGACCGCCCTCATGGTCGGCACCGGCCGCGGCGCCCAGCTCGGCATCCTGATCAAGGGCCCCGAGGTCCTGGAGTCCACCCGCCGCGTCGACACGGTCGTCCTCGACAAGACCGGGACGGTCACCACCGGCCGGATGCGGCTGACCGGCGTGCACGTGCACGGCGGGCGGTACGGCACGGACTCCGCCGACGAGACCGAGCTGCTGCGGCTCGCGGGCGCCCTCGAGCACTCCTCCGAGCATCCGGTCGCCCGCGCGATCGCGGCCGGCGCCGCCGAGCGGTGCGGAGAGCTCCCCGCACCGAAGACCTTCGAGAACGTGCCCGGCCTCGGTGTCCGCGGCTCCGTCGACGGCCGGCTCGTCCTCGTCGGGCGCGCCGCCCTGCTCGCGGCCGAGGGCGTCGAGGCGCCCGCGACGACGGAGCCGGGCGCCGTGCACGTCGCCTGGGACGGGGTCGCCCGGGGCACCCTGACCGTCGCCGACACCGTCAAGGACACCAGCGCCGAGGCCGTCGCCCGGCTGCGCGGCCTGGGCCTGCGCCCGGTGCTCCTCACCGGCGACCACCAGGCGGTCGCCGACGCCGTGGCGGCCGAGGTGGGCATCGACGAGGTCGTCGCCGGAGTGCTTCCCGAGGAGAAGGCCGAGGTCGTACGGCGGCTCCAGGCGGAGGGCCGGACGGTCGCCATGGTGGGCGATGGGGTCAACGACGCCGCCGCGCTCGCCACCGCCGACCTCGGCCTGGCGATGGGGACGGGCACGGACGCGGCCATCGAGGCGAGCGACCTGACCCTGGTCCGGGGCGACCTGCGGGTCGCGGCGGACGCCATCCGGCTCGCCCGCCGGACCCTGGCGACGATCAAGGGGAACCTCGGCTGGGCCTTCGGCTACAACCTCGCGGCACTCCCCCTCGCGGCCGCCGGTCTGCTGAACCCGATGATCGCCGGCCTCGCCATGGCCTTTTCGTCCGTGTTCGTCGTATCCAACAGCCTTCGTCTCCGTCGCTTCACGTGATTTCACCTACACGTGACGCACAGGACCTTCACAAGGAGATCTAGATCACAGATATTGGGGGGTAACCATCTGGGCTGTTCGCGAGTCTAAGTGGGCGATGCCGAGAACGTCTTGGGGGACGTTCATGGAATGTCTTGGGGGACGTTCCAGGCAAGCGTTGGCCGGGGCACGTGCACCGGGGAGCTTTGAGCGGCCCTCCCGTACGTACCCCGGCAGACCGCATCGCGCCCCACCCGCGTAGCTTCTGCAGACACCCGCAGACGCCCGGCCCGGATCCCGTGGGGGGAATCCGCACCGGGAAAAGGGAAGCGCCCCGCCCGTCGACCCGTGGGGGGATCGACGGCGGGGCGCCTCTCGCTACTTCCGAGGCTCGCTCCCCCTCCGGGGCGCTGGAGCCGGTGTCGAGACGACGATCGTGCTCGACCCTCCTTCGTCGGGCCCGCGCGCGTTCGTCGTCTCGACGCCGACGCGCCCCTTCGGCTCACTCGCCGGGCGCGTCGGGTGGGGTCCGCGTCAGCGGGACTCGACCGGGACGAAGTCGCGGAGGACCTCGCCGGTGTAGATCTGGCGCGGACGGCCGATGCGGGAGCCGGGCTCCTTGATCATCTCGTGCCACTGGGCGATCCAGCCCGGAAGGCGGCCGAGGGCGAAGAGGACCGTGAACATCTCGGTCGGGAAGCCCATGGCGCGGTAGATCAGACCCGTGTAGAAGTCCACGTTCGGGTAGAGGTTGCGCGAGACGAAGTACTCGTCGGAGAGCGCGTGCTCCTCCAGCTTGAGCGCGATGTCGAGCAGCTCGTCGGACTTGCCGAGGGCCGAGAGGACATCGTGCGCCGCCGCCTTGATGATCTTGGCGCGCGGGTCGAAGGACTTGTACACCCGGTGGCCGAAGCCCATCAGGCGGACGCCGTCCTCCTTGTTCTTCACCTTGCGGATGAAGGAGTCGACGTCGCCGCCGTTGGCCTTGATGCCCTCGAGCATCTCCAGGACCGACTGGTTGGCACCACCGTGCAGCGGGCCCCACAGGGCCGAGATGCCGGCGGAGATCGAGGCGAACATGTTCGCCTGCGAGGAGCCGACCAGACGCACGGTGGAGGTCGAGCAGTTCTGCTCGTGGTCCGCGTGCAGGATCAGCAGCTTGTCGAGCGCGTTCACGACGACCGGGTCCAGGTCGTACTCCTGCGCCGGGACCGAGAAGGTCATGCGCAGGAAGTTCTCGACGTACCCGAGGTCGTTGCGCGGGTAGACGAAGGGGTGGCCGATCGACTTCTTGTACGCGTACGCCGCGATCGTCGGCAGCTTGGCGAGCAGCCGGATCGTGGAGAGGTGGCGCTGCTCCTCGTCGAACGGGTTGTGGCTGTCCTGGTAGAAGGTGGACAGCGCGGAGACCACCGAGGACAGCATCGCCATCGGGTGGGCGTCCCGCGGGAAGCCGCGGAAGAAGTTCTTGACGTCCTCGTGGACCAGCGTGTGCTGCGTGATCTCGTTCTTGAAGGTCGCCAGCTCGTCGACCTTGGGCAGCTCACCGTTGATCAGCAGGTACGCCACCTCAAGGAAGGTGGAGCGCTCCGCAAGCTGCTCGATGGGGTAGCCGCGGTACCGCAGAATGCCCTGCTCACCGTCGAGGTAGGTGATCGCGGATTTATAGGCGGCGGTGTTGCCGTATCCGCTGTCCAGGGTGACCAGTCCGGTCTGGGCTCGGAGTTTCCCGATGTCGAAGCCCTTGTCGCCGACGGTGCTCTCGACCACCGGGTAGGTGTATTCACCGTCCGCGTACCGCAGTACTACAGAGTTGTCGCTCACGTCATCCCTCACCGACGTAGTGCCTCTTCTTCGAGGTGCCCTGACTGTCTCTACCATCCCCCATTTGGCTCAGGAGAGTGCACTCGGGGTCGCTCATTGGGCCATTCGGCGGCACTCAGTGCCGCCAACCTTCATATCCTGCCCCCTTCGCCCCGGTTCCGGTAGCCCCCGTGATCTTTCACACGAGGGAGTCCCCTGTGAGCCGGTGGGCCAGTGCGGTAAAGCGTCTGCCTGCGGAGACCGTACGCACCGCCTGGGCGATCGCCCGTCGGGAGCCGACCAGCACGACCAGCTTCCTGGCGCGGGTCACGGCCGTGTAGAGCAGGTTGCGCTGGAGCATCATCCAGGCGCTCATGGTGACCGGAATCACCACCGCCGGATACTCGCTGCCTTGCGAGCGGTGGATGGTGACCGCGTACGCGTGGGCGAGTTCGTCCAACTCGTCGAAGTCGTACGGCACCTCCTCGTCCTCGTCCGTCCGCACGGTCAGCCGCTGCTCGACGGTGTCCAGCTCCGTGACGACGCCGACCGTCCCGTTGAAGACCCCGTTGGCCCCCTTCTCGTAGTTGTTGCGGATCTGGGTGACCTTGTCGCCGACCCGGAAGACCCGGCCGCCGAACCGCTTCTCCGCGAGGTCCGGGCGGGCCGGCGTGATCGCCTGCTGGAGCAGGCCGTTGAGCGAGCCCGCACCCGCCGGGCCGCGGTGCATGGGGGCGAGGACCTGGACGTCCCGGCGTGGGTCGAGGCCGAACTTCGCCGGGATCCGGCGGGCGGCGACGTCCACGGCGACCCGGGCGGCGTCCTCGGTCTCCTCCTCGACGAAGAGGAAGAAGTCCGGCAGGCCCTGGGTGAGGGGCGGGGTGCCGGCGTTGATCCGGTGCGCGTTGGTGACCACCCCGGACTGCTGGGCCTGCCGGAAGATCCGGGTCAGCCGGACGGCCGGTACGGGGCTGCCGGAGGCGAGCAGGTCGCCGAGGACCTCGCCCGCGCCGACCGAGGGGAGCTGGTCCACGTCCCCGACGAGCAGCAGGTGCGCACCCGGCGCCACCGCCTTGACCAGCTTGTTCGCCAGCAGGAGGTCGAGCATGGACGCCTCGTCGACGACGACCAGGTCGGCGTCGAGGGGCCGGTCCCGGTCGTAGGCCGCGTCGCCGCCCGGCTTCAGCTCCAGGAGCCGGTGGACGGTGGAGGCCTCGGCGCCGGTCAGCTCGGCGAGCCGCTTGGCGGCCCGGCCGGTGGGCGCCGCGAGCACCACCTTGGCCTTCTTCGCCCGCGCGAGCTCCACGATCGAGCGGACCGTGAAGGACTTGCCGCAGCCGGGGCCCCCGGTCAGCACCGCGACCTTCCGGGTCAGCGCGAGCCGCACCGCCTCCTCCTGCTCGGGCGCCAGCGAGGCCCCGGTCCGGTCGGCGAGCCACGCCAGCGCCTTGTCCCAGGCCACGTCCCGGAAGGCCGGCATCCGGTCCTCGTCCGTCCGCAGCAGCCGCCGCAGCTGCCCCGCGAGCGACAGCTCGGCCCGGTGGAACGGCACCAGGAACACGGCCGTGACCGGCGTGCCCTCGGGGCCGGGCACCACCTCGCGCACGACCCCCTCGGGGTCCTCCGCGAGCTCGGCGAGGCACTCGATGACCAGGCCCGTGTCGACCTGGAGGAGCTTCACCGCGTCGGCGATCAGCCGCTCCTCGGGCAGGAAGCAGTGCCCCTGGTCGGTCGACTGCGACAGGGCGTACTGCAGGCCGGCCTTCACCCGGTCCGGGCTGTCGTGCGGGATGCCGACGGCCTGGGCGATCCTGTCGGCGGTGAGGAAACCGATGCCCCAGACGTCGGCGGCGAGCCGGTACGGCTGGTTGCGCACCACGGAGATCGAGGCGTCCCCGTACTTCTTGTAGATGCGCACCGCGATCGAGGTGGAGACGCCCACCCCCTGGAGGAAAACCATCACCTCCTTGATCGCCTTCTGCTCCTCCCAGGCGTCCGTGATCTTCTTCGTCCGCTTCGGGCCGAGACCCGGGACCTCGATCAGCCGCGCGGGCGCCTCCTCCAGGATGTCCAGGGTGTCGAGCCCGAAGTGCTGCGTGATGCGGTCGGCGAAGACCGGGCCGATGCCCTTGACGAGTCCCGACCCCAGATACCGGCGGATGCCCTGGATCGTGGCGGGCAGCAGCGTCGTGTAGTTGTCGACGATGAACTGCTTCCCGTACTGCGGGTGGGAGCCCCAGCGCCCCTCCATCCGCAGCGACTCCCCCGGCTGGGCGCCCAGCAGCGCCCCGACCACCGTCAGCAGGTCTCCGGTCCCCCGGCCCGTGTCGACCCGGGCGACCGTGTACCCGCTCTCCTCGTTGGCGTAGGTGATCCGCTCCAGGACCCCCTCGACCACGGCCGGCCCCCGGCCTTCGTTGGACATGTAACGACCGTAGCGAACGCCTCGGACACCGCGGGGCGCCGCCGGGGACAAGGCCGGGTCCGAGGCACCGGGAAACCGGAGGAAACGTAGCGTTTCCGGCATGACCGGCTCTTCATTCCGGGACGAGGTGCCGGCCGAGCTCGGCGACGACCGGCTCCTCAAGGAGGTCGAGCAGCAGGACGTACGGCACGTGGCCGGGTGAACGCCGCTCGCCTTCGCCGCCCGGCCCCGCACGGCCGGGCGGCCCTCGCCCCGGACCCTCCGCACGGGGGCCGGGAGGTTCGGGGGGGGGCGATCAGACCGCGAGGAAGCGGTCCAGGGTCTCCTCCAGGACCTCCACGCCGTCCCTGGCCCAGAGGTTGTCGTTGAAGAGCTCCACCTCGACCGGGCCGGTGTAGCCGGCCTTCTCGACCAGGTCCGCCCAGGCGCGGAGGTCGATCGCGCCGGTGCCGAGCTGACCGCGGCCGTTGAGGACGCCGGCCGGCAGGGGGGTGGTCCAGTCGGCGAGCTGGAAGGAGTGGATGCGGCCGGCGGCGCCCGCGCGTTCCACCGCGGCCGGGGCCCGGTCGTCCCACCAGAGGTGGTAGGTGTCGACCGTGACGCCGACCTGCGAGGCCGGGAAGCGCTCGGCGATCTCGAGGGCCTGGTCCAGGGTGGAGACCGCGCACCGGTCGGAGGCGTACATCGGGTGCAGGGGCTCGATGGCGAGCCGGACGCCCCGCTCCCCGGCGTAGGGGGCGAGCGCGCCGACGGCCTCGGTGATGCGGGCCCGGGCCGAGGGCAGGTCGGGGCAGGCGGGGGTGAGGCCGCCGGAGACCAGGACGAGGGTGTCGGTGCCGAGCGTCACCGCCTCGTCGATCGCCGCGCGGTTCTCCGCCTCCCAGCCGTCCGAGGTGAAGAAGCCGCCCCGGCAGAGGGTGGTGACGGCGAGCCCCGCGTCCCGTACGAGTCCGGCCGCGGCCTCGACGCCGTACGCCTGGACGGGTTCGCGCCACAGGCCCACGCCCGGGACGCCGAGCCGGACGCACTCCGCGACCAGCTGGGGCAGGCCCAGCTGCTTGACGGTCATCTGGTTGACGCTGAGGCGGTCGAGGTTCACGCGGGGACTCCGTACACCGTGAGGAGGGCGCGCATACGGGACTCCGCGAGCGACGGGTCCGGGAACAGGCCCAGGCCGTCGGCGAGTTCGTAGGCGCGGGCGAGGTGCGGGAGCGAGCGGGCGGACTGCAGGCCGCCGACCATCGCGAAGTGGTCCTGGTGGCCGGCCAGCCAGGCGAGGAACACCACTCCCGTCTTGTAGAAGCGGGTGGGGGTCTCGAACAGGTGCCGGGAGAGGGCGACGGTGGGGTCGAGGACCTTGCGGAAGCCGTCGACGTCGCCGGTGTCCAGCGTCCTGACCGCCTCGGCCGCCAGCGGGCCCAGCGGGTCGAAGACGCCCAGCAGGGCGTGGCTGAAGCCCTGTTCGTCGCCCGCGATCAGCTCCGGGTAGTGGAAGTCGTCGCCCGTGTAGCAGCGGACGCCCTCGGGGAGGCGACGGCGCAGGGCGACCTCGCGGCCGGCGTCGAGGAGGGAGACCTTGATGCCGTCGACCTTGTCGGGGTGGGCCGCGATCACGTCGAGGAAGGTCTCGGTGGCGGCGTCGAGGTCGGCCGAGCCCCAGTAGCCCTCCAGGGCCGGGTCGAACATGGGGCCCAGCCAGTGCAGGACGACCGGTTCGCCCGCCTGGCGGAGCAGGTGGCCGTAGAGGTCGAGGTAGTCCTCGGGGCCCGTCGCGGCGGCGGCGAGGGCGCGGGAGGCCATGAGGACGGCCTGCGCGCCCGACTCCTCGACGACCGCGAGCTGTTCCTCGTAGGCGGCGCGGATCTCCGCGAGGGTGCCGCCCGTGATCTGGTCGGTGCCGACGCCACAGGCTATGCGTCCGCCCACGGCGCGGGCCTCGGCGGCCGAGCGGCGGATCAGCTCGGCCGCCCCGGCCCAGTCGAGGCCCATCCCGCGCTGCGCGGTGTCCATGGCCTCGGCGACCCCGAGGCCGTGGGACCAGAGGTGGCGGCGGAAGGCGAGGGTGGCGTCCCAGTCGACGGCGGCGGGGCCGTCGGGGGTGGCGTCGGCGTACGGGTCGGCGACGACGTGCGCGGCGGAGAAGACCGTGCGGGAGGTCAGCGGTCCGGCCGCGGCGAGCGAGAGGGGCTCCGTGCGGGGGGTGTACGCGCGCGTGGAGCCGTCGGGAAGCGGCAGGCGGATCGTCACAGGGAGACCTCCGGTACGTCGAGGCGGCGGCCCTCGGCCGCGGACCTCAGGCCCAGCTCGGCGAGCTGGACGCCGCGGGCGCCCGCGAGCAGGTCCCAGTGGTACGGCTCGTCGAGGACGAGGTGCCGCAGGAACAGCTCCCACTGGGCCTTGAAGCCGTTGTCGAACCCGGCGTTGTCGGGGACCTCCTGCCACTGGTCACGGAAGGACTCGGTGGCGGGGACGTCGGGGTTCCAGACCGGCTTGGGGGTGGCCGAGCGGTGCTGGACGCGGCAGCCGCGCAGGCCGGCGACGGCGGAGCCGTGGGTGCCGTCGACCTGGAACTCGACGAGCTCGTCGCGGTTGACGCGGACCGCCCAGGAGGAGTTGATCTGGGCGATCACCCCGCCCTCGAGACCGAAGATGCCGTACGCGGCGTCGTCGGCGGTGGCCTCGTAGGGCTTGCCGTGCTCGTCCCAGCGGCGCGGGACGTGGGTGGCCACCTGGGCGGTGACGGAGGTGACCCGGCCGAAGAGCTCGTGGAGCACGTACTCCCAGTGCGGGAACATGTCGACGACGATGCCGCCGCCGTCCTCGGCGCGGTAGTTCCAGCTGGGGCGCTGGGCGTCCTGCCAGTCGCCCTCGAAGACCCAGTAGCCGAACTCGCCGCGCACCGACAGGATCTCGCCGAAGAAGCCGCCGTCGACGAGCCGCTTGAGCTTGAGCAGGCCCGGCAGGAACAGCTTGTCCTGGACGACGCCGTGCTTGATGCCCTTCGCCTCGGCGAGCCGGGCGAGTTCGAGGGCGCCGGCGAGGTCGGCGGCGGTGGGCTTCTCGGTGTAGACGTGCTTTCCGGCGGCGATGGCCTTGGTGAGCGCGTCGACGCGGGCGGAGGTGACCTGGGCGTCGAAGTAGACGTCGACGCTGTCGTCGGCGAGGACGGCGTCGAGGTCGGTCGACCACTCGGTGAGGCCGTGGCGCTCGGCGAGGGCGCGGAGGGCGGGTTCGCGGCGGCCGACGAGGACCGGCTCGGGCCAGAGCGTCTCGCCGTTGCCGAGGTCGAGGCCGCCCTGTTCGCGCAGCGCGAGGATCGAGCGGACGAGGTGCTGGCGGTGGCCCATGCGCCCGGTGACGCCGTTCATGGCGATGCGGACTGTCCTGCGTGTCACGAGAGGTTCCTCTCCCCGATGCTCCGCACTTCCGGAAGAAAGCGCTTTCTATCGGGGATGACGCTAGCCTGCCGACATCACCGTCGACAAGGGCCCCGGAGGTACGCACACGATGACCGTCACCCTGGCGGACGTGGCCGCTCGCGCCCGGGTCTCCCCCGCGACCGTCTCCCGCGTCCTGAACGGCAACTACCCGGTCGCCGCCTCGACCCGGGAGCGGGTGCTGCGGGCGGTCGACGAGCTGGACTACGTCCTCAACGGCCCCGCCAGCTCCCTCGCGGCCGCCACGTCCGACCTGGTCGGCGTACTGGTCAACGACATCGCCGACCCCTTCTTCGGGATCATGGCGAGCGCGGCGCAGAGCGCGATCGGGGAGAGCGCGTCGGGGCGGGCCGGCGGACAGAAGCTCGCCGTCGTCTGCAACACGGGCGGCTCCCCCGAGCGCGAGCTCACCTATCTCACCCTGCTCCAGCGGCAGCGCGCCGCCGCCGTGATCCTCATGGGCGGCTCCCTGGAGGACCCGGAGCACCTCGCCGCGACCGCGGGCAAACTGGCCAAGCTGGCGGAGGCCGGGACCCGGGTCGTGCTGTGCGGACGCCCGCCGGTGCCCGGCGACGCCCACGCGGCGGCCCTCGTCTTCGACAACCGCACCGGCGCGCGGCGCCTCACCGAGCACCTGCTCGGCCTCGGACACCGGCGCATCGGCTACGTGGCCGGGCCCGCCGACCGCACGACGACCCGGCACCGCCTCGAAGGCCACCGGGAGGCGCTCGCCGCGGCGGGCGTCGCCGAGGGCCCCACCGTGCACGGTCCCTACGACCGCCGCTCCGGCCACGACGCGACGGCCGAACTCCTCGCCCGCGACCCGTCCCTCACCGCCGTCGTCGCCGCCAACGACACCGTCGCCCTCGGCGTCTGCGCCGCCCTCCGCGAGCGCGGCCTCTCCATCCCCGGTGACGTCTCCGTCGCCGGCTTCGACGACCTCCCCTTCTGCGTCGACGCCGTCCCCGCCCTCACCACCGTCCGCCTCCCCCTCCACGAGGCCGGCGCCCGCGCCGGGCGCCTCGCCGTGGGCACCGAGGAGCCCCCGGCCCGCGGCCGCGAAACGGTCCCTGCCGAACTGCTGGTACGGGGCTCGACGGCGGCGCCACGGGCGTGACCGACGCGCCCTCGGGCGCGGGCGACCGGGCGTGAACCGACGCGCTCTCGGGCGCGGGCTGGCGTGAACCGACGCGCTCTCGGGCGCGGGCTGGCGTGAACCGACGCACCCTCGGGCGCGGGCGGCCGGGAGACGTGGGGCCGAACGGACGGACGGCCTCACCGAGCGTGCGTATGTGCCGCTTGACGGCTTTTCATGTGGTTAGCCTGGCGGCATGTGTACGCGTGCCACCGTCCGGGCCACCGGGGAGCCGGTGGCCCGGACGACAGGACCTAGACGTCGGTGACGAGCGCGGTCAGGCCGGTCGCGGCGAGGACCGCGTCGACGGTCTCCTCGACGGTCCGGTCGGCGTTGTCGATCCAGACGCCCTCGCCGGAGAGTTCGGCGCGCATGACCTCGTCCAGGAAGGCCCAGTTCGTCGTCAGCTTCTTGTGGCGGGCGTTGTTGCGCTCCCAGGCCTTGTCGGGGCCGGGGGCGAGGATCACCACGTGGAGCGGGACGGCCTTGACGTGGGCGCGGTAGAAGTCCAGGTGGGAGCGGCGCACGACCACGTCGTCGAGGACGGGCAGGAAGCCCGCCGAGGCGAGACTGTCCGCGAGCAGGCAGCCGTTGCGGGCGCGCAGCAGGATCTGGCGGTCCGCCTCGGGATCGCCGTCCGGGGTCGGCCAACGGCAGCCCCGGACGATCAGCTCCTGGAGGTGGTCGACCTCGATGTGCGCGGAGCGGGCGAAGCGGGCCGCGAGGGCCGCCGCGACGGTCGACTTGCCACTGCCGGGGATGCCGGCCAGCAGGACGGCGCCGGGGGCGGGCCCGGGGGTGTCGACGGTGATGTGCTCGAAGGTCATGCGCGCCTTTCCTCGCTGGTGGGCCGCGCCGACGGTACGGCCACCGGGCCCTGGAGGCCAGCGAATTACGGGGCGTCCGGGGGGCCTTCGGCGCGGCGGACGGGCGCGGCACACCCGGTGGTGATTCCTGCGCGGGTCCTTGACCTGGCAGTTACTTTCGGGCTATCCGTGACTCCTTGGAAGTTTCCTTCATCCACGCACGGCCGGAAGGAGCAGCAGTGCACCACCGCGCCCCCGCCCCCTCCCGACGCACCCTTCTCACGGTGACCGCCGCGGCAGCGGCCGCGGCCGTCACGGGGGTCACCGCCCCCGTGGCCCACGCGGACACCGACGACCGGAGGCTCCGGCGGATCATCGACCGGATGTCCCTGGAGGAGAAGGTCGGCCAGCTCTTCGTGATGCGGGTGTACGGCCACTCGGCGACCGCGCCGGACCGGGCCGACATCGATTCCAACCTCGCGGAGATCGGCGTCCGCACGGCCGCCGAACTCGTCGAGCGCTACCACGTCGGCGGTGTCATCTACTTCGCCTGGGCCCACAACACCCGTGACCCGCACCAGATCGCCGAGCTCTCCAACGGCATCCAGCAGGCCGCGCTCGCCCAGCCCACCCCGATCCCGGTGCTCATCTCCACCGACCAGGAGCACGGCATCGTCTGCCGGGTCGGCGAGCCCGCCACCCTGGTGCCCGGGGCGATGGCCCTCGGCGCCGGCGGCTCGCACGCGGACGCCCGCAAGGCGGCGCAGATCGCGGGCGCCGAACTCGCGGCCGTCGGCATCCGGCAGAACTACGCACCGGTCGCCGACGTGAACGTGAACCCGGCCAACCCGGTCATCGGGGTCCGCTCCTTCGGCTCCGACCCGCAGGCGGTCGCCGGCCTGGTCGCCGCGCAGGTGAAGGGATACCAGCGGGCCGGGGTCGCGGCCACCTCCAAGCACTTCCCGGGGCACGGCGACACCGCCGTGGACAGCCACTACGGCCTGCCGACGATCACCCACACCCGGGAGCAGTGGGCCGAGCTCGACGCCCCGCCGTTCCGGTCCGCGATCGCCGCGGGCATCGACTCGATCATGACCGCGCACATCGTGGTGCCCGCCCTGGACCCCAGCGAGGACCCGGCCACCCTGTCCCGGCCCATCCTCACCGGCATCCTGCGCGAACGGCTCGGCTACGACGGCGTGGTGGTGACCGACTCGCTCGCCATGGAGGGGGTGCGCACCAAGTACGGCGACGAGCGCGTCCCGGTCCTCGCGCTCAAGGCGGGGGTCGACCAGCTCCTCAACCCGCCCCGGCTCGACGTGGCCTGGAACGCGGTCCTGAAGGCCGTCCGGGACGGCGAGCTGACGGAGGCCCGGCTCGACGAATCGATCCTGCGCATCCTGCGGCTCAAGTCCGGTCTCGGCCTGCTCCGGCGGCCCTACGTCACCCGGGCCGGCGTCGACCGGGTCGTCGGCACCGCCGCGCACCTCGCCGCGGCGGACCGGATCGCCGAGGCGACCACGACCCTGCTCCTCAACGAGGACGGCTTCCTGCCGCTGAGCCCGGCCGACCGTCCCTCGGTCCTCGTCGTCGGCGCCGACCCGGCCTCGCCCTCCGGCACGACCGGCCCGCCGACCACCACGCTCGCGACCGCCCTCACCGAGCTCGGCTTCACCGCGACCGCGCTGTCCACCGGGATCACCCCCACCGCCGCGAGGATCGACGAGGCGGTGGCCGCGGCGGCCGGCAAGGACGTGGTCCTCGTCGGCACCTACAACGTGTCGGCGACCAGCCCCCAGCGGACGCTCGTCGACCGGCTCGTCGCCACCGGGGTGCCCGTCGTCACCATCGCGATCCGCAACCCGTACGACATCGCGCGGATCGCCGGGCAGCGGGCGAGCCTCGCGTCCTACTCCTGGACCGATGTCGAACTCCGCGCCGCCGTCCGGGTCCTGGCCGGGCGGGCCCGGCCCCTGGGCCGCCTCCCGGTGCCGGTCCAGCGCGCGGACGATCCGGCGAAGGTCCTGTATCCGGTGGGTCACGGCCTGTCGTACCGCTGACACGACGGTGGGGTGCGTCCGACGGACGCACCCCACCCCCGGCGACGGACCGACGGACGTCGGTTACGGCCGCAGGCCGTGCTCGCGGGTCGTGTCCTCGTCGACGGCGGCGTCGAGGCGGGCGTCGAAGCGGGCGAGCGGCTGGGCCGCCTGCACCGCGGGGGCGGAGACCCCGGCCCAGGCGAGGATGCGCGCGGTGGCGTTCTCCCGCTCGGCGTCGACGAGCCCGGCGACGTTGGCCCCGTGGTTGGCACCGGGCGCGACGTAGACGTAGCTGTCGCGCGCCCCCTTGCCGAGGCGGAACTTCTCGGCGCCCCACGGGTCGTTCTCGCCGTAGACGAAGAGCATCCGGTTCGCGTTCTTGCGGACCCAGTCGTCGACGTCGCGCATGACCTGCGGCTTGAACCTCATGGGGATCTCGCGCGGCACGAAGCTGCTGGCCGGCTGGTAGCCGTAGCGGCTGAGGCCGTCGAGGTGCGGCTGCTCGATGGTGGGCGAGCCGAGCTCGGTGGCCGCCTGGTAGTAGTACGGCGTGTAGTACTCGAGGCCCTGGTCGCTGTAGGTGGACCAGCCGGAGTAGGCGTCGATCGTCTCGTAGACGGCGTCGTCGCTCGCGGTCGCCGCGACCGGGATCTGGTCGCAGACGTCCTGGCCGTAGTACTGCCAGAAGCCCCACACGAAGTCGAGGACGACGGCCTCGTACGCCTTGTCGAGCGAGCCGAGGGTGTTGAAGGTGGCGCCTTCGGACTCGGCCCAGGCCTGGTACTTCTTCTCCAGCGGCTCGCGGCGGACGAGGGCCTCGCGCTGGAGGGCGTTCAGGCGGTCGCGGCAGTCCTTCGTGCCGACGTTCTCGAAGAACCGGTCGTAGGCCGAGTCCTCCTTGTTCACCACGTCGTTCGGGGCGACGTAGGCGACGACGCCGTCCATGTCGCGCGGGTAGAAGCGCTCGTAGTACGTGGCGGTCATGCCGCCCTTGGAGCCGCCGGTGGACAGCCAGTTCTTGCCGTAGATCTTCTTCAGCGCCGTGTAGATGCGGTGCTGGTCGGTGGCCGCCTGCCAGATGTCCAGCTTGGACCAGTCGGCGGGCTGCGGACGGGACGGCGTGAAGAAGCGGTACTCCATGGAGACCTGGTTGCCGTCGACGATCCGGGTCGGCTCGGTCCGGCTCGGCGTGGTGCTGAGGCCGTACCCGCTGGTGCGGAAGACGGTGGGGCGGCTCGTGTCCTTGTGGAGGAGCGACAGCCGCTGCTTGAACGTGCCCGCCCACGGGCGGTGGTGGTCGATCGGCTGGACGTACTCCAGGACGAAGTAGCGGTAGCCGGCGTACGGCTTCTCCTCGATCAGGCTCATCCCGGGGATCGCCAGGATGCGGTCCTTGATGTCCGTGCTCTGCGAGTCGGCGACGGACGTGCTGTCGGTCTCCGTGTCCGCGGCGGTAGCCACGCCGGTAGAGCCGACGGTGCCTATGAGCACCGAAAGCGACAGCAGCCATCTGAGCGACTTGCGCATTCGTCCTCCCCTTGGTTCACAACGGTGTCGCGAACCTAGCGGGGGCAACGTGTGGACCGCCAGACCCAGTTGGTCCTTACCCTTGGACTTTCCTTCGTGTCAGCACAGGATCCAGCCCGTGGCCGTGCTCTTTCCGGCCACCGCGCCGTAGACCCGGACGCAGCGGTTGAGGGCGTGGACGGTGACGGGCCCGGCCTGCCGGTCGAACCGCCCGGACCTGACGGCGGGCCGGCCGCCGCGCGGCTGGACGGAGACCGTCATCGGGCGGCGGGCGCCGGGCCGCTTGGCCACGGTGACGGCGCAGACGTAGTGCCGGGTCCGGTACACCCGCACCTCGCCGGTGGCGAACGCGTAGGTCCTGGTGGGCCGGCCGTGGCAGACGGAGGCGGCGTCCGCCGTCCCGGCGCCGGGGCCCGGTCCCGGCAGCGCGATCAGCGCGAGGGCGGCGAGGAGCGGGGCCGACACGCGCGCGAGCACCCGGCCGCGCCCCCGTCGGCGGTCGCGCCGGCCCGTGGCCGTCGGGTCCGTGGTCATGCGTTCCCCTCCCGGGTGAATCACCGTACGGACGTACGGCCGTACGACGCACCACACACCGGAATGGTTGCCT
Source organism: Streptomyces sp. NPDC043176 (assembly GCF_056436715.1). NCBI lineage: Bacteria > Bacillati > Actinomycetota > Actinomycetes > Kitasatosporales > Streptomycetaceae > Streptomyces > Streptomyces sp. NPDC043176. Next base: position 282,107 of record NZ_JBWKCA010000009.1, read on the forward strand.
CCGGTGATACGGGAGGGGCCGAGGAGGCCGGAAAACGCCGCCGGCCGGCCCCGAGGGGACCGGCCGGCGGCGCTCGCCTCCCCTCGGGGGTCAGACCCGCTCGGGCTCGGCCTCGCCGATGAACGTGCTCCAGAGGGCCGCGTACCGCCCGCCGAGGGCGAGCAGCTCGTCGTGGGTGCCGTCCTCGGCGACCCGGCCGCGGTCCATGACGATCACCCGGTCGGCACGGGCCGCCGTGGTGAGGCGATGGGCGACCACGAGGGTCGTGCGACGGCCGGCGAGCCGGTCGGTGGCCTGGTTGACCTGGGCCTCGGTGGCGAGGTCGAGGGCGGCCGTCGCCTCGTCCAGGAGCAGGACGTCCGGGTCGACGAGCTCCGCGCGGGCCAGGGCGACGAGCTGGCGCTGACCGGCCGACAGGTTGCGTCCGCGCTCGGCGACCTCGTGGAGGTAGCCGCCGTCGAGCGTGGCGATCATGTCGTGGGCGCCGACCGCGCGGGCCGCCGCCTCGACCTCGGCATCGGTCGCCCCCGGACGGCCGTACGCGATGGCGTCGCGGATCGTCCCGGCGAAGAGGTACGACTCCTGCGGGACGACGCCGAGCCGGTGGCGGTACGCGGTGAGGTCCAGGTCCCGCAGGTCGGTGCCGTCGACGGTGACCCGGCCGCCCGTCGGGTCGTAGAACCGGGCGACCAGCTTGACGAGGGTGGACTTGCCCGCGCCGGTCTCGCCGACGAAGGCGACGGTCTGCCCGGCGGGGATGCGCAGGTCGATGCCGGAGAGCGCCTCCTCGCCCGCGCCGGCGGGGCCGTAACCGAAGGACACGTCCTCGAAGACGATCTCGCCGCGCAGCGCGGGCACGTCCAGCGGCGCGGCCGCGACCGCCGTCGACGTCGGCTCCCGGAGCAGGTCCTGCATCCGCCTCAGCGACACGGAGGCCTGCTGGTAGCCGTCGAAGACCTGCGAGAGCTGCTGCACGGGGGCGAAGAAGAGGTCGATGTAGAGGAGGTAGGCGACGAGGGCGCCGGTGGTGAGGGTGCCGGCCTCGATGCGGTTCGCGCCGACGATCATGACGGCGGCGGCCGCCGCCGAGGACAGCAGGGTGACGAACGGGAAGTAGACCGAGATCAGCCACTGGCCCCGGACGCGCGCCGCGCGGTACTCCTCGCTGCGGGCGCCGAACCGGTCGGCGACGGACTGCTCGCGGCGGAAGGCCTGCACGATCCGGAGGCCGGAGACGGACTCCTGGAGGTCGGCGTTGACGATGCTGATCCGGTCGCGCGCCAGCTCGTACGCCCGCACGCTCGACCGGCGGAAGAAGTACGTGGCGACGGCCAGGGCCGGCAGGGTCGCGAAGACCACCAGGGCGAGCTGGAGGTCGAGCACCAGCAGCGCGACCATGATCCCGAAGAAGGTCACGACCGAGACGAAGGCGGTGACCAGACCCGTCTGGAGGAACGTGGACAGGGCGTCCACGTCCGTGGTCATCCGGGTCATGATCCGGCCGGTGAGCTCGCGCTCGTAGTAGTCCAGGCCGAGCCGCTGGAGCTGGGCGAAGATCTTGAGGCGCAGCGCGTAGAGCACCCGCTCGCCGGTGCGGCCGGTCATGCGGGTCTCGGCGGTCTGCGCGACCCACTGCACCAGCACCGTGACCAGGGCGAGCGCGGAGGCCGCCCAGACGGCGCCGATCGCGAGCCGGTTCACGCCCTCGTCGATGCCGTGCCGGATCAGGACCGGCAGCAGCAGGCCCGCCCCGGCGTCGAGGGCGACGAGGCCGAGGCTGATGATCAGCGGCAGACCGAAGCCGCGGAGCAGCCGGCGCAGCCCGTAGGCGTCCTCGGGCGACACGGCCCGGGCCTCGTCGATGCCGGGGGTGTCGGTGGCGGGCGGCAGGGCGGCGACGGCGGCGAGCAGCTCGGGGGTGGCGCCGGGCACGGCGCGCTCCCGGACGGCGGCCCCGTCCCGTACCCACAGGGTGGGGGTGATGCCCCGCTCGGCGTCGAACTCGGCGTCCAGTTCGGCGCGCAGCGTCCGGTCCTCGGGCGGTTCGGCCGGCGTCGCCGGGTGGCCGGGCGAGACGGCGCCGAGCTCGTCGGGGTCGGTGAGGAGCCGGCGGTAGAGCTCCGAGCGCTCCTGCAGCTCCTCGTGGGTGCCGATGTCGGAGAGCCGGCCGCCGTCGAGGACGGCGATCCGGTCGGCGAGGCCGAGGGTGGAGCGGCGGTGGGCGATGAGCAGGGTCGTACGGCCCGCCATCACCGACTTCAGCGCCTCGTGGATCTCGTGCTCGACCTTGGCGTCGACGGCGGAGGTGGCGTCGTCGAGGAGCAGCAGCCGGGGGTCGGTGAGGATCGCGCGGGCCAGCGCGAGGCGCTGGCGCTGGCCGCCGGAGAGGGTGAGGCCGTGCTCGCCGACCTTGGTGTCGTACCCGTCGGGCAGCCCCGCGATGAAGCGGTCCGCCTGGGCGGCGCGGGCGGCGTTCTCGATCTGTTCCCGGGTGGCGTCCGGGGCGCCGTACGCGATGTTGGCGCGGACGGTGTCGGAGAAGAGGAACGAGTCCTCGGGCACGAGTCCGATGGCGGCGCGCAGCGAGTCGAGGGTGAGCTCGCGGACGTCGTGGCCGCCGACGAGGACGGCGCCGTGGGCCACGTCGTAGAAGCGGGGCAGGAGGAGCGAGACGGTCGACTTGCCGGAGCCGGAGGCGCCGACGACGGCGACGGTCTCGCCGGGCCTGATGTCCAGGGAGAAGCCGTCGAGGACGGGGGTGCCGTCCTGGTAGGCGAAGGACACGTCGTCGAACTCGACGGTGGCGGGGGCGTCGGCCGGGAGCTCCTTGGTGCCGTCCGCGATGACGGGCTCGGTGTCGATGAGGTCGAGGACCCGTTCGGCGCCGGCGCGGGCCTGCTGGGCGACGGTGAGCACGATGGCGAGCATCCGGACCGGGCCGACGAGCGAGGCGAGGTAGGAGGAGAAGGCGACGAAGGTGCCGAGGGTGATCTGCCCGCGGTAGGCGAGCCAGCCGCCGAGGGCGAGGACGGCGACCTGGCCGAGGGCGGGGACGGCCTGGAGGGCCGGGGTGTACCTGGCGTTCAGCCGGATCGTCCGCAGGCGCCCGGCGAACAGCTTCCGTCCGGCCTCCCGGATCTTCCCGGTCTCCTGCTCCTCCTGCCCGAAGCCCTTCACGACCCGGACGCCGGTCACGGCCCCGTCGACGACTCCGGCGACGGCCGCGGCCTGCTGCTGGGCGTGCCAGGTGGACGGGTGGAGGCGGGTGCGGCTGCGCTTGGCGATGAACCACAGGGCGGGGGCGACGGCGAGCGCGACCAGGGTGAGGGGGAACGACAGCCAGGCCATCACGGCCAGCGAGATGAAGAACAGCAGGAAGTTCCCGATGGTCATCGGGAGCATGAACAGCAGGCCCTGGATGAGCTGGAGGTCGCTGGTGGCCCGCCCCACGACCTGCCCGGTGGACAGTTCGTCCTGCCGTCGCCCGTCGAGCCGGGTGATCGTGCGGTACATGTCGGTGCGCAGGTCGTGCTGGATGTCGAGGGCGAGCCGGCCCCCGTAGTAGCGCCGGACGTACGTCAGGACGTAGACGACGACCGCGGCGGCTGCCAGGAGTCCGGTCCACACCGCGAGGTCCCGGGTCTTCGTCCCGATCACGTCGTCGATGATCACCTTGGTCACGAGCGGCACCAGGGCCAGCACGGCCATGCCCGCCAGCGACGACCCGAGCGCCAGGAGCGTGTTCGTCCTGTACCGCCACGCGTACCCGGCGAGCCTCCGGGCCCACCCCCGCTGTTCCCGCCCGACCTCCGCCACCAGTGGCCTCCCGCTCGTCCTGCTCTACCGGAACACCCAACACGCCCGACGTGCGATTTCATCCCGCCGCAACAATCGGCACGCCGGAACGGGCCGCCGGTCCCGGGAGCGGGGGGCCTCGGGGATCGCCCGGGAGATCGCTCAGGGGAGGAGGGCGTCGGTTCCGTAGAACGCGAGGACGGCGACGATGGTGAAGGTGGCGACGGCGATGGTCGCCAGGCGGCTCGGGCGCCCCCGCTCCGGCCCGCGGAACGCCTCCCAGCCGCCGTAGCCGGTGAGGAGGACGAAGAGCCCGGCTCCCGTGACGGTCAGGGCGGGGCTGACGCCCCAGCCCCACCTGACGGCGAACGCCAGGCCCATCAGGGCCAGGAGGGCCACCATCGTCAGGACCGCCTCCCCCACGATCTCGACGACCCCCTCCTTCACGAACTCCCACACGCCCCGCACGGTGGACTCCCCTCGCGTCGCACGACCGGCCCCGCGCCGGCCCCCGGTCAGGAGGACCCGTGCGGGGCCGGGAGGGTTGCGAGGGGCCGGGCCGTCAGAGGTGCGTCGGTTCGAACATGCGGAGGAGGGCGGGGAGGACGACGACGGAGGGGCCGGGGGTGGTGAGGGCCCCGGCGAGGTCGGCGGCCAGGGTGTCGGGGGTGGTGAGGGTGGCGGGGACGCCGAAGGACCCGGCGAGGGCGACGAAGTCGGGGCGGGTGAGTTCGGTGCCGGTGGCCGCGCCGTAGGCGTCGGTCATGTACTCGCGGAGGATGCCGTAGCCGCCGTCGTCGACGATCAGCCAGGTGACGTCGAGGTCGTACTGCCTCGCGGTGGCCAGCTCGGCGATCGAGTACATGGCGCCGCCGTCGCCGGAGACGGCGAGGACCGGCTGCGAGGGGTCGGCGACGGCCGCGCCGAGGGCGGCGGGGAAGGCGTAGCCGAGGCCGCCGGCGCCCTGGGCGGAGTGCATGGTGTTCGGGTGCCGGGCGTCGAAGGCCGACCAGGCCCAGTACGCCAGGATCGTCATGTCCCAGAAGCTGGGGGCCCGGGCCGGGAGCGCCTTGCGGACGGCCGCGACGACCTGCTGCTCCAGGTCGAGGCCCTGGGCGGCGATCCGCTCGCGGACCTTGCCGAGGACGGTGGAGACCCGCTCGGGAGCGGTCGGGTCGACGCGCTTCCCGGCCGTCTCCAGGAGGGCCTGGAGGGCGATCCGGGCGTCCGCGTGGATGCCCAGCGCCGGGTGGTTGGACTCCAGCTTCCCGGCGTCGGCCTCGATCTGGATCACCCGGCCGCGCGGGGCGAACGTGTGGTAGTTCGAGGACAGTTCGCCGAGCCCGGAGCCGACGACGAGGAGGACGTCGGCGTCCTCGAGGAAGTCGGTGGTGTGCCGGTCCTCCAGCCAGGACTGGAGCGACAGGGGGTGGTTCCAGGGGAAGGCGCCCTTGCCGCCGAAGGTCGTGACGACGGGCGCGTCGATCAGCTCCGCGAGGGCGCGGAGCTTGCCGGAGGCGTCGGAGCGCACGACCCCGCCGCCCGCGATGATCGCCGGCCGTTCCGCCTTCGAGAGCAGGTCGGCCGCGACCGCCGTGAGTTCGGGGCGCGGCACGACGTCCTCGGGCGTGGCGTCCATCGCCGTCACCACGGGCAGCCGGGTCCCGGCGGTGAGCACGTCCTGCGGGATCTCCACCCACACCGGCCCGTGCGGGGCCGTCAGCGCCGACTCCCAGGCCGCCGCGATCGCGGACGGGATCTGGGACTGCGTACGGGCGGTGTGCACGGACTTCACGACGTCCCGGAACGACGCCTGCTGGTCGCGCAGCTCGTGCAGGTAGCCGTGGCGTCCGCCGCCGAGTCCGGCGACCGGGATCTGGCTGCCGATGGCGAGCACGGGCGCCGAGGCCGCCGCCGCCTCCTGGAGCGCGGCGAGCGACATCAGCGCGCCGGGGCCGGTGGAGAGGAGCAGCGGGGCGGCCTCGCCGGTGATCCGGCCGTACGCGTCGGCGGCGAAGCCCGCGTTGTTCTCCGTCCGGAGGCCCACGTACCGCAGCGACGAGCGGCGCAGCGCGTCGAACACTCCGAGCGCGTGCTGACCCGGCAGGCCGAAGACGGTGGTCGCGCCCAGCCCGGCGAGGGTCTCGACGACGAGGTCACCGCCCGTGCGGCCCTTCGGCGGGTTCAGCGCGGCGGCGGTCTGCGCCTCCGTGGGTCGCAGCACGAGGTCGTGGTCGTGGGTCATGGGGTCCCTCTGGGCGTGGCTCGACGATCGGGTGCGGCCCGGTGGCCGGGTCGTGCCCACCCGTTCCGCAGGGCGGAACGTATGCCCACGACCCGGCCGGCGTCACATCGAGGTGCGGCTCGCCGCGATCTGGCGGGACATGATCGTCGTCAGCTCGTACGCGGTGTGGGACGCGGCGACGGCGGTGATCTCGGCGTGGTCGTAGGCCGGGGCGACCTCGACGACGTCGGCGGAGACCAGGTTGCAGGAGGAGAGGCCGCGGAGGATCTCCAGGAGCTCGCGGGAGGTCATGCCGCCGGCCTCGGGGGTGCCGGTGCCGGGGGCGTGGGCCGGGTCGAGGCAGTCGATGTCGATGGAGATGTACAGCGGGCGGTCGCCGATGCGCTGACGCAGCTGGTCGGCGACCTCGTCGGCGCCGCGGCGGTAGATGTCCGCCGAGGTGACGATGCCGAAGCCCATCTTCTCGTCGTCGGTGAGGTCCTGCTTGCCGTAGAGCGGGCCGCGGGTGCCGACGTGGGAGAGGGCGGAGGTGTCGAGGATGCCCTCCTCGACGGCGCGGCGGAACGGGGTGCCGTGGGTGTACTCGGCGCCGAAGTAGGTGTCCCAGGTGTCGAGGTGCGCGTCGAAGTGGAGCAGGGCGACGGGGCCGTGCTTCTTGGCGACGGAGCGGAGCAGCGGCAGGGCTACGGTGTGGTCGCCGCCGAGGGTCATCATGCGGGCGCCGGTGGCGAGCAGGTCGTCGGCGGCGGCCTCGATGGTCTCCACGGCCTCGTTGATGTTGAACGGGTTGGCCGCGATGTCGCCGGCGTCGGCGACCTGGGCGAGGGCGAACGGGGAGGCGTCCTGCGCCGGGTTGTAGGGGCGCAGGAGGCGGGAGGCCTCGCGGATGGCGTTGCCGCCGAAGCGGGCGCCGGGGCGGTAGGAGACGCCGCTGTCGAAGGGGATGCCGACCACGGCGACGTCGGCGGTGCCGACCTCGTCGAGCCGCGGCAGCCGGGCGAACGTCGCGGGACCGGCGTACCGCGGGATGCGGGACGAGTCGATCGGGCCGCGCGGGGTGTTCTGGTCGCTGCTGCTCATGGTCGGGGTCCTCCTGGGGGTGTCGGTGGGTCGGCTCGACAGTAAGTGGCCCGAAAGCGACATTGAAGTGTACGTTCCCTCCACTGTACGGACCGCGGATGTACGAAGGGGCCACTCCGATGACCGCACCGACCGCCCCGGAGCCCGGGCCCGGCGCCACTCCCCCCGCGCCGCCGGTGCCGCTCGCCGCGCTCCTCTCGCACCCGGCCCTGGGCCTCCGGCTGCTCGCCGGGCCCGGCGACGTACCGCTGCACTGGGTGCACACCTCGGAGATGGCCGACCCGTACCCGTACCTCCTGGGCGGCGAGCTGCTGATGACGGCGGGCGTCCAGCTCACCGACCCGGCGCACTACGTCCGACGGGTCGTGGAGGCGGGGGCGGCGGCGCTCGCCTTCGGGGTGACGCCGGTGTACGACACGGTGCCGGCCGGGCTCGTCGAGGCCTGCGCGCGGCACGGCCTCCCGCTGGTCGAGGTGCCGCCGAGGACGCCGTTCACCGCCGTCGCGCGGGCGCTGTGGCGCCTGATGGCAGAGGCCAGGCTGTACGAGCTGCGCCGGGTGACCGAGGCCCAGCAGTCCCTCGCGACGGCCGCCGCCCGGCCGGCGCCCGTCCCGGCGGTGCTCGGCGCCCTCGCCTCCCGGCTCACGGGGCGGGCGGTCCTCTTCGCCCCGGACGGCACGGAATCCGCGGCGGCCGGCCGGGAGGTCCCGGCCGAGGCGGCCCGCGCACTGCGGGAACTGGCGGGCGTCCTCGGCCCGCGCCCGGGCGGCCCGGCCTCGGCGAGCGGGGACGGCGGCGGGCTGAGGCTCGCCGCGTACGCCCTCGGCGGCGGGGACGGCCTGACCCTCGGCGTGGCGACGGGCCACCGCGGCCCGGGCGACCACACGATCGTCGGCGTCGCCGTGGTGCTGCTGTCCCTCCTGACGGCCCCGCACCGGGGCGCCGACGCGGCGGTACGGGACGGCGCCCTGGTCCGGCTGCTGCTCGGCGAGGCCCCGTCCGAGGTCGCCGCCGCCCTCGGCCCCGGGCCCTGGACAGTGGTCCACGCCCGCGGCGGCGACGGCACCCCGTTCGCGGCGGCGGCCCTGGCGGCAGCCCTGGGAACACCCCTGGTGGACACGGGAACGGGGCGGGTGCCGGGCCCGGGTGCGGCCACGACGGGCGCGGGACAGGGCACGGCCACGGCCGGGCCGGGCTCGCGTACGGCCGCGACGGCCGGGGGTCGGGGTACGGCCACGACCGGGGCCGGGTCCGAGCCGGGCCCGGGTGCGGCCGCGACGGGACCCGGGCCGTCCGGTGCGGGTGCCGTCCCTCCCCTCGTGCGGCTGCTCCTCCCCGCCTCGGCGCCCCTCGTCGCGCAGCCCGGGTGGACGCTCGGGGCCGCCGCCCCCGCGCTCGCCCGGGACCTCGCCGCGGCCGACGCGGAGGCGGGGCGGGCCCTGCGGCGCGCGGAGGCCTCCCGCACCCCCCTGGCCCGGCACCGCCCCGCCGGTTTCACGGGGCTCGTGGACCCCGCGGAGGCCGCCGCGTACGCCCGCTCCCTGCTGGCCCCGCTCGGCGAGCCGCTGACCGAGACCCTGCGGGTCTGGCTGTCGCTGCACGGCAGCTGGGACCGGACGGCGACGGCGCTGGACGTCCACCGCAACACCGTCCGGCAGCGGATCACCCGCTGCACCGCGCTCCTGGACCGGGACCTGGACGACCCGGACGTGCGGATGGAGCTGTGGTTCGCGCTCAAGTCCCGGTGAGGGGTCAGCGGACGCCCGCCGCCTGGGCGGCGGCCAACTCCTCGACCCGGCTGCGGTAAACCCTGGCCAGGTCGCCGCCGTTCGCTTCGGGAATCCCTTCCGGGCCGGCCCCGAGCGCCTCCAGGACCGCTTCGGCACGGGCCTGACGGTCCGCCAGCGCGTCCGCGGTGTGCGGGTACAGGAGCCCGAGCCCGCGCTTGTCGCCGTCCGACAGGTTCTGCCCGTTGCCGGCCGGCGCGCAGCTGCTGGGGGTGGACTTGTAGAAGAAGGCCGGGAACCGGTACAGCATCACGGACTTCGTGTCGAACGGCCCGGCGACGAGGTCCGGGGCGTCCACCGTGCGCAGGTTGTGGTCCACCTTCGCGCGCGGCCACCGGTTCGGCGCGCCCGCGAGGTACGTGTAGATGCCGGGGCGCCGGCCCTGGGCGTCCGCCACGAAGGTGCCGGCCGGATCCTGGGTGGGGGCGTACCCGACCTCGTCCTCCCAGCGGAACTCGCCCTCGCAGGTACCGCGCATGTTCTGGTGGGAGTGGTGGAAGCCCAGCGCGTGCAGGAACTCGTGCCGCACGGTGCCCTCCCACAGGGCGGGCCTGTTCGTCGCGTACCCCCCGAGGTTGAGGCTGCGCTGGCGGGGGTTGCCACCGACCGGGCCCCCTCCGGCACCGATGGCGCCGTCGGTGCTGTCGGTGCCCACCAGGGAGAAGTAGCCCGGCAGGTCGAAGCTGACCCGGATCTCGGCGGCGAGGACCGTGTCGGCCGTGGTCCATCTCCGGTAGGTCCCGCCGTTCCGCCCGAAGTCGAGCGTCAGGTTGCAGGCGTCGGTGATCTGCTCCGCCGCGCCCGCGATGTCCGCGTGCAGCTGGTCGCTCCCGTCGAGGAACGCCACCCGCACCGTCTTGCCCAGGGGCCACTTCCCGATGTCGGTGACGAGGAACTCCAGGCCGTCGGCGGCCGCGGCGCGCCTCCAGCGGTCCCGTACCTCGATCTCGGCGGTGACCTCGTCAGGGAGGGATTCGAGTTCCATGACGCATCCTTTCGCCTCACGTGCGAGAGATCCCCCCGACCGGTACCGGTCTGATGACGGAGGGGCCGCCCGGCTGGACGCACGAGCGGGCCGACGTCGGAAACCCACCTCCCAGTGTCCCCCGAGCGGAGGTGCCGCGCGACCTGACGGTCACTCTGAGTAGTTCCCTCTCCGCCGGGGTGACGCTGTGTCAGGACCAGAGCTTGTTCACGGCGGTCTTCGTCGTCGTGCGGAAGCCGTCCAGCGGGGCGTCCTTCAGGTCGCCCATCCGGCCCCAGCGGACGAAGGTGACGGTGCGGCCGTCGCGGCCGACGGAGAAGAGGTGGATGTCGGTGATCCCGATCTGCGGGTCGGCGGTGTCCAGGCTGTAGACCCAGGCGCCCTCCTCCACGGCGAGCTTGCCGTGGTAGGCGCTGACGGCCCGCAGGCCCGGGTTCTGCTGCTCCAGAAGGGTGCCGCAGCCGGCGAGGGCCTTGCGGAGGGTGTCGACCAGCTTCACGGCGTCGGCCTCGGTGCGGGCGACGGTGGTGATCTGGACGCCGTTGGTGTCGAGCTCGGTGCTGAACTCGCGGTAGCGGGTGTTCTGCGCCGGGATCTTGTACGGGGCGCAGAGGGCGCCGCCGTTCTCCGGGACGCCGGTGAAGACCTGGGTGGCGGACCACGGCGTCGACGACGGCGGCATCTGGGAGGCGGCGAGGAAGGCGGGCTGGGCGGCGGCCTGCGCCGGGGCCGTGGCGAGGGCCGCGAGGCCCAGGGCGGCAGCGGCGGCGGTGGCGAGTGCGGTACGGAGCTTGTTCATGGTGGTGGATCCCCCGTCGGGTCGTTCGGTCGGTGCTCGACCAGCGTCGGGCCGCCGCCCTCCGCCTGCAACGGTGACGCGCCCTCCCTCCGTCCCGGAACCATCCCACCCCCGCTGACGTGCAAGGACATGAAGCATGGGACGCAGGGCCGAGGGGGATGGAATGCCGAAGGACGCCGCCGTCGGGGAGTTCGCGCGGCTCGTGCGCGCGCTGAAGGCGCGGGACGGGCGCAGTTACGAGGCGCTGGGCCGGCGCCTGAGCGTCAGCGCGTCCACCCTCCACCGCTACTGCTCGGGCGCGACCGTCCCGGAGGAGTTCGCCGTGGTCGACCGCCTCGCCCTGCTGTGCGGGGCGGACGAGGAGGAGCGGCGGGCCCTGGAGGCGGCCTGGAGCCGCGCGGACGGCGCCCGTCGCCCTCCGGTGCCGGAGCCCGACGCGGAGCCCGGGCCCGGCCCGGAACCGAAGCCGGCGCCGGAACCGAAGCCGGAGCTGGTGCCGGCGCCGGAGCCTGCGCCCGAGCCCGAGCTGGAACCCGTGCACGCGCGCGTGCCGGGCCTCCCGCCCGGGCGGCGGAGGCGCCGGTGGGGGTGGGCGGGCGTGGTCGCCGGGGCGCTGGCGGTCGTGGGGACGGTGGCGCTCGGAGCCGTACTCCTGCCCGGGAAGACCCCGGAGCGGGCCGCCGAACCGCCGGCGCCGCTGACGTGGACGGTCGCCTCGCACCTCTGGGAGAACGGGTGCGGGCAGGCCTACCTCGCGGAGCGGACGCCCCCTCCCCCGCCGGAGGCGGCCGACGCGCGGAGCTGGGCGACGGCGCAGGGGGCCGTGCACGGCGGGGAGACGCTGGTGCGGGTGTCGGTGCAGGGGAAGAGCGCGGCGGCCGTGGTGCTCCAAGCGCTGCACGTGCGGGTGGTGGAGCGGGGCGCGCCGCTGCCCTGGGCCGCGTACCGGATGGGCGGCGGGTGCGGCGGGGCGGTGACGCCGCGCCGTTTCGAGGTGGACCTGGACCGGCCGCGGCCCGTGGCGCGGGCGGTGGACGGGTACGACGCCTCCGGGCAGGAGGGCCGGACGCTCCCGGCGGTCTCCTTCCCGTACGCGGTCAGCGCCGCCGAGCCGGAGGAGCTGCTGGTCTCGGCGGCAGCGGCGGGCTGCGACTGCCGCTGGTACCTGGAGCTGGAGTGGAGCAGCGAGGGCCGTTCCGGGACGGTCCGCATCACCGACGGAGGGCGGCCTTTCCGCACCTCCTCCCTCACGGGCAGGCCCGCGTTCGCGTACGACGACACGAGCCGCCGCTGGATCCCCGCGGAGACCGACGGCTCCTGACCGCGCAGAGGAGGGACGTGAGATGGACAACCTTGGGCGCACAGATCTGGACAGCGCTATGAACCGATGGGTAACTTGACTGAGCAAGCGCTTAGGCATAGTGGGCCAAGGTGCCCAGGACTCCGAGGAGGCGGCTCGTGCGCCGTACCGTATTCAACGAGGACCACGAGGCGTTCCGGGAGACCATCCGCGCCTTCATCGAGGCCGAGGTCGCCCCTGTCTACGACGAGTGGTTCGCGGCGGGACAGGCGCCCCGCGACTTCTACTACAAGCTCGGCGAGCTGGGCATCTTCGGCATCAACGTGCCCGAGGAGTTCGGCGGCGCGGGCCTGGACACCCACAAGTTCGAGGCCGTCCTGTACGAGGAGACCTCGCGCGCGGGCGTGAACTTCGGCGGCTCCGGCGTGCATGTGCTGCTCGCCCTCCCCTACATCAAGATGCTCGCCACCGACGAGCAGAAGAAGCGCTACCTGCCGAAGTTCGTCTCCGGCGAGGAGATGTGGGCGCTGGCGATGACCGAGCCGGGCACCGGCTCCGACGTCGCGGGCATGAAGACCACCGCCAAGCTCTCCGAGGACGGCACGCACTACGTCCTCAACGGCTCCAAGACCTTCATCACCGGTGGCGTCCACGCCGACCGCGTGATCGTCTGCGCCCGCACGTCCGCCCCGACGGCCGAGGACCGCCGCCACGGCATCTCCCTCTTCGCCGTGGACACCAAGTCCGAGGGCTACTCCATCGGCCGCAAGCTGGACAAGCTCGGCCTGCGCACCTCCGACACCGCCGAGCTGGCGTTCGTCGACGTGAAGGTGCCGGTCGAGGACCTGCTCGGCGAGGAGAACAAGGGCTTCTACTACCTCGGGCACAACCTGGCCTCCGAGCGCTGGGGCATCGCCTTCGGCGCCTACGCCCAGGCCAAGGCCGCCGTCCGCTTCGCCCAGCAGTACGTCACGGACCGCACGGTCTTCGGCAAGCCGGTCGCGCACTTCCAGAACACCAAGTTCGAGCTGGCCGCCTGCCAGGCCGAGGTGGACGCGGCCGAGGCCGTCGCCGACCGCGCCCTGGAGGCCCTGGACGCGGGCGAGCTGACCCCGGCCGAGGCCGCGAGCGCCAAGCTCTTCTGCACCGAGGTCGCGCACCGCGTCATCGACCGCTGCCTCCAGCTGCACGGCGGCTACGGCTACATGAACGAGTACCCGATCGCCCGCCTGTACGCCGACAACCGCGTCAACCGCATCTACGGCGGCACCAGCGAGATCATGAAGTCGATCATCGCCAAGTCGATGGGCCTGTAAGTGCCCGACGGTCACACGGCTCTGGATGACCTGCTCGATCTGCTCGACCTCGAACAGATCGAGCGGGACATCTTCCGTGGCGAGTCCCGCTCCGCGATCGTCCCCCGCGTCTTCGGCGGCCAGGTGGCCGCCCAGGCGATGGTGGCGGCGGGGCGGACCGTCCCGGCGGACCGGCTCGCCCACTCGCTCCACGCGTACTTCCTGCGCGCCGGCGACCCGGGCGCGCCGATCGTCTACACGGTCGACCGCATCCGCGACGGCCGTTCCTTCACCACCCGGCGGGTCGTCGCCGTCCAGCACGGGCAGCCGATCTTCCACCTCTCGGCGTCCTTCCAGACGTACGAGGAGGGGCTCGACCACCAGGTCGACATGGCACCCGCCCCGGACCCGGAGTCGCTCCCCACGCCGGCCGAGATGCTCCCCCGCCACCTCCCCCGTGAGGTCGCGGACCGGCTGATCGAGGCCCGCGCCGCGGTCGACCTGCGCTATGCCGAGACGCCCCCGTGGGGGACGGTCGGCACCCCGCGCGAGCCCCGCTCCCAGGTCTGGTTCCGCACCAACGGCAAGCTGGCCGACGACCCCCTGCTGCACGTCGTCCTCGCCACGTACGTCTCCGACATGACCCTGCTCGACTCCGTCCTGCTCGCGCACGGACGCGGTGGCTGGGCCGTCGGCGACGTGGTCGGGGCCTCCCTCGACCACGCCATGTGGTTCCACCGGCCCTTCCGGGCCGACGAATGGCTCCTCTACGACCAGGAGTCGCCGACCGCGTCCGGCGGGCGCGGCCTCGGCCAGGCGCGGATATACACGCAGGACGGGCGGCTCGCGATCTCCGTCATCCAGGAGGGTGTCGTTCGCGTGCCGCGCTGATGATCGGACATACCGTCCGATCATGGCGGATGCGGACAACGGCGAAAGCACCTTCACGGTGATCGTGGCGGCGGCGGCGAACCTCGGGATCGCCGCCGCCAAAGCCGTCGCGGGGGTCGTCAGCGGGTCGAGCGCGATGCTCTCGGAGGCGGCCCACTCGCTCGCCGACACCGTCACCGAGGCCATGCTGCTCACCGCGCTCAAGCGCAGCGAGAAGCCCGCCGACGAGGACCATCCCGTCGGGTACGCGGGCGAGCGGTACGTGTGGGCGATGCTCGCGGCCGTCGCGACCTTCGTCGGCGGCGCGGTCTTCTCCGTCTACGACGGCATCCACACCCTCACCCACGGCGAGGAGCTCGGCGACCCGACGATCTCGTACGTCGTCCTCGGCGTCGCCTTCGTCCTGGAGGGGTTCTCCCTGCGGACCGGGATCAAGCAGGTCAAGGCCGAGGCGGAGCGGGTGAAGGCCCCCTTCGGCCGCTACCTCCGGCTGACCGCCGACACCACCGTCAAGGCGGTGGTCATGGAGGACTCCGCCGCCCTCGCCGGACTGATGCTGGCGGCGGGCGGTCTGCTCGGCGGCCAGATCACCGGCTCCGGCGTCTGGGACGGCGTCGCCTCGATCCTCATCGGCGTCCTGCTCGTGTACGTGGCCTGGGTCCTCGGCCGCTCCAACGCCGAACTCCTCATCGGCCGGCCGCTGCCCCGGCCCATGCGGGCGGCGGTCCGCGAGGAGCTGCTCGCCGTCCCGCACGTCGTGGACGTCCTCGACCTGACGACCCTGATCCAGGGGCCGTCCGAGGTCCTGGTCGCCGCGAAGGTCGACTTCCGGGACGTCGCCTCGGCGGAGCAGATCGAGTGGGCCTGCGAGGACGCCGAGGACCAGCTCCGCGAGCGCTTCCCGGCGATCCGCCGCGTGTACCTGGACCCGACACCGGGCCTGGGGCAGCGCCGGGCCCGGCCATGATCGGCCCGGCAGGCCCTAGGCGAGACCGGCCGCGTCCAGCGTGTACGCCGTCATCGGCTCGTAGTAGCGGGGGTCGAGCACGTGGTCGTCGAGCGGAATGGTGACCTGCATCGTGCCCTCGGCCTCACCGATGAACAGCGCGGGGTCGTTGCAGTCCGCGTAACCGACGGAGTCGATCCCGCGCTGGCCCGCCCGCCCGGCCCACCCGTGGTCCGCGATGACCAGGTCGGGCCGTCCGTCGTCGCCGAGGGCGTCCAGGACGGCGTTCATGGGCTCCGGCGAGTGCGTGTGCCAGAGGCTCGCGCCGCGTTCGAAGACGGCGACGTCGGCGAACTGGACGACGTACCCCTCGTCGGCGATCAGCCCGCCGGGGATGCGGACGATGTCGCAGCCCTGGGCGCGCAGTGCGGCGGCGACCCGGCTGTGGACGTCGATGAGCGCGCCGGGGTGGCCGGTCGCGAAGAGGACGCGTTCGCGGCCGGCGGCGGCCTTGCGGAGGCGGGCGGCCATCCGGTCGAGACCGTCGACGGTGAGTTCGGGGTCGATGGTGTCCTGGCCGACGCGGTGGGCCGGGTCGTCGATGACGCCGCAGCGCTCGGCCATCACGGCGAGCACGTCCTGCTCGTCGGTCCAGCGGTCGCCGAGCTCCAGGCCGAACCAGTAGTGCCGGTCGCCGTTGGCGAGCTTGCGGTAGTGGGAGAGGTTGTTGTCGCGCGGGGTGGCGACGTCTCCCGCGATCCGGGTGCGGACGAGGTGCTCGACGAGGGCGGGGCGACTGAGTATCGGCATGGGGCTCATTCTGTCCGAGTACGGGCCGTACGGGGCAACCGGTTCCGTCCCGTGGACCGGTGTGTCCTCCGGCCCGGAGGGAACTCCCGGCCGCCCGTCCCTGCCCCCCGTACTGCCCTTCGGTTCCTGGTTCCGCCGCCGCCTTCCGCGTTATCCAGGGGGAGCCCCTGCTTCCGCGCCGAAAGAGGCTCCCTTGCGCAGCGACGAGAACCCCGCGCCGACCAGGACCGGCCGCGGTCGCACGCCGGAGGACGCGCCCGCGGCCGGTGCGGACGCACGGCCGCCCCACGCCCTGCTCGCGCTTCAGCGCGCCGCCGGGAACGCCGCCGTCGTCGGGCTGCTCCGCGGGAGGGGGCACACATGGGCGCGCGAGCCCTCGCGGGAGGGCACCGGACACGCGCCGGCCACCGGTGACGTCCCGGTCCAGCGCCTGTGGAACGGGAGCCCGGGAAGCCTCGACACGGACGGCGACCTCTCCATGGGGACCCAGCAGTACGACTACGGCAGCCAGTCGAGCCAGGCCACCGTGAGCAGCCAGGCCTCGCAGCAGAGCGCCTCGTTCCCGTCCCTCGACCTGTACAACCTGAACTGGACCCCGCTTCAGCTGGGCAGGCCGAGTGCCGGGAGGGAGCTGCGCGAAGCCCAGGCGCGGGACATGGAGGCCCTCGACACCTTGGTGATCCCCGCCGCGTGCGAGGGCGCCCGTCCGTTCGTGCCCGAGGGCGCGGCCCATCCGGACGTCGTCCCCGCCGGCATCGAGACGATCACCGTGTACCGCGACGCGGGGTGGGCCCCGCCGCGGACGTCCTCGCGCGGCGGCGGTCTGCAGACCAACTACAACGCCGCCTACCACTCCGCGTACTTCAACTACCGGATCTCGCTCACCAACGACGCGACGTCCCCGACTCACGTCAACACGGGAGCGCTCTTCCCGGTCCTCACCCAGACCCCCCGGTCGAACGGACGCGGATCCCAGGGCAGGACGTACCTGTTCGAGCACCGGTGGACCCCCAATCCGCTGTACCCGTGGACACCCGGCACGAACGTGCCGGAGATCGCCGGGCGCCACGGACTCGACCCCGACGAGCAGCTCCGCCCGCAGGAGCAGGACGACTTCGACGCTCTTCCCACGGACCCCTCGCAGCCCTTCGTCTTCTACGTCGAGGCGGAGCGGGGCGACGACCGGTTCCTGAACGACGACCGGCGGTTCAGCACCGAGGACGCGTTCGACCGCGCGTACCTCATGGCCGGTCTGACCGGGTCGGCGCGCGAGCAGGTGCGCGTTTCGGAGCCGCCTCTCCACGATCGGCGCACGGCGGGGCGGAGCACCTCCCAGGCCATGGCGAACACCCAGGCACACCAGTGGATGGACGCGCAGGGGTCCATGGGGGGCGCTCCGGGCGTCCTCGCCAAGTACGAGTGGTGCCATCTGATCGGCGACGGCGACGGCGGGCCGAACATTCCGGAGAACCTCGTGATCGGCACCAACGCCGTGAACACCGAGCAGCTGGCCATGGAGATAGGCCTGCGCCGCTATGTGCGCCAGTTGCGCACGGAGGGCCACGCCATCGAGCTGCGGGTGCGGGCGACCATGCAGAACGCACCGGAGCAGTCGAATCCCGTCGCGCCGTCCATCCTGGGCGGCGCACCGCTGATGGCGGACTGGCTCAGTTACGAGATCAGCATCGTCAGCCCCCTGGAGCGCCACCTCGTGCACCGGCAGATCATGGACGCGCAGCGCGGAACGATCACGGAGTCCGAGTTCGCCTTCCTCCAGAACACCGTCGAGCTCGGGATCCGGGAGTTCATCGAGGAGGTGCTCGGGGCGGATGCCGAGAGCGAGCCCGAAACCGCCGTGGGCGCCGACGTCGAGCTGTGACCGGCCGCCGCGCCGGGCGGCCCGCCCGCGCCGCTACTCCCCCAGCGCCCCGAACGCCCCGTGGGCCAGTCGCCGCAGGAGGTCCTCCATGGGGCCGCGGCCGAGGGCGGCGAGGTGGGGGGTGGAGTTGAGGAGGCCGAAGACGGCGTGGACGGCGGTGCGGGCCTCGGATTCGGAGGCGTCGGGGTAGAGCTCGCGGACGGCGGCGACCCAGAGCTCCGCGTACTGGCGCTGGAGCTGGCGGACCCGCTTGCGGTCCTCGTCCCTGAGGCGGTCGAGCTCGCGGTCGTGGAGGGTGATGAGGGGGCGGTCGTCGAGGGCGAAGTCGATGTGGCCGTCGATGAGGGAGCGGAGGAGGGACCGGGGGTCTCCGCCGGCCTCGCCGACCCGGAGCCGGCCGCCGTCGAGGAGCCGCTCGCTGATGCCGACGAGGAGCTCGGCGAGCATCGCGTCCTTGCCGGGGAAGTGGCGGTAGAGGCCGGGGCCGCTGATGCCGACGGCGGCTCCTATCTCGTCCACGCCCACGCCGTGGAAGCCACGGGCCGCGAAGAGGCGGGCGGCCTCCTTGAGGATCTGCTCGCGCCGCGTCGGGGCATCGGTCCTGCCGGTGGCGATCGAGGTCGAGGCGGGGGTCGTGGTCATGGATTCGATTCTAGACAACCCCGTTAGCGGTCGTTAACCTGAGCGGCATACGTTAACGCTCATTAACCGAGCAAGGGAGCTCGAGGGATGCAGCAGGCACCTGTGCTGACGAGCGCGGCGGACCCCGCGTCCGCGGCCTGGCAGGCCAACGAGGCGGCCCATCACGAGCTGGCGGCGACCCTGCGCGCCAAGCTCGCGGCGGCCGCCCTGGGCGGCGGTGAGAAGTCCCGGGCGCGGCACACCGCGCGCGGGAAGCTGCTGCCGCGGGACCGGGTGGACACGCTCCTCGATCCGGGCTCGCCCTTCCTGGAGCTGGCCCCGCTCGCGGCCGACGGCATGTACGGCGACCAGGCCCCGGCGGCCGGCGTCATCGCGGGCATCGGGCGGGTCTCGGGCCGCGAGTGCGTGATCGTCGCCAACGACGCGACCGTCAAGGGCGGCACGTACTACCCCATGACGGTGAAGAAGCACCTCAGGGCGCAGGAGGTGGCGCTGGAGAATCGTCTCCCCTGCCTCTACCTGGTCGACTCGGGCGGCGCGTTCCTGCCGATGCAGGACGAGGTCTTCCCCGACCGGGAGCACTTCGGCCGGATCTTCTACAACCAGGCCCGGATGTCCGGTGCGGGCATCCCGCAGATCGCGGCCGTCCTCGGCTCCTGCACCGCGGGCGGCGCGTACGTCCCGGCGATGAGCGACGAGGCCGTGATCGTGCGGAACCAGGGCACGATCTTCCTCGGCGGTCCGCCGCTGGTGAAGGCGGCCACCGGCGAGGTCGTCACGGCGGAGGAGCTGGGCGGCGGCGAGGTCCACTCGCGGATCTCCGGCGTCACCGACCACCTGGCCGAGGACGACGCCCACGCGCTGCGGATCGTGCGGAACATCGTCGCCACCCTCCCCGAGCGCGGCGCGCTCCCCTGGTCGGTCGAGCCGGCCGAGGAGCCGAAGGTCGACCCGTACGGCCTGTACGGCGCGGTGCCGGTGGACTCCCGCACCCCGTACGACGTGCGCGAGGTGATCGCCCGGGTGGTCGACGGCTCCCGTTTCCAGGAGTTCAAGTCCGAGTACGGGCAGACGCTGATCACCGGCTTCGCCCGGATCCACGGTCACCCGGTCGGCATCGTCGCCAACAACGGCATCCTGTTCGCGGAGTCGGCGCAGAAGGGCGCGCACTTCATCGAGTTGTGCGACCAGCGCGGGATCCCGCTGGTGTTCCTGCAGAACATCACCGGGTTCATGGTCGGCAAGGCGTACGAGCACGGCGGCATCGCCAAGCACGGCGCCAAGATGGTCACGGCCGTCGCCACCACCCGGGTCCCGAAGCTGACGGTCGTCGTCGGCGGTTCGTACGGCGCGGGCAACTACTCGATGTGCGGCCGGGCCTACTCCCCCCGCTTCCTGTGGATGTGGCCCAACGCGAAGATCTCGGTCATGGGCGGCGAGCAGGCCGCGTCCGTCCTCGCGACCGTCAAGCGCGACCAGCTCGGCGACGAGTGGAGCGCGGAGGACGAGGAGGCCTTCAAGGCCCCGATCCGCGAGCAGTACGAGACGCAGGGCAACGCCTACTACGCGACCGCCCGGCTGTGGGACGACGGGGTGATCGACCCGCTGGAGACCCGGCAGGTCCTCGGCCTCGCCCTGACCGCCTGTGCCAACGCGCCGCTGGGTGACCCCCAGTTCGGCGTCTTCCGGATGTGAAGGGCCCCCAGAAGATGCAGAGCATGTTCGACACCGTCCTCGTGGCCAACCGGGGCGAGATCGCCGTCCGTGTCATCCGCACCCTGCGGGAGATGGGCGTGCGCTCGGTGGCCGTCTACAGCGACGCGGACGCCGACGCCCGGCACGTACGGGAGGCGGACACGGCGGTGCGGATCGGTCCGCCGCCGGCCGCCGAGTCCTACCTGTCCGTGCCGGCGCTGCTCGACGCGGCCGCCCGCACCGGCGCGCAGGCCGTCCACCCCGGCTACGGCTTCCTCGCCGAGAACGCCGCGTTCGCGCAGGCCTGCGCCGACGCCGGTCTCGTCTTCATCGGCCCCACGTCGGCCGCGATCTCCCTGATGGGCGACAAGATCCGCGCGAAGGAGACCGTGAAGGCGGCGGGCGTCCCCGTCGTCCCGGGCGCCGCCGACCCCGACCTCGAGGAGGCGGCCCGCGAGCTGGGCGCCCCCGTGCTCCTCAAGCCGAGCGCGGGCGGCGGCGGCAAGGGCATGCGGCTGGTCCGCGACCTGTCGACGCTGACGGACGAGATCGCGGCGGCCCGTCGCGAGGCCCGTTCGTCCTTCGGAGACGACACGCTCCTCGTGGAGCGCTGGATCGACCGTCCGCGCCACATCGAGATCCAGGTCCTCGCCGACACCCACGGCAACGTCGTGCACCTCGGCGAGCGCGAGTGCTCCCTCCAGCGCCGCCACCAGAAGATCATCGAGGAGGCGCCGAGCGTCCTCCTCACCCCGGAGATCCGGGCCTCGATGGGCGCGGCGGCGGTCGAGGCGGCCCGCTCCTGCGGCTATGTCGGCGCGGGCACGGTGGAGTTCATCGTGCCCGGCGGCGACCCGGCCTCGTACTACTTCATGGAGATGAACACCCGTCTCCAGGTCGAGCACCCGGTCACCGAACTGGTCACGGGCGTCGACCTGGTGGAGTGGCAGCTGCGGGTGGCGGCCGGCGAGGCGCTCCCCTTCGCCCAGGACGACATCCGCCTGGACGGCTGGGCGATCGAGGCCCGCATCTGCGCGGAGGACCCCTCCAGGGGCTTCCTCCCGTCGGGCGGCACGGTCCTGTCGCTGCACGAGCCGCAGGGCGACGGGGTCCGCACCGACTCGGGCCTGTCGGAGGGCACGGAGGTCTCGTCCCTCTACGACCCGATGCTCTCCAAGGTCATCGTCCACGCGCCGACCCGCGAGGCCGCCCTGCGCAGGCTGCGCGCGGCCCTCGCGGACACGGTCACCCTCGGCGTCCCGACGAACGCCGGCTTCTTGCGCCGTCTCCTCGCCCACCCCGACGTCGTCGCCGGCCGGCTGGACACCGGTCTGGTCGAGCGCGACGCGGACGGCCTGGTCCCGGCCGGCGTCCCGGACGAGGTGTACGCGGCGGCGGCCGCCGTGCGGGCCGCGGCGCTGGCCCCGGAGCCCCGGGAGGGCTGGACGGACCCGTTCTCGGTGCCGAACGGCTTCCGCCTCGGCGGCACGCCGAAGCCCCTCGCCTTCCCGTTCCGGGTGTCGGGACTCGAACCCGTGACGGTCGACGCCCCCGCCGCGGCCCGGGTCACGGACACCGCCGTGACCGTGACCGTGGAGGGGATCACCCACCGCTTCCGGCGCGCCGGGTCCTGGCTCGGCCGGGACGGCGACGCGTGGCACGTCCTCGACCACGACCCCGTCGAGGCCGCGCTCAGCGGGGCGCGGCACGGGGGCGCGGACACGCTCGCGGCGCCGATGCCGGGAACCGTGACCGTCGTGAAGGTGGCCGTCGGGGACGAGGTGGAGGCCGGGCAGAGCCTGCTGGTGGTCGAGGCGATGAAGATGGAGCACGTCATCTCCGCCCCGCACGCCGGAACCGTCACCGAGCTGGACGTCACGCCCGGCACCACCGTCGCCATGGACCAGATCCTGGCCGTGGTGGCACCCCGTGAGGAGGAGGACGCGTGAGCCTGCCGATGACCGTGAGGGACCCCGCGCTTCCCGCGCGGGTCCGGATCCACGAGGTCGGGGCCCGGGACGGGCTGCAGAACGAGAAGACGGCGGTCCCGACCGCCGTGAAGGCGGAGTTCGTGCGGCGGCTCGCCGCCGCGGGGCTCGGCACGATCGAGGCGACCAGCTTCGTGCACCCGAAGTGGGTGCCGCAGCTGGCCGACGCCGAGGAGTTGTTCCCGCAGATCCGCGACCTGCCCGTGCGCCTGCCCGTCCTCGTGCCGAACGAGCGCGGCCTCGACCGGGCCCTCTCGCTCGGCGCCCGCGAGGTCGCCGTGTTCGCCTCCGCGACCGAGTCCTTCGCGAAGGCCAACCTGAACCGGACCGTCGACGAGGCGCTCGCGATGTTCGCGCCGACCGTCACGCGGGCCATAGAGGCCGGGCTGAAGGTCCGCGGCTACCTCTCGATGTGCTTCGGCGACCCCTGGGAGGGGGCCGTCCCGGTCGAGCAGGTCGTCCGCGTCACCAAGGCGCTGGCCGACATGGGCTGCGACGAGCTGAGCCTCGGGGACACCATCGGCGTCGCCACCCCCGGTCACGTCCAGGCCCTGCTGACGGGGCTGAACGAGGCCGGCGTCCCCACCTCCCGTATCGCCGTGCACTTCCACGACACCTACGGGCAGGCCCTGTCCAACACCCTGGCCGCGCTGCGGCACGGGGTGACCACGGTCGACGCCTCCGCCGGCGGCCTCGGCGGCTGCCCGTACGCGAAGAGCGCGACCGGAAATCTCGCCACCGAGGACCTCGTGTGGATGCTCGACGGTCTCGGCATCGAGACCGGGGTCGATCTGGCCGCCCTCACCGCCACGAGCGGGTGGATGGCCGAACAACTGGGCCGCCCCAGCCCGTCCCGTACCGTCCGCGCCCTCTCCCACAAGGAGTGACGAAACCCATGTCCCTCGACCACCGGCTCACCGAAGAGCACGAGGAACTCCGCCGCACCGTCGAGGAGTTCGCGCACGACGTCGTCGCCCCGAAGATCGGCGACTACTACGAGCGGCACGAGTTCCCGTACGAGATCGTCCGCGAGATGGGCCGCATGGGCCTGTTCGGCCTCCCCTTCCCGGAGGAGTACGGCGGCATGGGCGGCGACTACCTCGCGCTCGGCATCGCCCTGGAGGAGCTGGCCCGGGTCGACTCCTCGGTGGCCATCACCCTGGAGGCCGGCGTCTCGCTGGGCGCGATGCCGGTGTTCCGCTTCGGCACGGAGGAGCAGAAGCGGGAGTGGCTGCCGAAGCTGTGCTCCGGCGAGGTCCTGGGCGCCTTCGGTCTCACCGAGCCCGGCGCGGGCTCGGACGCGGGCGGCACCCGCACGACCGCCGTGCGGGACGGCGACCAGTGGGTGATCAACGGCTCGAAGTGCTTCATCACCAACTCCGGTACGGACATCACGGGTCTGGTGACGGTCACCGCGGTCACCGGCCGCAAGCCCGACGGGCGCCCGCTGATCTCCTCGATCATCGTCCCCTCCGGCACCCCCGGCTTCACGGTCGCCGCCCCGTACTCCAAGGTCGGCTGGAACGCCTCGGACACCCGCGAGCTGTCCTTCGACGACGTCCGCGTCCCGGTGGAGAACCTCCTCGGCGAGGAGGGCCGCGGCTACGCGCAGTTCCTGCGGATCCTGGACGAGGGCCGGGTCGCGATCGCCGCGCTCGCGACGGGCCTCGCGCAGGGCTGCGTGGACGAGTCGGTGAAGTACGCGCACGAGCGCCACGCCTTCGGCCGGCCGATCGCCGACAACCAGGCCATCCAGTTCAAGATCGCCGACATGGAGACCAAGGCCCACATGGCCCGCATCGGCTGGCGGGACGCGGCCTCGCGCCTGGTCCTCGGCGAGTCCTTCAAGAAGGAGGCGGCCATCGCCAAGCTGTACTCCTCCACCGTCGCCGTCGACAACGCCCGTGACGCCACCCAGATCCACGGCGGCTACGGCTTCATGAACGAGTACCCGGTGGCCCGCATGTGGCGCGACTCCAAGATCCTGGAGATCGGCGAGGGCACCAGCGAGGTCCAGCGCATGCTGATCGCCCGCGAGTTGGGCCTGCCCGCCTGACCGGCGAGGAACCCCCTGGCGACCCCCGCGCCCGCCGCACCGGTTCCGGTGCGGCGGGCGCGGCGCGTTCCGGGGGCGGCGGACGCGGCGCGTTCCGGGCGTCGCTCGTCCGGCGCCTCCCGCGGGCCTCGGGCCTCGGGCGTGGGACGTGGGGCGTCACGCGTCGCGCGTCCGGAGCATCACGTCCGACGGCGAGGCCACGTCGGCCTTCCACCCGGACTTCGACGGCGACGGCAAGGCCGACGTGGGCGTCCTCTGCGACCACGGCTGGCACGAGCCGCACCGGCCTGGGGAAGTCCACGGGCACCGGCTTCACCGGCCCGGCGAAGCCGTGGGACGGCATGGGCTTCGGCAGCCGGAACCGGTTCTCCGGCGATCTCGTCCGCGCGCCGACAGCGCTCGTGGGGCCCGCCACCTCGGGGTGGCGGGCCTCACAGCCGTGTACGGCTCCCACCCTGTTGATCAGAATGAGGTTAGGCTAACCTACCTTTGATCTGCCCGGGCCGCCTCAGGCCCGCACGGAGGCGACTTCACCGTGCCCCGCAACGCCCGAGCCACCCAGAAGGTGTCCTGACCCATGACGAACGCCGAGAAGGCCCCCTTCCAGTTCTTCGCCCTCCAGGTCGACCGGACACGACGGCTCGGCCCGTCCCTGGTTCGCGTCACCTTCACCGGGGAGGACCTGAAGGACTTCGCCGCCGGTGGCCGCGACCAGTCGCTGTCGCTCTTCCTGCCGCACCCGGGGCAGGAGGCACCCGCGCTGCCGCCGCTGGACGACCCGGACATGTACGCGATCCTGGGTGCCTGGCGGGCGATGCCGGACGACGAGCGGGCGGTGATGCGCTCGTACACGGTGCGGGAGCAGCGCACCGAACCCCACGAGGTCGACATCGACTTCGCCGTCCACGAGGACGGCGGCCCGGCCTGCCGCTGGGCCGGCCGCGCGAAGGCCGGCGACCGGGTGGTCGTGCTGGGCCCGGCGGTCGCGGACAACACGGGCGTCCGGTTCCGGCTGCCCGAGGACGCCGACTCCGTACTGATCTGGGCGGACGAGACGGCCCTTCCGGCGGCCTCGGCGATCCTGGAGTGGCTGCCGGCGGAGACCCGCGCGCAGGTGTTCCTGGAGGTGCCGTACTCCGGCGACCGCATGGAGCTCGCGACGGAGGCGGACGCCACGGTCACCTGGCTCGTGCGCGAGGAGGGGGCGCCCTCCGCCGTGGACGCGGTGCGCGGGGCGGAACTGCCCGGCGAGTCCCCGTACGTCTGGCTCGCGGGCGAGTCCGGGTCGGTCAAGGCGCTGCGCCGGCACTTCGTGCGGGAGCGCGAACTGGACCGCCGGCGCGTGACGTTCGTCGGCTACTGGCGCAAGGGGCTGTCCGAGGACGCGCTGCGCGAGGTCCCGGACGAGACGCAGGAAGAGGCCTGACGCCCCTTCGGGGACCCCTCCGAGCCCTCATCGGCGATGGCCCTCCGGCCCTTCGGGACCGGGGGGCATTGCGCTGTAAAATTAGGTTAGGCTAACCTAATTACTGTTGATCGCTCAGTGATCCAGGCATTCCCGGCGTTCCCTCCCGAAAGGGCCCCCACATGCGCTCCCATCTGCTCAACGACACCACGGCGGAGAGCTACCGGCGCTCCGTCACCGAAGGAGTCGAGCGGGTGGCGAACAAACTCGCCGCGACGCGGGGCCCCTTCACCGGTGTGACGCCCGCCGAGCTCGCGCCCGTCATCGACGCCGTCGACCTCGACCGGCCCCTCGGCGACGCCTCGGCCGCCCTCGACGAGCTGGAGGACGTCTACCTCCGCGACGCCGTCTACTTCCACCACCCCCGCTACCTGGGCCACCTCAACTGCCCGGTGGTCATCCCCGCCGTCCTCGGCGAGGCCGTCCTCTCGGCCGTCAACTCCTCGCTCGACACCTGGGACCAGAGCGCCGGCGGCACCCTCATCGAGCGCAAGCTGATCGACTGGACCACCGGCCGGATCGGCCTCGGCCCGGCCGCCGACGGCGTCTTCACCAGCGGCGGCACCCAGTCCAACCTCCAGGCGCTGCTGCTGGCCCGCGAGGAGGCCAAGACGGACGACCTGTCGAAGCTCCGGATCTTCTCGTCCGAGTGCAGCCACTTCAGCGTCCAGAAGTCCGCGACCCTCCTCGGCCTGGGCCGTGACGCCGTCGTCTCCGTCCCGGTCGACGGGAACAAGCGGATGCAGTCCGTCGTCCTCGCCGCCGAGCTGGAGGCCTGCCGCGCCGAGGGCCTCGTCCCGATGGCGATCGTCGCCACCGCCGGCACCACCGACTTCGGCTCCATCGACCCGCTGCCCGAGATCGCCGCCCTCGCCGAGGAGTACGGCGCCTGGATGCACGTGGACGCGGCCTACGGCTGCGGCCTGCTCGCCTCCCGGACCCGCCGCCACCTCCTCGACGGCATCGAGCGGGCCGACTCGGTCACCGTCGACTACCACAAGTCCTTCTTCCAGCCGGTGAGTTCATCCGCCGTACTGGTCCGCGACGGCGCCACCCTGCGTCACGCGACCTACCACGCGGACTACCTCAACCCGCGGCGCACGGTCGCCGAGCAGATCCCGAACCAGGTCGACAAGTCCCTCCAGACGACCCGCCGGTTCGACGCGCTCAAGCTCTGGATGACGCTGCGCGTGATGGGCGCCGACGGCGTCGGCGAGCTCTTCGACGAGGTGTGCGACCTGGCCCGGGAGGGCCACGCGCTGCTCGCCGCCGACCCGCGCTACGACGTCGTGGTCGAGCCGCAGCTGTCCACCCTCGTCTACCGCTACGTCCCCGGGGGCGACGCCTCCCCCGAGGACGTCGACCGCGCCAACCTCCACGCCCGCAAGGCCCTCTTCGCCTCGGGCGAGGCCGTCGTCGCCGGTACGAAGGTCGACGGCCGCCAGTACCTCAAGTTCACCCTGCTCAACCCCGAGACCACCGCGGCCGACATCGCCGCCGTCCTCGATCTGATCGCCGGCCACGCCGAGCAGTACCTGGGAGAGAACCTTGTCCACGCCTGAGACGGCTGAGATCCACGACTTCATCGGCATCGGGCTCGGTCCGTTCAACCTCGGACTCGCCTGCCTGGCCGAGCCGATCGACGAGCTGAACGGCCTCTTCCTGGAGTCCAAGCCGGACTTCGAGTGGCACTCGGGGATGTTCCTCGAAGGCGCCCACCTGCAGACCCCGTTCATGTCGGACCTGGTCACGATGGCCGACCCGACCTCGCCGTACTCCTTCCTCAACTACCTGAAGGAGAAGGGCCGGCTGTACTCGTTCTACATCCGCGAGAACTTCTACCCGCTGCGGACCGAGTACAACGACTACTGCCGCTGGGCCGCCGGGAAGCTCTCCTCGGTCCGCTTCTCGACGACCGTCGAGACCGTGGCCTTCGACGAGGCCGACCAGGTGTACGTGGTCTCCACCGAGGCCGGCGAAACGTTCCGCTCGCGGCGGCTGGTCCTCGGCACCGGCACCCCCGCGTACGTCCCCGAGACCTGCGCGGACCTCGGCGGCGACCTGATCCACAACTCGCGGTACCTCCCGAACAAGGAGGCGCTGCAGAAGAAGAAGTCCATCACCCTGGTCGGCAGCGGCCAGAGCGCCGCCGAGATCTACTACGACCTCCTGAGCGAGATCGACGTCCACGGCTACCGGCTGAACTGGGTGACCCGCTCCCCGCGCTTCTTCCCGCTGGAGTACACCAAGCTCACCCTGGAGATGACCTCCCCGGAGTACGTGGACTACTTCCACGCGCTGCCCGAGCAGACCCGCTACCGCCTGGAGACCCAGCAGAAGGGCCTCTTCAAGGGCATCGACGGCGAGCTGATCGACGCCATCTTCGACCTGCTCTACCAGAAGAACCTGAACGGCCCCGTCCCCACCCGGCTCCTCACCAACTCCGCGCTGCACAGCGCCGCGTACGACTCCTCGGCGGGCACGTACACGCTCGGCTTCCGCCAGGAGGAGCAGGAGAAGGACTTCACGGTCGAGACCGAGGGCCTGATCCTCGCCACCGGGTACAAGTACGCCGTCCCGGCCTTCCTGGAGCCGGTCCGCGACCGCCTCAACTGGGACGGTCGGGGCCGCTTCGACGTGGCCCGCAACTACGCGATCGACACCACGGGCCGCGGGGTCTTCCTGCAGAACGCCGGCGTGCACACCCACTCGATCACCTCGCCCGACCTCGGCATGGGGGCGTACCGCAACGCGTACATCATCGGCGCGATGCTGGGATACGAGCACTACCCCGTCGAGAAGACCATCGCTTTCCAGGAGTTCGCCGCATGACCGTCGAGATACGCCCCTTCGACCCGTCGAAGGACGCCCGGCTGATCCACCCCTGGGTCACCCACCCCAAAGCCTCGTTCTGGATGATGCAGGGCGCGTCGCCGGAGGACGTCGAGCGCGAGTACGCGGCGATCACCGCCCACCCGCACCACGACGCCTTCATCGGCCTGGTCGACGGCGAGCCGGCGTTCCTGATGGAGCGGTACGACCCCGCTCACCTCGAACTGGTCGGCCTCTACGACCCGCTGCCCGGCGACGTCGGCATGCACTTCCTCGTCGCGCCCACCGACGCGCCCGTGCACGGCTTCACCCGCCGGGTGATCACCGCCGTGATGACCGAGCTGTTCGCCGACCCGGCGACGAAGCGGGTCGTCGTCGAGCCCGACGTCTCCAACAAGGCCGTCCACGCGCTCAACGAGGCCGTCGGCTTCGTGCCCGAGCGCGAGATCCGGAAGCCCGAGAAGAAGGCCCTGCTGAGCTTCTGCACCCGCGCGCAGTTCGAGGCGGCCGTGGCGGTGGCGGCATGACCCCCACCGACCCCGTCGCCCACCTCACCCCCGAGCGCTGGGCCGCCGCCAACCGCGCGCTGATCCGCAAGGGCCTCTCCGAGTTCACCCACGAGCGACTGCTCCACCCGCAGGAGCTGGGCGAGAGCCGCTACCGGGTCCTCAGCGACGACGGCACGACCGAGTACCGCTTCACCGCCGACCGGTTCGCCCTCGACCACTGGCAGGTCTACCCCGAGTCGATCAGCCGCCACCGCGGCGACGAGCAGCTCCCGCTCGACGCGCTCGTGTTCATCACCGAGCTCCGCGGCTCCCTCGGCCTCAGCGACGAGATCCTCCCGGTCTACCTGGAGGAGATCTCCTCCACCCTGGCCGGCACGGCCTACAAGGCGACCAAGCCGCCGGTCACCGCCGCCGAGCTCGCCCACGCCGGCTTCCAGGCCATCGAGACCGGCATGACCGAGGGCCATCCCTGTTTCGTCGCCAACAACGGCCGGCTCGGCTTCGGCGTCGACGAGTTCCGCGCGTACGCCCCCGAGGCCGCGAGCCCCCTGCACCTGATCTGGCTCGCCGCCCGCCGCGACCGTGCCACCTTCACCGCCGGCGCGGACATCGAGTACGACTCCTTCGTCCGCGCCGAGCTCGGCGACGCGGCGGTGGACGGTTTCGCCGCGGTCCTGGCCGGCCGCGGCCTCGACCCGGCCGACTACCTGCTCATGCCCTGCCACCCGTGGCAGTGGTGGAACAAACTGTCCGTCACCTTCGCCGCGGAGGTCGCCCAGCAGCGCCTGGTGTACCTGGGCGAGGGCGACGACAGCTACCTGGCCCAGCAGTCCATCCGTACCTTCTTCAACACCTCGGACCCGGCCAAGCACTACGTCAAGACGGCCCTGTCCGTCCTCAACATGGGCTTCATGCGCGGCCTCTCGGCCGCCTACATGGAGGCCACCCCGGCCATCAACGACTGGCTGCACCAGCTGATCGAGTCCGACTCCGTCTTCGCCGCGGCCCGCTTCACGATCATCCGCGAGCGCGCCGCCGTCGGCTACCGGCACCTGGAGTACGAGGCCGCCACCGACCGCTACTCCCCCTACCGCAAGATGCTCGCCGCCCTCTGGCGCGAGTCCCCGGTGCCGTCCCTCGCCGAGGGCGAGCGCCTCGCCACGATGGCCTCGCTCCTGCACGTGGACCACGCGGGAGCGTCCTTCGCGGGCGCGCTGATCAAGGAGTCGGGCCAGGAGGCGACCGTCTGGCTGCGCCGGTACCTGGACGCCTACCTCCTGCCGGTCCTGCACAGCTTCTACGCCTACGACCTGGCCTTCATGCCGCACGGCGAGAACGTCATCCTCGTCCTCGACGAGCAGGGCTCGGTCTCCCGCGCGATCTTCAAGGACATCGCCGAGGAGATCGTCGTCATGGACCCGGCGGCGGTGCTGCCGCCGGCCGTCGAGCGCGTCCGTGCCGAGATCCCGGAGGACATGAAGCTCCTCTCGGTCTTCACCGACGTCTTCGACTGCTTCTTCCGCTTCCTGGGCGCGACCCTGGCCGCGGAGGGCGTCCTCGACGAGGACGCGTTCTGGCGCACGGTCGCGGAGTGCGTGCACGGCTACCAGGCCTCCAGGCCGGAGCTGTCGGACCGCTTCGCGCAGTACGACATGTTCGCCGACACCTTCGCCCTCTCCGCGCTCAACCGCCTCCAGCTGCGCAACAACAAGCAGATGGTCGACCTCGCGGACCCGTCGGCGGCCCTCCAGCTCGTCGGCGACCTGGTGAACCCCATCGCCCGGTTCGCCTGATCCTTTCCCGGACCGACACGGGCCCCGGCGGAGTACGGTCCTCCGCCGGGGCCCGTCGTCATGCCCGGCTACTCCGCCGGCCAGGGCACCTGCGGGGACCTGTAGTAGGTGATGCCGAGGGCGTCGAAGCGGGGGGCCTGTTCGGCCAGGCGCACCTTGTAGGTCTCCCAGTCGTGGGTGGACGCCGGGGACCAGCCGAGTTCGGCGATGCCGGGGAGCCGGGGGAAGGCCATGACGTCGAGGTCGGCGGGGGTGGCGAGGGTCTCGGTCCAGAGGGGGGCCTCGACGCCGCGGACGGCGGTCTCCGGGACGCCCGGGAGGTAGGTCGCCGGGTCCCAGTCGTACGACCGCCGGACCTCGACGGTCCCGGCCCAGGTGAGGCCGAGGGGGGTGTCCTTGGTGTACTTGATGTCGAGGTAGGCGCGGTCGGCGGGCGAGAGGATCAGTCCGGTGCCGCCGCGCGCGGCCTCGGCGACGCGGTCCTTCTCGGCGGCGGGGGTGCGGTCGAGGCCCCAGTACTGGACGAGGGCGCCGGGGGCGGGGGTGGCGCCGGTGAGCTGGTGCCAGCCGATGACGGTCTTGCCGTGCCGGGCGACGACGGGCTGGACCCGGTCCATGAAGGCGACGTAGTCGTCGTGGCTGGTGGAGCGGGCCTCGTCGCCGCCGATGTGGACGTAGCGGCCGGGGGTGAGGGCGGCGATCTCGCGGATCACGTCGTCGACGAAGTCGTACGTGACGGGCTTGGTCGTGCAGAGGCTGCTGAAGCCGACCTTGATGCCGGTGTAGAGGGGCGGGGCGACGCCGTCGCAGTTGAGCTCGGCGTAGGAGGCGAGGGCGGCGTTGGTGTGGCCCGGCATGTCGATCTCGGGGACGACCTCCTGGTAGCGGGAGGCGGCGTACCGGACGATCTCCTCGTACTGGTCCTTGGTGTAGAAGCCGCCGGGGCCGCCGCCGACCTCGGTGGAGCCGCCGTGGGCGGTGAGGCGCGGCCAGGAGTCGACGGCGATGCGCCAGCCCTGGTCGTCGGAGAGGTGCAGGTGGAGGGTGTTGATCTTGTAGAGGGCGAGTTGGTCGATGTACCGCTTCACCTCGGCGACGGTGAAGAAGTGGCGCGAGACGTCGAGCATCGCGCCCCGGTAGGCGTAGCGCGGGGTGTCGGTGACGGTGCCGCCCGCGATCTTCCAGGGGCCGGCCTGGAGGGTCCCGCGTTCGACGGCCGAGGGCAGCTGCTGGCGCAGGGTCTGGACGCCGCGGAAGAGGCCGGCGGGCTCGTGGGCGGTGAGGGTGACGCCGTCG
Source organism: Streptomyces sp. NPDC043176 (assembly GCF_056436715.1). Taxonomy (NCBI): domain Bacteria; kingdom Bacillati; phylum Actinomycetota; class Actinomycetes; order Kitasatosporales; family Streptomycetaceae; genus Streptomyces; species Streptomyces sp. NPDC043176. The sequence goes on from NZ_JBWKCA010000009.1 coordinate 314,195, forward strand.
GGGCCCGAGGCGAGCCGGTAGCCCTCGTCGCCGAGCGCGGTGTCCTCGGCGCTGAGCCGGAGGCGGATGCCGCCCCGGGCGGCGGCCTCGTCGACGACGGGGAGCGGGAAGCCGGTGGCGGGGCGGAGCAGCCCGGCGAGGTAGCGGCCGACGGCCCTGGACTCGTGGGAGGTGCCGTCGACGCCGATGCGGGTGGCGGGTGTGAGGGTGTACGGCTCGCCGCCGGGGGCGACGGAGGCGGGGACGGGGACGATCCGGCCGAGCGGGCGGACCTCGGGCTCGGCGGCGGCGGTCCTGGTGTCCGCGGCGGCCTCGCCGCAGGCGACGCCCGCGGACGCGAAGAGGAGGAGGGAACCGATCAGGCGTGGAATCCTTCGGCGCTGTGTCACGGGCAAGCTCCCCTTCGGGCGATCGGCGCGTCCGTATGTATCTGTCTGTATATCCGCTCGGTCACCTTGCGTACCGCCCCCTCACCTTCGGTCAAGGTCTGGACCAACAACCCGCTTCCCGTCGATGATCATGGCACGCCTGCCCGATTTCGGGCAGGATTCTTGCGTTGGGCCGGGGTCAGCCCTCAATATCGACGGGTGCTCGAACGCCGCCCGTCGCATGACGACCTCATCGACCACCTGGTCCGCAGCACCGCGCTCCAGCGCGGTGAGGCCGCCCGGGTGGTGCTCGACGTGCTGGCGTACTTCGACGAGACGACCGAGGAGTTCGTCCGCCGCCGCCACCGCGAACTGCAGTCCGGCGGGGCGGTGAACGCCGAGATCTTCGAACGGATCTCGGGGGAGCTGCCGCACCGGGCCGTGGCGCCGCAGGAGCTGTCGCTCCGGCAGCTGCGCCGCATCGTCTACGGCTGAGCCACGGCCGGGCACACTCACCGATCTGGAGGGGTTTCACCTTTATGTGCGGAATTGTCGGTTACATCGGTAAGCGCGACGTCGCCCCGCTGCTGCTGGAAGGCCTGCAGCGCCTCGAGTACCGGGGTTACGACTCCGCCGGCATGGTCATCACCAGCCCGAAGGCCACCGGCCTGAAGATGGTGAAGGCCAAGGGCCGGGTCCGCGACCTCGAAGCCCGCGTCCCCAAGCGCTTCACCGGCACCACCGGCATCGCCCACACCCGCTGGGCCACCCACGGCGCGCCGAGCGACGTCAACTCGCACCCGCACCTGGACCCCGAGAACAAGGTCGCCGTCGTCCACAACGGCATCGTCGACAACGCCCAGGAGCTCCGCGCCAAGCTGGAGGCCGACGGCGTCGTCTTCGCCTCCGAGACGGACACCGAGGTCATCACCCACCTCATCGCCCGCTCCCAGGCCGAGACCCTCGAGGACAAGGTCCGCGAGGCGCTCAAGGTCATCGAGGGCACCTACGGCATCGCCGTGATGCACGCCGACTTCAACGACCGCATCGTGGTGGCCCGCAACGGCTCCCCGGTCATCCTCGGCATCGGCGAGAAGGAGATGCTCGTCGCCTCCGACGTCGCCGCCCTGATCGCCCACACCCGCCAGGTCGTCACCCTCGACGACGGCGAGATGGCCACCCTCAAGGCCGACGACTTCCGCACCTACACCGTCGCGGGCGCCTCCACCACCGCGACCCCCGAGACCGTCGAGTGGGAGGCCGCCTCCTACGACATGGGCGGCCACGACACGTACATGCACAAGGAGATCTCCGAGCAGCCCGACGCGGTCGACCGCGTGCTGCGCGGCCGGATCGACGACCGCTTCTCCACCGTGCACCTCGGCGGCCTGAACCTGGACGCCCGCGAGGCCCGCTCCATCCGCCGCATCAAGATCCTCGGCTGCGGCACCTCGTACCACGCCGGTCTCATCGGCGCCGGCCTCATCGAGTCGCTGGCCCGCATCCCCGCCGACGCCGAGCCGGCCTCGGAGTTCCGCTACCGCAACCCGGTCGTGGACCCCGACACCCTGTACATCGCCGTCTCCCAGTCCGGTGAGACCTACGACGTGCTCGCCGCCGTCCAGGAGCTCAAGCGGAAGGGCGCCCGCGTCCTCGGCGTCGTCAACGTCGTCGGCTCCGCCATCGCCCGCGAGGCCGACGGCGGCGTGTACGTCCACGCCGGTCCCGAGGTCTGCGTCGTCTCCACCAAGTGCTTCACGAACACGGTCACCGCGTTCGCGCTGCTCGCCCTGCACCTGGGCCGCATCCGCGACCTGTCCGTCACCGACGGCAAGCGGATCATCGAGGGCCTGCGCAAGCTGCCCGCGCAGATCAGCGAGATCCTCGAGACCGAGGACGAGATCAAGAAGATCGCCGCGGAGTACGCGGGCGCCCAGTCGATGATGTTCATCGGCCGGGTGCGCGGCTACCCCGTCGCCCTGGAGGCCTCCCTCAAGCTGAAGGAGATCTCCTACATCCACGCCGAGGCCTACCCCGCCTCCGAGCTGAAGCACGGCCCGCTCGCCCTCATCGAGCCGGCCCTGCCGACGGTCGCGATCGTCCCCGACGACGACCTGCTGGAGAAGAACCGCGCCGCGCTGGAGGAGATCAAGGCCCGCAGCGGCCGCATCCTCGCGGTCGCGCACCAGCCGCAGGCGAAGGCCGACCACACCATCGTCGTGCCGAAGAACGAGGACGAGCTGGACCCGATCCTGATGGGCATCCCGCTCCAGCTCCTCGCCTACCACACGGCGCTCGCCATGGGCCGCGACATCGACAAGCCGCGCAACCTGGCCAAGTCCGTCACGGTCGAGTAGGAGCGGTCTCGGGGCCTGTCCCCCCGAGCCGCACCGCCGGGCCTGTCCCCCGGCGGGTCGACCGGACACCGAAGCGGGCCCCTCGCACACCCAGGTGCGAGGGGCCCGCTTTTCCGTACGGCTCAGCTCGCCGCGGCCGCGCTCCGGTCGGCCCGGCGGAGCGACGTCGGCCAGCCCGCCACCGCCGCCGTGGCGCCGTACCAGGCGAGGAGGCCGGCCAGGGCGGCGACCCAGCCGCCCGCCTTCCCCAGGGCGCCGTTGTCGACGACGGCGCCGACGCCGAGCAGCAGCAGCGAGACGAACAGCAGCCCGTACGTGCCCTGTCCGAAGAGTCCGCTGCCCGATGAGGCCACGGTCAGCGTGAGCGCGAGGAGCGCCCACAGGAGGAGGAACAGGCCCGCCGCGTCGGCCGAGTCGGCGCCGCCGACCCCGGTGCCCCAGGTGAACCAGAAGGCGCCGAGCCCCGCGTACGCGGTGCCCTCGCCCTTGTCGCCCGCCCTGAGGGCGAGGAGACCGACGAGGAAGAGCGTGACCCCGCCGACCCAGGTGGCGAGGCCCGCGGCATCGGCTGCCGCGACGTTGTCGACGACCCCCGTGCCGCCCAGGCCGAAGGCCAGCAGGGTCAGTCCGAGAGCGAGGTGTCCGAGAGTGGAGGCGGTGTTTCCCGCGGCGACTTCGTTGTCCACGGCGGGCTCCCTTCAGTGTGCAGTCGTGCTGCGTGAGCTGCTGCGTTCCAGTGGTCTTTATGTACCCTTCACAAGCACACAATTCACCTGAGGAAGGCCGAATTTATGGCCGGATGACGACAGTTGGGAGGAAGGCCTGACAGACCGTCCGGAGCGAGGGGGTCGCGGACACGGGACGGCCGGCCCGCGCGAGGCCGGCACGGGGTCCGCCCGGCGGTCACGGAGGGTTCGCGCGGCGCGCGTCACCACGGGTCCCCGCACACCGCGGTGGGGTCGCGCAGGGCCGCGGAGTTCCCCCGGAAGGGTTACGGGATGACGATGACGGGACGCTGGGCACGGCGCGCGAGACGGCCGGCCACCGAGCCGAAGATCCGCCCGACGATGCCGTGCGTGGAGCCGACCACGATGGCGTCGGCCGAGTACTCGCGGCCGACCTCCTCCAGCTCGTGGCAGATGTCCCCGCCGCGCTCGACGAGGATCCACGGCACCTCGGAGAGGTGCTCGGCGCAGGCCAGCTCCAGGCCCAGGACCTCGGTGCGGTGATCGGGCACGTCGACGAAGACGGGCGGCTCGCAGCCGGCCCACACCGTGGTGGGCAACCGGTTGGCCACGTGCACGATGATCAGGCCCGATCCGGAACGCCTGGCCATGCCGATGGCGTACGCGAGGGCCCGCTCACTGGACGTGGAGCCGTCGAAGCCGACGACGACGCCGTGCCGGAAAGCCGGGTCGCAGGCGTGACGTGGCTGTTCTACCGCCAGGGGGTCGACCGTGGAATCGGCGACGCGCTTGCGGTCCGCGGGTTCGGGGAATTCGTGACCGGCCATCGGTGTCTCGGCGAAGAGGGTCCTCGTGGGAAGGGACGGGGAAAAGAGGGGACGAACGACGGGTGACGGCGGAGCTGTGTCCGGGAATCATCTTCCCAACCCCATACCCCCAAGGGTACGGCGCCACTCCTCTCCTGCCCAGAGCCCGCCGTTCCCCTCCCGGCGGGCGCTCGCCGCTCGCGCGCGGCGTCCCAGGGAGCATGCACGAGCGGCTCGGGATCTGGCAATGCCGGTTGTGCCCTACAGGCGTCCGTACGGGGGCCAAACGGACGTCGCCCAGAGTGACCGGAACGTTCCGCTCCTCGTTGCCACAGGTCCAGCCCACCGTCGCAGGGAGACCGCCCGTGCCCGCACCACCGACCGCCGCCGGCCAGACCTCCGCCGCCCCCTCCCCCACCCTCGGCGCGCCCCGCGGCCGCCGCCGGGCGCCCGCCCCCGCGCCGACCTCCGCCGCCGTCGCGGCGCCGGACCGGGGTCCGGCGGGGGGAAAGAGAGCGGGAACCGGGGGCCCGGCCGACGACGTCGTCCGCTGGGCGGTCTTCTGCTGCGTCCTGGTCCCGGTCGTGCTCCTCGTCTACGGCACCTCGCTCGGCGGGGCGGCCGTGACCGCCTTCGGGCTCGTCTCGGTGACCGCGGCCTGCCGGGTGCTGCTGCGCCGCTCGGAGCGCGCACTGCGCGCCGAGGGCCTCGGCGGCGGGCGGCGCGAGCGGGCCTGAGCGGGCCGCCGGACGCCCCCGCACCCCTTCGAGTTGACAGGTTCGCACACCCGACCCCATATGTTTTCAGCCAAGTTCCACGTGTCGGCGAGTCCTTGGCGGAACGATTGCCCAACCCCGGTACAGGGACCGCCCAGCGCCCTGGCCCCAGGCCCCGCACCCCCCATGTACGGGGTCGTTCGCCGCCGTGTCCGCCGTCGCGCGCCCACGGGAGGGGAGACATCGCGATCGATCGCTTCACGCCAAGTTGCCTTGTCGACATTCCACCGGATGGAGAACTTGTCACGCCGGTGCCACGGGACACAGTAGATTCGATCATGGGTACCGAAGACTGGGGTCTCGTGCAAAACCGAGGGGAAACGTGCAGCAGCGACACGACCAGGGAGACGCGAACACCGAGGGGGGCTTAGCGTCATGAGCCAGGACTCCGCCGCACCGGAGGCCGCACGGAAGCTGTCCGGGCGCCGCCGTCGCGAAGTCGTCGCGGTGCTGCTGTTCAGCGGCGGCCCCATCTTCGAGAGCTCCATCCCGCTCTCCGTGTTCGGCATCGACCGGCAGGACGCCGGAGTGCCCCGTTACCGGCTGCTCGTCTGCGCCGGCGAGGACGGTCCGCTCCGCACCACGGGCGGGCTCGAACTCACCGCGCCGTACGGCCTGGAGGCGATCAGCCGCGCGGGGACCGTCGTCGTCCCGGCCTGGCGGTCGATCACCTCGCCGCCGCCGCCGGAGGCACTCGAGGCGCTGCGCCGCGCGCACGAGGAGGGGGCCAGGATCGTCGGCCTGTGCACCGGTGCGTTCGTCCTCGCCGCGGCCGGCCTGCTCGACGGCCGGCCGGCGACCACGCACTGGATGTACGCGCCGACGCTCGCCAAGCGCTATCCGTCGGTCCACGTGGACCCGCGGGAGCTCTTCGTCGACGACGGGGACGTGCTGACCTCCGCCGGCACCGCGGCCGGAATCGACCTGTGTCTGCACATCGTGCGGACCGACCACGGCACCGAGGCCGCGGGCGCGCTGGCGCGCCGGCTGGTCGTCCCGCCACGGCGCAGCGGCGGTCAGGAGCGCTACCTCGACAGGTCTTTACCAGAGGAGATCGGCGCCGACCCGCTGGCCGAGGTCGTCGCCTGGGCGCTGGAGCACCTCCACGAGCAGTTCGACGTGGAGACCCTGGCGGCCCGCGCGTACATGTCGCGGCGGACCTTCGACCGCCGGTTCCGCTCGCTGACGGGCTCGGCGCCCCTCCAGTGGCTGATCACCCAGCGGGTGCTCCAGGCGCAGCGGCTGCTCGAGACCTCCGACTACTCGGTCGACGAGGTCGCGGGCAGGTGCGGCTTCCGCTCCCCGGTGGCGCTGCGCGGCCATTTCCGGCGCCAGCTCGGCTCCTCGCCGGCCGCCTACCGGGCGGCGTACCGCGCGCGGCGGCCGCAGGGCGAGGCCGGCACGGCCGTGCTCGACCCGGTCGTGCCCGTCCAGGTCCCGGTGGGCGTCCGGCGCCCGCTGGACCCGGGCAAGCCGCAGTCCGACGCCTACGCGCCGGGCCGCGCCTCCCTGCCGGGCCAGCGCAGCGCGCAGTAATCGAAGACCCGCACGGCCACAAGCCGCGCACCGCAGGACCGACGGGCGCCCGGGGACACCTCCCCCGGGCGCCCGTCGGCCTGCTCGGCGGAGGTCGGCACACCCTAAGGTGGACACATGAACGATCGCATGGTGTGGATCGACTGCGAGATGACCGGGCTCTCGCTGACGGACGACGCACTCATCGAGGTGGCCGCGCTGGTCACCGACTCGGAACTGAACGTGCTCGGCGAAGGCGTGGACATCGTGATCCGTCCGCCGGACGCCGCCCTGGAGACCATGCCCGAGATCGTGCGGCAGATGCACACGTCCTCGGGGCTGCTCGACGCGCTCGCCGGCGGGACGACGCTCGCCGACGCCGAGGCCCAGGTCCTGGCGTACATCCGCGAGCACGTGAAGGAGCCCGGCAAGGCTCCGCTGTGCGGGAACTCGGTCTCCACGGACCGAGGCTTCCTCGCGCGGGACATGCCGGCCCTGGAGAACCACCTGCACTACCGGATCGTCGATGTGTCCTCGGTCAAGGAGCTGGCACGCCGCTGGTACCCGAGGGCGTACTTCAACAGTCCGGAGAAGAACGGCAACCACCGGGCGCTCGCCGACATCCGCGAGTCCATCGCCGAGCTGCGCTACTACCGCGAGGCGGTCTTCGTCCCGCAGCCCGGCCCCGACTCGGAGACCGCGAAGCAGATCGCGGCCCGCCACGTCCTGCCCGCCGAATAGCCGCCCGCTCGCGCCCTCGGAACCCGCTCGGGAAACGCGGGCGCGAGCACCCTCCAGGACCCTGTAGACTTCTTCTCGGCCGGTCAGGGAAACCTTCGGGAAAACCGCCGGTCATGGTGGGTATAGCTCAGTTGGTAGAGCACCTGGTTGTGGTCCAGGATGTCGCGGGTTCGAGTCCCGTTACTCACCCTGAAGGCCGAGGCCCCGGTTCGCAAGAACCGGGGCCTCGGTCGTTTTCGTGTGCCTCACGCGCAGGTGAAGGCGGTCGGGGGCGGGTTGGTGCCCGTCCAGGCGCCGTTGAAGCCGAAGGCGGTCGAGGCGCCCGGGGCGAGCGTCGCGTTGTAGGAGAGGTGGATGGCCGTCACCTCCGCGCCGGTCTGGGTGACCGTGGCGTTCCAGGCCTGGGTGACCCGCTGACCGGCGGGCTGGGTCCAGCGGGCGGTCCAGCCGTTCAGCGGGGTGGTGCCCGTGTTGCGGACGGTGACCTGGGCCGTGAAGCCACCCGTCCACTGGCTGGTGACGGCGTATGTGACGGAGCACACACCGGGGGCGGGCGGGGTGACCGGGGCGAGGGCCCCGGCGATTCCGGCGTACGCGGGCTTCGGGGCGAGGTCCTCGTCGTACGGGGTCGCCGCGCCCTGGCCGGGGAAGAAGTCCGGGATCCAGGAGTCGGAGTCCGTGAAGCCCCAGACGGTGACGCCGGCGCAGCGGGTGACGGCGAGGCAGGAGCGGACGACGGTGGCGTAGTCGCTCCTCTGCTGGGCGAGCTTCGCCTCGGTCGCGGGCAGGGTCATGCGGATGTCCAGCTCCGTGACGGCCACGTCGACGCCCAGGTCGGAGAAGCGGCGCAGGTTGGTCTCCAGGGAGGCCGGGACCTGGCCGAGGACGAGGTGCGCCTGGAAGCCGACGCCGTCGACCGGGACGCCCTGGGCGAGGAGCCGCTTGACCAGCGCGTACATGCCGTCGCTCTTGGGGCCGACGGCGTCGGTGGAGTAGTCGTTGAGGTACAGCTTCGCGGCGGGGTCGGCGGCGCGGGCGGCGCGGAAGGCGTCGGCGATGTACGACTCGCCGAGGGTGGCGCCGAAGACGGACCGGCGCAGGGTGCCGTCGTCGTTCAGGGGTTCGTTGACGACGTCCCAGTGGTCGACGCGGCCCTTGTAGCGGCCCGCCTCGGCGGCGATGTGGTCGGTCATGAGGGTGCGGAGCGCGTCGGCGGTCCAGGTGCCGGACGTGACCCAGGACGGCAGCTGGCTGTGCCAGACGAGGGTGTGGCCGCGCACCCGCTGGCCGTGGGCCTCGGCGAAGGCGACGACGCGGTCGGCGCCGGCCCAGTCGTAGGTGCCGCGGGTGGGTTCGACGGAGCCCCACTTCATCTCGTTGCCGGGGGTGACCGAGCCGAACTGGGCCCCGGCGACGTCCGCGTACCCGCCGGTGAGCCTTCCGGAGGTGACGGCGGTGCCGAGGTAGACGCCGCGGGCGGCGGCGAGGTCCCGCAGCGGGGTGTCGGCGGCCGAGGCGGCGCCGGCGGGCAGGGTGGTGAGGGCGGCGGCCAGGAGCGCCGCCGCGGCGATCAGGCGACGGAGCACGTCGCACCTCCGAGGGTGAAGGCCGCGGGTGCGGGGTTGGTGCCGGTCCAGCTGCCGGTGAAGCCGAAGGAGGCGGAGGCGCCGGCGGCGACGGAGCCGTTCCAGCCGGCGTTCCGGGCGGTGACGGCGGTGCCGGTCCGGTCCGGGACGGCGTTCCACATCTGGCCGATCCGCTGGCCGGCGGGGTAGTCCCAGCCGAGCTGCCAGCCGGTCCAGGGGGTGGTGGAGGTGTTGGTGAGGGTGACGTCGGCCTGGAAGCCGCCCTGCCACTGGTGGGTGACCTTGTAGGCGACCTTGCAGCCGCCGGTGGGCGGGGTGCCGGGGTCGGTGCCGCCGCCGTCCCCGCCGCCGGTCTCGGTGGTGTCGCCGTAGACGATGCCGCGTCCGTTGGTGGAGACGTACACGCGGCCGTAGACGCGGGGGTCGCCGGTGATCGCGGCGCCGGTCCAGCCCCACTGGTGGGCGTCGTCGTTGACGCGGACCCAGCTCGCGCCCGCGTCGGTGGAGCGGAAGACGCCGCGGACGCCGCCGATCCTCGCACTGCTGTAGAGGGCGGGGTACGAGGCTCCCGGGGCGGCCTTGCCGAAGCCGACGGTGTCGGCCTGGTCGACACCGGTGACGCGGGTGAAGGCGGCGCCGCCGTCGGTGGAGTGCCAGAGGCCGTAGGTGGAGTCGGTGGAGCCGCCGGCGAGCCAGATGTCGCCCTTCCGGCCCGGGACGGCCTTGAAGCGGGCCGGGCCGGTGGCGGGGAGGCCGGCGGCCTTCGCGGTGAAGCTCGCGCCGCCGTCCGTGCTGACGTAGAAGGTGCCGGCCTTGAAGCCGTAGAAGGTCAGCGGGTCGACGCGGTCGGACTCGACGGTCGCTCCGGCCGGGATGCCGGTGGAGGGCGTCCAGGCGCCTCCGGTGCCGGTGTGGACGCCGGCGCCGTCCGGGCTCCAGACGAAGCGGGTGCCGTCGGCGGACGCGGCGACGGTGCCGCCGCCGGTGACGCCCGAAGGCTCCTGTCCGGCACGCCAGTTGGCGCCGTTGTCGGTGGAGAAGGCGACGCGGGGACCGCCGTCGAGGTGGCCGGCCCGTACGACGGTGTCGGGCTTGGTCTCGGCGAAGTCGACACTGGTCGTGGAGGTGAAGTCGGGTCCGGTGAACATCATCGGCGGGACCTTGGTGAGGTCCGTGTGGCGGAAGCCGCCGATGTCGCCGAGGGCGCTGATCAGCGGGGCCCCGGTGGGCGGGGAGGCCAGGTCGAGGACGGCGGTCTCCTCCAGGCCCTGGACCATCGGCCTGATCGTGAACTTTCCGCCCGTGTCCCACGCGGCGAGTTCGGTGGTGCCGTAGAGCGTGGCCCCGGTGCCGTACATCATGCGGTTCGAGTCGAAGGGGTCGATCTCCAGGGCCTCGGTCATCCAGCCGAGCTTCGGCGACTTCTCGGGCGGGGCGGGGCTGGCGCCCCAGGTCAGCCAGGGAGAAGAGGAGACGTCCATCGTGTAGCGCTCGGTCCGGTCGGGGTACGAGGTGTAGTCCCAGGCCCTGGTCCAGGTGGCGCCGCTGTCGGTGGAGCGGAAGATCTGGGTGTCGGGGTACCAGGAGCTGTAGCCGGAGACCATGACGGTGCCGGGGCGCTGCCGGTCGACGGTGAGGCCGCTGAAGCCGTAGTAGGTGTCGGCCTCGGCGACGGGGCTGACGTCCTGCCACGCGCCGGTGGCGGTGGCGTACCGCCAGACCTGGCCCTTGCCGCCGTCGTAGGGGCCGGCCTTGTCGCTGTAGGCGAGGTAGAGGTAGCCGTTCGCCGCTTCGAGGACGCCCTTGTGGGCGAGGTACCCGGTGGGCTGGCCGGGGAGGCGGGACCAGGTGGCGCCGGCGTCGGTGGAGCGGTAGACGGCGTTGTCCTTGTCTCCGACGCCGGCGTAGATCGTGCGGGTGGCGGTGCCGGGGGTGCCGGTGGACTCGTCGAAGGTGACCCAGACGACGCCCTGTTCGTCGGAGTTGTAGCCGCTGGTGTCGGTGGGGTCCTGCTGGTGGTTCCCGGGGTTGGTGAAGGAGGTGACCTTCGCCCAGGTGGCGCCGGAGTCGGTGGAGCGCCAGAGGCCGTTGCCGCTGGGCGCGCCGAGGTAGAGGACGCTGTTCCTGTGCGGGTCGATCGCGAGGCGTTCGCCCATGCCGCGGCCCGGCATGTTGCCGCCTAGCTTGAAGGGGAGGTCGGCGCGCTGCCAGGTGGCGCCCCGGTCGGCGGAGCGCAGGACGGCGCCGTTGCCGGGGTCCCAGTCGTTGGTGTACGTGCCGACGGCCGCGTACACCCGGTTCGGGTCGACGCTGTCGGAGGCGAGGGCGACGACCCCGGTGTGGCCCCAGTGGTCCCAGTCGACGGAGTCGAGGAGCGGGGTCCAGGTGGCGGTGGGCTGGTTCCAGCGGTAGGCGCCGCCGATGTCGGTGCGGGCGTAGACGAGGTTCTTCTCGGCCCGGTTGAAGACGATGCCGGGGACGAAGCCGCCGCCGTCGATCCGGACGTTCTTCCAGCTGTACGAGGCGCTGGTGGTGGCCGTGTCGAGGGGTGCCGGTGCCGCCAGGACGTCGGGTGCGGCTCCGGCGAGGAGGCCGGCGGTGAGGGCCAGCCCCGCCAGGAGGTGACGTGTTCTGCGCATGGGTGTCCTGTCGAAGATTGAATGGGAGCGCTCCCACTATTGAGTCGTCGTCAGAACACGGTCAAGGTCCCTACGTCGTCGAAGACGTTCGACGATCCTCGGCCGAACGGGTGAGCGCGCGCGGCGAGTCGCGTCCTCCCGGCGAGCTGCCCCCGGCCCCGCGGAAGGCGCCGCACTACGGTCGGGCGCCATGGGGTGGAGACGGAACCGGAGACGGACGGGCAGTGGGGCGCACGCGCTCGCCCTCGCGCTCGCGCTCCTGCTCGGCCTGGGGCCCTCCGCCGGCTGCGCGACCGACCCGGCCGAACCGCGCCCGGCCGCCGCGGGGGACCCGGTCGACGGCCGCGGGCGGCCCGTCACCCTCACCGTCGGCGTGTTCGGCACCTTCGGCTACCAGGAGGCCGGCCTCTACGACGCGTACATGCGGCTCCACCCGGACGTCGCCGTCCGGCAGACCTCCCTCACCCGCAACGACGTCTACTACCCGCAGCTGCTCACCCACCTCACCGCCGGCTCCGGCCTCGCCGACGTCCAGGCCGTCGAGGTCGGCAACATCGCCGAGGTGCTCGACACCCAGGCGGGCCGGCTCGACGAGCTCGGCACGACCCCCGGCGTCGACCGGCGGGCGTTCCTGCCGTGGAAGTGGGCGCAGGGCACCACCCGCGACGGCCGCACCCTCGCGCTCGGCACCGACATCGGGCCGCAGGCCGTCTGCTACCGCAAGGACCTCTTCGCCCGGGCCGGACTGCCCACCGAGCGGGACGCCGTCGGGCGACTGTGGGCCGGGGACTGGCGCAAGTACCTGGCGGCGGGGCTCCGTTACCGCGAGCGGGCGCCGGAGGGCACGGCCTTCACCGACTCCGCGTCCGGGGTCCTCGCGGCGGTCACCGGCGGGGTGTCCCCCCGCTTCTACGACGAGCGGGGCGAACTGATCGTGGCGGAGAACCCCGCCGTACGCGCGGCCTGGGACCTCGCCGCCGCGTTCGCCCGGCAGGGACTGACCGCCCGGCTCCAGCAGTTCACCCCCGGCTGGGACCAGGCCTTCGCGAACGGCGCGTTCGCCACCATCGCCTGCCCCGCCTGGATGCTCGGCTACATCGAGGACAAGGCGGGCCCGGCCGGGCGCGGCCGGTGGGACGTCGCCCCGGCGCCCCGGCCGGGCAGCTGGGGCGGCTCCTTCCTCGTCGTGCCGTCCGCCGGGCGGCAGCGCGCCGAGGCTGCCCGGCTCGCCGCCTGGCTGACCGCGCCCGCCCAGCAGGCGACGCTCTTCGCACGGCGCGGCAGCTTCCCGAGCGCCTCGGCCGCGTACGCCCTCCCGGCCGTCGCCGACGCCCGCCACCCCTACTTCGGCGACGCCCCGGTCGGCGCGATCTTCGCCAGGGCGGCGCTCGGCGTCCCCCGGGCCCCCATCGGCCCGAAGGACGCCCTGGTCTGGCAGGCCCTGGCCGACGTCGGGATGCTCCAGGTCGACCAGACGGGCCGGTCGCCCGATTCCGCGTGGCGGGCGGCGATGAAGGCGATCGACAACGCGCTGGACCGGTGACCGCGATGACGGACGACACGCCGGCCGGAGCGGCCGGGACCACACGGACGACGACCACACCGGGACCGGCGGGCGGGCCGGACCCGCGCGGCCGGGCCCGCGGCGCCCGGCGTCCGGGCCGTCGCGCCGCGCCCCGGCGCGTCCGTACGGGCTCGCGCTGGACCCCGTACGTGCTCGTCGCGCCGTTCTTCGTGTTCTTCGGCGCCTTCGGGGTGTTCCCGCTGGCCGCCACCGCCTGGGCGTCGCTGTACCGGATGGAGCTGACCGCCCCGGACGAGCGGCAGTGGGTGGGGGCGCACAACTACGCGCGCCTCGTCGACGACGAGTTCTTCTGGAACGCCCTGGGGAACACGGTCGCCATCGGGGTCCTCGCCACCGTCCCGCAGCTGCTGCTGGCGCTCGGCGTGGCGCACCTGCTCGACGTGCGGCTGCGGGCCCGGGGGGTGTTCCGGGTCGTGGCGCTCGCTCCGTACGCCACGTCGGTGGCGGCGGCGACCCTGGTGTTCGCGCTGTTCTTCGGCCGGGACCACGGGATGGCCAACTGGGCGCTCGGTCTGGCCGGCCTCGATCCGGTGGACTGGCAGAACGGCCCGTGGGCGTCGAAGCTGGCGGTGGCGTCGATCGTGATCTGGCGCTGGACCGGCTACAACGCGCTGATCTACCTGGCGGCGATGCAGACCGTCCCGCCCGAGCTGTACGAGGCGGCCTCGCTGGACGGGGCCTCGCGGTGGCGCCAGTTCCTGCACGTGACGCTGCCGGGGCTGCGGCCGGCGATCGCCTTCACGGTGCTCGTCTCGACGATCGGCGCGATGCAGCTCTTCGGCGAGCCGCTGCTGTTCGGCAGCGGGGCGGGGGCGACGGGCGGCGCGGACCACCAGTTCCAGACGCTGGGCCTCTACCTGTACGAGCAGGGCTGGGTGAACCTCCATCTGGGGCGGGCCGCGGCGATCGCCTGGACCATGCTCCTGATCCTGGTCGTCGTGTTCGGCGCGGCCCGGTCGGCACGGGCGGGGCTCGGACGCCGGGAGTCCGTACGCGCGGGGCGCGGGCGGTCCGGGCGGCGCGGGCGGCTCGGGCGGTCCGGGCGGCTCGGGCGGTCCGGGCGGCTCGGGCGGTCCGGGCGGCCGGGGCGCGGGCCGGACGGACTTCCCGCACGCGACGGGGGGCGGCCATGAGGACGGTGCGGGCCGGCTGGGGTACGTACACCCTGCTCGTCCTGTTCACGGCCGTCTCCCTGTTCCCGTTGGTGTGGACGGCGATCGCGGCCTCGCGGACCAACACCCGGCTCGCGGCCACCCCGCCGCCCTTCCGGTTCGGGCGGAACCTGCCCCGGAACGTGGAGATCGCGTGGACCGACGCCCGGCTCGGCGAGGCGCTGGCGAACACCGCCGTGGTGGCCGGGGCGGTCGCGGCCGGCACGGTGCTGTTCTCCACGCTCGCCGGCTTCGCCTTCGCCAAGCTGCGGTTCCGGCTCCGGGGCACCCTGCTCCTGCTGGTGGGCGCCACGATGCTGATCCCGCCCCAGCTGGGGGTGGTCCCGCTCTACCTGCTGATCGCGCGGCTCCGCTGGACGGACGAGCTCCAGGCGGTGATCCTGCCGTCGCTCGTGTCGGCCTTCGGCGTCTTCTTCATGCGCCAGCACCTGGGGCGGGCACTGCCGTCCGAGCTCCTGGAGGCGGCGCGGATGGACGGGGCGGGGACGGCGCGGACGGTGTGGCACGTGGTGCTGCCGGCGGCGCGGCCCGCGATGGCCGTGCTCGGGATGCTGTCGTTCGTGGCGGCCTGGAACGACTTCTTCTGGCCGGTGCTCGCGCTGACGCAGACCGGGAACCCGACGGTGCAGGTGGCGCTCACCGGTCTGGGGCGGGGTGCGGTGCCCGACCAGTCGGTGGTGATGGCGGGGGCGCTGCTCGGCACGCTGCCGCTGCTCGTGGTGCTCGCCCTGTTCGGACGGCACATCGTGGGCGGGGTGATGCGGGGCGCGGTGAAGGGCTGAGCGATGCCCGCGCCCCCCTTCGTCCCCGTGCGGTGCGCGTAGGGGCCGCGGCAACCCGCCTTCGGCCGTGAGGCGTTGCGGGAGATCGACACCGGCTCACCGCTTGCGGTGCGCTCGATCGCGTCCCCGTCGGCGTCGGTGCGTCAGGAAGTCAGGGGGTCACTGCTTCAGTGCTTCAGTGCTTCAGTGCTTCAGCAGCAGTTTGAAGGCGACGATGAACAGGCCGAGCAGCAGGTTGACCGTGGCGGTGACGGCCACCTGGCGCCATGAGGCTCCGACCCGGTGGGCGGCTGCCGCGGACCACCCGATCTGACCGGCGATCGCGACTCCGAGCGCCAGCCAGAGGGTGCCGGCCATCTCCAGCCCCAGGAGCGGACTGACCGCGACCGCCACGGCGGGCGGAATCGCCGCCTTGAGGATCGGCCACTCGTCACGGCAGGCGCGCAGCACGATCCGGCGGCTCGGGGACCGGTGCGCCAGCCGCTCACCGAACAGCGTCGCGTGCACGTGCGCGATCCAGAACACCGCGCCGGTGAGCAGAAGGAGCACGACGAGCTCAAAGCGCGGAAACCGGCCCAGGCTACCGGCACCGACGACGACGGAGGCCGCGAGCATGGACCCGTAGACGGCGCCGGTGTAGTCGGCGTGCTCGCGACGCTCCGCCTTCCGGGCCGCGACGTCCTCGGTTCGGCGCATTCCGCCTCCAGCAGGTTTCCGACCGCCGACTCCGCGGTGCCATCGACACGACCTCCCTCCAGCATGGAGGCCCGCCGGAAAACCCGCCCGCCGCACGACCCGATCGTTCGGCCCCCCGCCGGGGCTGCCCGCCCGGCGGGCACGGGCTCGCTCGGCGGGGTCCGCCGCGTCGCCGGGCCCGGGCGGTCCTCGACGACCACGACGGCGAGGGGAGACCTCGCGCGCCGGTCGGTGAAGGAGGGAAGGGGTGCGCGCCCCGGTCGGCGGTGGGGTGAGTCCGGCCGGGGCGCGCGGTGTGGGGGGCGTGGGGGCCTGGGGGGTGTGGGGGCTCGGGACGTGTGTGGGAGGGACGCCTACTTGTAGGCGGCGAAGGCCTTCGTGAAGGCCAGCGGCTGCTGGAGGATCGAGGAGCAGGTGGCGTCGGCGTAGTTCACGGCGCCGGCGGCGCACTGCTTGTCCCGGGTCGAGGACCACATCGAGAGCCAGCCGATGCCCTTGGACTTCGCGAAGTCGACCAGCTGGGTGGCGTCGTCGACCTTGAAGACCTCGCTCGCCACGTCGTTGACGCCGATCATCGGGGTGACGGCGACGGCCTTCCAGGCGGCCGCGTCGGAGAGCCCGAGGACGCCCTTGATCTGGGCCTGGGTCGCGGTCGCGGCCTGGATCGCGTACGTCCCCATGTCGGCGCTGTACGCCGGTCCGTAGTCCATCGCCATGATGTTGACCGCGTCGACGCGGACGCCGTTGCGCCTGGCGTCGGCGAGCAGGTCCACGCCCGGCTGGGTCAGGCCCTCGGGCATGACCGGCAGCGTGAAGGAGACGTTCAGGCCCGGGTGGGACTTCTGGAGCTGGGCGATCGCCTGGGCGCGGCGGGTGTTGGCGGCGGTGTCCGGGAGGGCCGCGCCCTCGATGTCGAAGTCGACCTTGGTCAGCTTGTACTGGTCGACGACCTTGCCGTACGCGGCGGCCAGCGCCGAGGAGGTCGAGCAGTTCAGGGCCAGCTCGTGGCCGGCGGCGCCGCCGAAGGAGACGCGCACGTCGCCGCCCTTGCCGCGCAGGGCGCCGATCTGGGCGGCGACCCTGTCGTTCGCCAGGTCGGTGACCCCGCCCCACAGCGGGGCGCAGGAGCCGCCGGAGGTGATGAAGGCGAGGTTGAACTCCTTGACGCCGGTGGCGTCGGCGGTCGCGAGCAGGTCGTACGCGGGGTAGAGCGAGGTGTCGACGTACGGGGCGTACTTCGCGGCCGAGGCGGGGGACCCCGTGGAGGTCGCGGTGGGCGTGGGCGTGGGCGTCACGGTGGCGGTGACGGTCGGCTTCGGGCTCGCGGTGGCCGTGGCGGTCGGCGTGGGCTTCGCGGTGGCGGTCGGCGACGGGGAGGCGGTCGCGGTGGGCTGCTCGGTGGGGCGGCCGCTGGGGGTGGGGACCGGACCGCCGGCCGAGCAGGCGGCCTTGTTGATGAGGCAGTTCGCCGGGTCGCCGGCCTCGCCCGCGGCCGCCGTGACGAAGCCGACGGTGACGGACTGGCCGGGCGCCAGCTGCCGGTTCCAGCTCGCGGGCTTCACGGTGACGTGCCGGCCGGAGACGGTGTGCTCGCCGTTCCAGAGGGAGCCGATGGTCGTGCCGGCCGGGAGGTCGAACTCCAGGGTCCAGTCCGACTGGGCGGCTTTCGTCTCGTTGGTGACGACGTACTGGCCGGTGTAGCCGCCGCTCCAGGAGCTGGTCCTGCTGTACGCGGCGCCGACGGCCGCGGCCTGCGCGGTGCCGGTCAGGGCGACGGCCACGCCGCCGACGACGGCTGCCGCGACGACCGCTCCGACGACCTTGGTCCTCGTGGTCGTCCTGCGCCGGTGCGAACTCGTACCCATCGGGTGCCTGCCTCTGCGTGCCGGGGGTGGTGGGGGGTGCGGCAGCACGCTAGCGACCGGGAACCGGACAAATGGGCTTCAGAGGACACCGGTCGGGATTCTTACGGTCCGCTTAAGGAAGCCATCGGGACCAGCAAAGGTTCCACCACCCCACCCCGGTCCGGGCGGCGCCCACCCCGTCGTGGGCCCTCGTTCCGCCGGCGCGGCGCCCACCCCCGCGCCCGCGCGTTGTGAGCCCTCGTTCCGCCGGTGCGGGCCCACCCCGCGCCTCCGCCCACCCCGTCGTGGACCCTCGTTCCGCCGGCGCGGTGCCCACCCCCGCGCCCACCGCTGTTGGCCATCGCCCCGCTGGGGCGGGGCCACCACCCACCCACGTTGTGGGCTGCGCCCCGTCCGCTGTGGGCCACCGTTCCGCTGGTGCGGCGCCCACCCCCGCGCCTCCGCCCACCCCGTTGTGGGCCCTCGTTCCGCTGATGCGGCGCCCACCCCGGCGCCTTCGCCCACCCCCGTTGTGGGCAATCGTTCCGCTGGGGCGGAACGGGTGGGCACAACGGACGGCGCCCTTTGCCGGGCCCAGGCTTCCGGGCCCGAACCCGCAC